>JADHRD010000027.1 GCA_016777585.1 Rhodospirillales bacterium | reverse complement strand
GATATGATATTGTCCTGGCTCGTGTTTGAGGAATATAACTAAATAAAATTAACGGTTCTGGGATGATGAACTACGAAAATTAGACTATTTAGTTAATGTACGTAATCTATCAAAGATGATATACGTAATTAAAATATCAAACAAAATTTTTCTGATATTAGATTGAATTTAAAACTTTTTCTAATGTTTTTAAACACATTGAATTAGATTCTTCTCTGCTTACTGTAATTCTGATAAAATCCTCATATCCGTGATCAGCCCAGGCATTTATTTGTACTCCGTTCTCTAACATTGTTCTCATTACTTTTCTGCCATTGGCAGGCACTTTGGTTGACACAAAATTGGTTACCGATTTGAGTGGTTCTAATCCAAGATTACAAAGTCCACGATATAATTGCTCTCTGCCAGTTTTTGTTTCTTGGAGAATAAAGTTTAAGTGTTCTATATCTAAAAGTGATTCTCTCGCAGCGTATTGTGCTAATAACGGGACGTTGAAAACACATGTTGTTTTTTGGAGAGCTTGTGCAATTTCATTGCTACTGCATAAAGCATATCCAATTCTCATTCCTGCCATTGCATAGGCCTTTGAAAACGTGAATACAGTAATCCACGGACCCTCTCTTCTCTTCAAAACACTTAAAACGTCAGGACCACCGGCGTAGATACCATAATCATAATAAGCTTCATCAACACACAATAGTACATCATCAGGTACCCCGTTAATGGCTCTTTCTAATTCATCTTTCTCGATCATGGATCCACTTGGATTATTTGGAGTAATTAAAAAAACAATTTTTGTGTTATCGTCTATTGCCGCATGGACACCATTTATATCTATTTTTCCATCTGATAAATTAGGTATTTCTGATACCTTGGCTTCAAATGCTGCGACCATGGCTTTGTAGCCCCAAAATGTGGGTACTGGCAATACAAGCCCCTCTCCAGGAGAGAGAGATAAATCAATTGAACCTTTAAGCAATTCTTCACTACCATTCCCCCAGACAATGCAATCTCGATCAATTCCAGTTCTTTCTGAAATTATATCAGTAAGATGGGGGCATTGAGCATCTGGATATAAATTAACGGCGTTTAAGTTGTCGCGCATCGCTTGAATTGCTTTGGGAGAAGGGGGAAAGAAACTCTCATTTAAGCCCATCGCATGTATTTTTGAAGTGTCTAGCCCTCGGTGCCTGAGTGCGCCGTCTGTTGGGGGATCAACTTTATTCGGGGCATCTTGGAGTGCTTTACGGATATAAGGTAAATATTTTTTTATTTCATTCATTATCTTAGTCAAAATTAAAAGTTTCAGTTTAGAATTAGAGGAACTTTGCCTTGAATAGTTGAAAAAAGGTTTAACTCGAATTTTCCAATAAAACAAACATCCTTGAAGAGTAAGTATCTTAATGTTTTGACTAAATCTTTAATTAAGATAATTTCTAATTCTTTTGTGGGTTAAATTATTTTATCGCTATGCGTATTGATTCATTGAGCAATAAATTATTATTTAGCTAAATCATTTTGTAAAACGAGGCTTTATTATGGCAAACTTATCTTTAACACTTGCGATGGAAGACTATGATCACGTAAGAGACCTAATGTCCGGTGAAATTAGTCCAAAGGGGATAGACTTAACTTGTCTAAATTTTCAAGTCGAAGAGACATTTTTTAGATTTGCCAATGCTTATGAATGGGAAATTTCTGAATTATCATTGGCAAAATTTTGTTCATTAAGATCTCAAGAAAATCCAACCATTGTTGGAATTCCAGTTTTTATATCTCGAATGTTCCGTCATTCAGCTTTTTATATTTGTAACGACGGAAAAATTAATAAATCGAGTGACTTGAAAGGATGCAGGATTGGCGTTCCTGAATGGACGCAAACAGCCACTGTATACGCTAGAGGTTGGTTGCATCATGAGGGAGGTGCTAAATTAGATGAAGTAGAATGGATTCAAGGAGGGGTTAATCAACCGGGTCGTCTTGAAATGGGCAAGACCAATGTCCCAAGCGGAATAAGTATTACACCAGTGACCGATAAATCGCTCTCCGATATGTTACTGGATGGGGAGTTGGATGCGATAATTTCTGCTAGACCTCCGGATATTTTTCTCTCAAAAGATAGTCGCATCAAACGTTTAATGCCGAATCATCGAGAAATTGAGCTTGAATATTTTAGACGTTCAGGTGTATATCCCATAATGCATACGGTGGCTATAAAACGGGAAGTTTATGAGAAAAATCCTTGGATTGCCGTAAACTTAATGTCGGCCTTTGAGAACTCTAAAAAAAGAATGATTGAAAGAATGACAGATATTAATGTTTCACGCATACCCTTGCCATGGCTAACCGATACGTTCGAGGCTGCCAAAGCTGAATTTTTTAAGGACGGTAATTACTGGCCTTATGGGATTGAAGGAAGTAGAAAAACTTTGGAGACGTTTTTAAATTATTGCGATGAGCAAGGGGTTACAAATAAGAAAATGACACCTGAGGAATTATTTGTGCCGGAAACTCTGCAATCGTTCAAAGTATAAATACAATAGTTTTTTGAAATAAGGTAACTAAAATATGATTAAACTCTATGATTTTTTTAATTCCGGCGCTTCATATCGGACAAGAATAGCACTAAATCTGAAAAAATTAGATTATGAACAGATTCCGATCCACTTGACTCAAGATGGTGGAAAACAATTCTCAGAGGAATATTCTAATATTAATCCACAGAATTATGTGCCTACTTTGATTGATGGAAATGTTCAAGTAATCCAATCAATGGCTATTATGGAATATCTTGAGGAGTTATATCCAGAGCCGCGTCTCTTGCCAGGATCTATAGCGGATAGGGCTAATATACGGGCTCTAGCTAATATTGTGGCGTGTGATATTCATCCGATAAATAATTTGAGAGTTAGGCTTTTTCTTGAAAATGAGATGCAAGTTGATAAACTGAAGCAAAAGTTATGGATTGAAAATTGGATTTTTTCGGGATTTTCAGCTTATGAAAAAGCTTATAATGCCGGACCTAAAGGTAAGTTTAGTTATGGCGATTCTCCTACAATAGCTGATGCTTGTTTGATTCCTCAGATGGCAAATGCTCGGAGAAATGATTGTGATTTATCCAATTTTACTATTTTGCAGAGTATTGAGTATGAATGTAACCAATTAGCACCCTTTTCAAAGGCACTACCAGATAATCAGCCCAAGTAAAATGATGCAGTAAAACTTTTGGTAAATAGGCATTAATAAATTAGAGTGAGTATTATTAGGAGTTCCTCGTGTCTCCAGGAGGTTGGTTGCAGCGGACTGAATTGTAATCTTCTCCATCACAACAATATGCTATGCCAGATCCGTTGCACCTTGGACATGGCACCGGTCCATAATGTGCTTGTTGCATTGTATTTTTAGTAACTTTTATCATCCCTTTGTCACAATCGGGGCAAATCATATTCTTGCTTTCCTTTGTCTGCTTTATAGCAAATATTGGTAGCATTGAAGTTTTTCACAAACTCATAAAAAAAATCTTAATAAAAGTAATTTTGTGGTCGAAAATACTGGTATAAAAATTTTGGCCCTTATAATGATAAATATAAAGTAAATTATACAGTTATCCTAGGAGGTTAACATTAGATGAAATTCGGTATTGGACAACCAGTGACTCGAAAAGAGGATCCAAAATTTCTCAAAGGTCAGGGAAATTATGTTAGTGATATAAGTTTGGATAAAATGTTGCATGGTTTTGTTCTAAGATCACCTCATGCTAATGCTAGAATTTTATCAATTGATACCACTTCTGCACGAGAGGCCTCTGGTGTCGTGCTTGTTTTAACGGGAGATGATTACGAGGCTTCTGGTTTAGGGCTAATCGAGTGTAGTTCGATGGTTGCAATGCTAATGGGAGGCAGTAAAGGCGTTCAGAAACCTTATGGAGCATTGGTAAAAGATGTTGTTAAGTGTGTTGGTGTTCCAGTAGCATTTGTTATCGCAGAAAGTATAGAGAATGCAAAAGATGCAGCCGAATTAATAGAAATAGTTTACGAGACGCTTCCAGCGCTGACGAGCACAAAACAAGCAAGAACAGGCGATGCACCCATGGTGTGGGAAGGCACAAACGATAACGTTGCGTTTACATATAAAATTGGGGATATAACAGCCGTTGATAATGCAATTGCAACAGCAACTCATTTGATTAAGGCGAAGATTGGTAATAATCGTATTAACACAAATGCGATGGAGCCGAGAGCTTGTGTGGGTATTTTTGACAAAGGGGAACAGAAATATACATTATATTCGGGTAATCAGGGACCTAATAAAGTGCGTGGAGACTTAACGCAACATATTTTCAAAATATCTCCAGCAAAACTTCAGGTTATAGCGCCAGATGTTGGCGGCGGGTTCGGTATGAAAGGGGGATTTTATAGCGAAGATATACTTGTTCTTTGGGGCGCAAAATTATCTGGACGGCCAGTAAAGTGGGTTGGAGAAAGACTAGAATCTTTCATGAGTGATGCTCATGGCAGGGATGTGATTGCTGATTGTGAAATGGCATTTAGCTCAAGTGGAAAGATATTAGGACTTAGAGTATTTGGGGATTATAATGTGGGTGCGTATTTGAGCCCCGCAGCAGGCGTTTCTCCAATGTTTTTCTCTCTTTTATTATCTGGGGTTTATGCGATCCCAGCAATTGATGTTACCACACGGTGTTTCTTTACAAATATGGGAATGACAGCTCCGTATAGAGGAGCTGGAAGGCCAGAAGCTGCCTATATTTTGGAGCGATTATTGGATATAGCAGCTAGGGATTTAAAAATTGATCCTATAGAGATTAGGCGTCAAAATCTGATAAAATCTGAGCAAATGCCATACCAGACCGCACTAATGTCCAAATTGGATTGTGGAGATTTTGAAGCTGTCATGAACAAAGGAATTGAGGCTTCAGACTGGGAGAATTTCGAGGCGCGGAGAGCGGAGTCATTTGCTAATGGAAAGCTTCGTGGCAGGGGGCTCTCTGTTTATATGGAGTCAGCCGCTCCATTTAATGAAAGAATGGAAATACGATTTGATCAGGGCGGCGAAGTTACCATAGTATCTGGCACTCATTCACACGGGCAAGGCCATGAGACTGTTTATGCTCAAATGGTCTCTGAATTTCTAGGAATTTCATTTGAAAATATACACTTAATGCAGGGAGACTCTGACAAAGTCGCAATGGGTCGAGGAACTATGGGCTCTAGAGGGATGACTGTCGGAGGAGGAGCGCTTTTTAATGCAGCAAACTTGATTATTGATAAAGGAAAAAAAATTGCGAGCCATATCTTGGAGGCTGGAGAAAGTGATATTGAATTTGCAGCGGGCGAATTTATTGTTTCTGGTACAGATAAGAAAATAAATATTACTGAGTTAGCTAAAATGTCATTTGCGCCGGTAATGTGGCCCTCTCATCTGCCGATGGGATTAGATGCTGTTGGTGATTTTAATCCTGGAACGGGAAATTTCCCAAATGGTTGTCAAATTGCGGAAGTAGAAATCGATCCAGACACTGGGAAAGTGAATCTTGTAAAAATGATCATTATTGATGATGTAGGAACAGTAATAAATCCACTGCTCTTAGAAGGGCAAATTCATGGTGGTGTTGCTCAGGGCATTGGACAAGCGTTATTAGAAGATATGGTATATGATGAGAATACAGGGCAACTTCTTACAGCCTCTTTTCAAGACTATTGTATGCCACGCGCGGATGATTTTCCAAACATGGAGATTACAAACATGCCTATTCCGACGAAATCAAATCCCCTAGGCGTAAAAGGTGCAGGCGAGACTGGAACCGTTGGTGCTCCTCCAGCATTGGTGAGTGCAGTGAGTAATGCTCTGGGTGTTGATGATATAGCTATGCCTACTTCGCCGGAGCGAGTTTGGCGCGCATTAAGTAAAAAAGTGGCCTAACTAGGCAAAGCTTTATTAATTTCTTTTTTCAGAATATTAATAAACGTGCTGACTATTTTTGGTGTTGAAGTGGAACGCCGAAAAGAGACGCCAGCTGGAAATTTCCATAGTGTGCCCTGTATATGAAGAGGTATTAATCCCGCTATTTTAGCCATTTCTGACATTGATGACGCCGCACTTGTTAAGAAATTTCCTTCTTTGACCATAGAGAATGCAGTATCAAAAGAATTAGTCTCCATTATTATTCTCGGAGGACTTATGCCGTTTGATGAGAAGTAAGATCCTAATCTGCTGATCGCTATTTGATCCTGAGCGAGCATAATCCAATCATAAGACATTAAATCTTTTGCAGAGATAATTGTCTGATTTGCTAATGGATGGTTAGTTCTAGCAAAAATGGTATGCTCAAGGTCTATCAGGTGTTCTTTGACTATTTCTGGATGATCTGGAAAGTCTAGTGAAGTGCAGATAATATCCAAATCACCCTGCAAAAGGTTTGGTAAGAGAGTATCTAATACACCGTTCAAAAGATCAATTTTAAGACCTCTGTTTGATTTAATAAGTGTCGCAGAGACCCGTGGAATGAAAAGTGTTGCAAATACTGGACTAGCTCCTATTCGAATGGCACCTTTATTGCCCCCTTTCATTGCCTCTATTTCGGCAACAGCATATTCAAATTCTAATTCTACCAATTTTCCTCTTCTTAATAAGATTTCGCCGTACGCAGTAGGGACAACACCTCGTGAATGTCTCTCAAGCAATTGTATGCCAAGTGAACTCTCTAGTTTTCTAATACTTTTGGTCAATGCGGGCTGACTGATATTCAAAGCTATGCTAGCTGAGGTTATATTGCCATGTTCGACGGCAGCTATAAATTGTCTGATTAACCTATGATCAATAGAATATGACAACTTTATCCCTCAATAGACATTCCTAATTTGCATATATATCCAAGTATTTCCTAGCGGTTTTTTAAAAAATTGTCTAGCTAATATAACTAAAGATTATGGCGTTGGTTCAATCTTGTATTTGACGTAAAGTGAAACCTGCCGCAGTATTAGTTATTATAATCAAATCAAAGTAAATTAAACAGTCTAACTATGGGGAGTACTGCAAGATGACCCACGTCGTTGATCCAAAATCGGGGTTGCAACTATATGAACTAAGTCATGTTTGGGGCCATGGTGTTCCGTCCATGCCTGGTGACGATGACGTGAAAATGTATCGCTCAGTCAAACATGGCCAACACGGTGTCATGACACATCGTATCACTATGGTAATGCATTCTGGCACACATATGAATGCGCCGATTCATATGATTCAAGGAGGCGTAGGAGCAGCAGACATTCCTTTAGATAGTTTATTTGGAAATGGTGTGATTTTATCAATACCAAAAAAACGTTGGGAGTTGGTTACTGAGGAAGATCTTGAAAAGTCAGAAATAAAAATTAGACAAGGTGATTTTGTAGTAATAGTTACAGGCTGGCATCATAAATATTCAGATAGTTTAGAATATTGGGGAGAGTCTCCTGGTCTATCATCGGGCGCAGCTAATTGGCTTGTCGCGAAAGATATAAAGTTAGTAGGTATGGATACTCCTCAAATCGATCATCCCCTCGCTACATCGCTCGGGCCGCATCGAGGAGGTCCTCTTATGAACCGAGTTATCGGAAAATATGCTGAAGTTACTGGCCGGGATGCAAAGGTTGATTACCCAGATTGGAACATAGCACATAAGGCCCTGTTAGAAGCAAATATTCCTACAATTGAGCAAGTTGGCGGTGACGTTGATGATTTATTGGGAAAACGTGTAACAATGTTAGCAACTCCATGGCGTTGGAAGCATGGAGATGCCTGCCCAGTCCGCTTTGTTGCAATGATTGATCCTAGCGGAGATTGCAGGATCGATAGTGGTGAAGGAGAATAATAAGATGAATAAGACTATTACAAAAGATGGCGTTCAATTATATAATCTTAGCCAATTCTGGGGGCACCATATGCCTGAATGGCCTTCAACTCCCGGCATCAATGTTCATGTAAAAAAATTCCATGCCAAGGATGGAATATATCAAACAGAGTTTGAAGGTATAATGCACCGCGGTACCCACATGGATGCCCCAATTCACGTAACAGAAAATACACCGGATATTATGGATTATGCACTATGGCGTTTTTTTGGGACCGGGGTTGCTATTTCAATTCCAAAAGGAAGGTGGGAGATAATAACAGCTGAAGATCTTGAGAATGCCCAACCCAAAATTAAAGAAGGTGATATCGTTATGATAAATACCGGGATGCATTCGAAGATGAGTGACTCTGACGAATATTATGCTTATTCGCCAGGTATTTATACGGAAGGAGCACAGTGGTTAGTAGATAAAAAAGTTAAGTTGGTTGGCTATGATGTTCAATCAAATGATCACCCTATGGCAACAAAGCTTGTTGATCATGGTCTAGGACCAACGCATCCTCATCTCATTGAAGAATATAAAAAGGAGTTTGGGCGGGACCCTAAAGATGATTTCCCAGATTGGGAGTCGGGGCATAAAACATTAATGATCGGGGGCGGTATTCCTGGTATTGAGAATGTAGGAGGCGATTTGGATGAAGTCACAGGAAAGCGTTGTACCTTTATGTGTATGCCATGGCGCTGGAAAGGAGGGGATGGTTGCGGTATTAGAATTCTTGCGGCAATAGACCCTAGTCAAGAATTTAGATTTGAATCTGGACAAAATAGATAAGGAATAAACTATGTCGAATAACGAAATTGGTGATGTCACAAATTGGATGAAAAATCCTACTAAGATGTTTGACGTATCAGGTCAAACAGCAATTGTTACAGGCGCTTCTGGAGCATTCGGCAGAGGTATTGCAATAACATTGGCTGCGCAGGGGGCTAATGTATTATTGGCCTCTGGTAATGAAGATGAGCTTAAATCAGTTCAACGAGATTGCATCAATGTTGGTGGAAAAGCTGAATACCTTGTGAGAAGGCCTGATAGTCAAGAAGATGCAGAGGCTATGCGTGATGCTGCATTAGATGCCTTCGGCTCAATAAAAATGTTAGCAATCGGTTCTGGTTATAATAAGGCTGGTTTTATTCATGAAATGGATTACGAAGATTGGCAAGATGTTATGGATGCAAATGTTCGCGGTGCTTGGTTTATGGCTAAAGCTGTCGGTGGTTATTGGATCAAGAATGAAGTCAAGGGTAAAACTTTGTTGATGTCTTCAGTGCGAGGACGGCATGGTAATATTTCTGGATATACAGGGTACTGTGCTTCTAAAGGTGCGACAGATGCAATGACGCGAGTTCTAGCAACTGAATGGGCTAAATATGGCACGACAGTTAACGCAATAGCCCCCACTGTTTTTAGATCAAATTTAACCGCCTGGATGTATGGTAATGACGAATTAGGACAAGCTACAAAAGCTCGATCATTATCCCGTATACCTTTGGGGCGTCTCGGAGAGGTAGATGATTTGATTGGAATGGCATTATATTTGTTGTCCCCAGCTTCAGATTTCTGCACGGGACAGGTCATGTATATTGATGGAGGATTTACAGCCGGTTGAGGATGAATTAAGTTTGAATTAGTGTGGATTTGAGAATAAAGGCGCTTGCCGTTGGATATATTATACACTTAATAACTACAAATTTTATAACCTTATTCAATGTTAACTGGAAATTAGATCAAAATTGTCATTTTATATTTCTATAATGAGGCCTCTGTTATTTAGCTTAGATGCTGAGCTAGTACATTCTTTAGGTATGGTTGCACTCAAACTAGGTCTGTTTCCTGTCAATAGTAAGCCGGTTGACCCTTGCATCTCATCGAAAGTCTGGGGTTTGGACTTTCCAAGGCCATTGGGTATGGCCGCTGGCTTCGATAAAAATGCGGAAGTTTTTGAGAAGTTATTTGATCTTGGATTTGGATTTGTCGAAACTGGGACTGTCACACCTAAGCCACAATTTGGGAATAATAAACCAAGGATCTTTCGGCTTGAGCAGGATCTCGGGATCATAAATCGATTAGGTTTTAACAATCGTGGTATTGTGGCGTATGCAAAAAAAATTAGTAATTGGTCCAATAAAGCAAATAAGGCCGGGGTGCTAGGTGTTAATATTGGGACAAATAAAGATACAAAAAACCGTATATCAGATTTTGTAAGAGGCGCTAATGAGCTTATGGAAAACGCGGATTATATGGTGGTGAATGTCTCTTCACCAAATACGCCTGGGCTCAGAGATATGCAATCTGAAAAAGAGCTGAAACGTCTGATTCTAGCTGTAATTGATGTAAGAGATAAAAGCAAAAAGTTTACACCGTTATTAATAAAAATTGCACCGGATCTCTCAGATTTAGATAAAAAGCAGATTTCAGATGTTGCCTTAGATACAGGTATAGATGGAATTATTGTTAGTAATACTACGATAAAACGTTCAGGCAAACTAACGTCAAAGAATAAGACTGAAATTGGTGGTTTGAGCGGAGAGCCGCTATTTCTAGAATCAACTAAATTGTTAAAAGAAATTTTTTGTTTAACACAGGGTAAGATTCCTCTAATCGGAGTAGGAGGCATTTCTAATGGGGAACAGGCATATTCTAAAATAAAAGCTGGTGCATCGTTAATACAGATATACTCGGCCTTTATTTATAATGGGCCCAGTGTTGTAGCGAATATTTGTAATGAGTTATCGCAATTAATTAAAGATGACGGCTTTAAGGATATAACAGAGGCTATCGGGATAGAGTCGACTAAATAAAACTATTTTTTCATAGCTTTAATTGATATTGGAATAAAAATAGTTACAAAAAGGTACCGTGATAATTGATGAGCAACCAGAAAAGCAATATCAACGCCTAGAGCAAAACCAACAAGAACCATCTCTGGAAACCCACCTGGTGCAAATCCTAGAATAAGTGCGTTTAGAGGTAATCCTGATATAGAGTGTGTCAAATAGGCACAAAAGCATCCAAAGACTATTATAATTATTGATGTTACCGATCCATGAAATAGTGTTTTGGCAACAACCCGGGGTTGTACTCCGTTAAACATAGCTCCGATAGAGGCACCTATTATACATTGGGCAATTGCAACCAACAAGTCTGGCACTTCAGCGTTATTTAATTCTCCTATTATTGATAGAAGGGTCACGGCGGCCAATGGACCCATTAGCGAGGGCGATGGAATTTTTAGGGGTCTTGCAATAATGTAACCAGCTATTGCAATAAAAAGAAGACGAATGCCATCCACAAAGTTAAGGGTCGCGAAAGAGCCACCAGTCCCTATTTTTCCTGTTGGCTCGTATCCCCCAAAAATTACAAATGCAAATGGAATAATAGCGACTGTTAAAATTATTCTTGAACTTTGAATGAGCGTAATTGTTCTTACATCAGCACCCATTTCTTCTCCCAAGATAGCCATTGGAATTAATCCCCCGGGAGCAGATGAAAAGTAAGCTGTTTTAAAATCTAAGTGTGCTAATTTAATATAATAGTAAATGAGCGGAGGTATAACTAATACAACATATAAAATTACACCAAGAATACTCCCAATCCATTGGGAAGCATTATCTATGAAATCTGGTGAGACAGAGGTTCCAAATAAAGCCCCGAGAACAAGAAGGCTATTTGCTCTCAACCACGTTGGAACCCACAATTTAAGTCCAGAGAGTGTTGAAATAGTTGAGGTAAATAACGCTCCAAGTAACCATGGTAGTGGAAGGCTTAAAGCTGAAAATAGGAGTGAGCCTATGAGCCCTATTGATAATGTTAAAAATAGCTGATTGCGTCTTGATAAAACCTCCAAGTATTTTTCTCGTAGATTAAACAAGGAATAGCCTCTCATACCAGAAGTAAGTTTATTTTTTTTACAGGAAACAGTTTATTGTGGCAGAAATTGCTCTTTTAATATTCGTTCCTCCAAATTATGCTCGGGATCGAACAGCAAAGTGGGAAAAATTTTTTTTTCCCTCTTAATTTCTACTGTCTTAATATTACGTATCTCAGTAAAATCGGCAACTGCGCTGACAGGTCGAAGTTTGGCGTCTAAAACTTCAAATTTAATTACAGTATTCGAGGGTAAAAGAGCCCCTTTCCATCGGCGAGGACGAAAAGCACTAATTGGTGTAAGAGCCAATAGCCCAGTGCCGAGAGGAATAATTGGCCCATTAGCCGATAAATTATAGGCAGTGCTACCCGCAGATGTAGAGATTAGAACGCCATCACATATAAGTTTGTTCATTCTCTCGATACCATCAATAAAAATACGTATTTTGGCCGCCAAACGTAATTCCCTGAGCAACGAAACCTCATTTATTGCGAGCGCTGAATGGTTCTCGCCGTCTAATGTTTCAGCTTTCATATTCAATGTATTTAATCTAATCGGTTTGCATTTAATTAAGCGCTCTTGGAGGTTCTCGGCATTATATTCATTCATTAAAAAACCAACAGAGCCAAGGTTCATACCGAAAATTGGTATCCCATGCTCCATAAACTCATGTGCTGTGTTTAACATAAAGCCATCGCCACCAAGTGCGACTATTATGTCTGCCTTAAGCGGCTCTACAAAGTCGTAATTGGCTTTTAGAGTCTTCAGGGCCTTCTGCGCGGGCGAATGAGTATCCGCTAATACTGCGATCGATTTAAAATTCATAATTTTTCATTTTGATGTCGAGACAATTTTCTTTAATAATTCTTTTTCTAAAGTTGAATGATTTACTGTTATTTAATAGTCAGCCGCCCGTTACACTCATATGGCGATTGACAGCCGGAGCATTGCCGGGCCTATCAATAATGAAATCGTGTCCCTTAGGTTTTCTACCTATTGCTTCGTCAATAGCATCCATTAGCAAATCGTCGCCCTCACTTTTTCTCAAAGGTGTTAATAAGTCTTTTTCATCATCCTGACCTAAACACATGTAAAGGCGCCCCGTGCAAGTTAGTCTAACTCTATTGCAACTCTCACAAAAATTATGGGTCAATGGCGTAATAAAACCAATTCGTTTACCTGTTTCCTCTATGTCAAAGTATGTGGCAGGCCCACCGGTTTTGTGATCTGTTTTAGTTAAAGTCCAATTCTTAATGATATCTTTTTTTAAGTCTGATAGGGGTAGATATTGGTTGGTTCGGTCATCATCTATTTCACCCATTGGCATTGTTTCAATGAACGTTAAGTCGAATTTTTCGTCGCCACACCAAGTAATCATCTCATTGACTTCGTTATCATTAAAATTTTTAAGAGCGACAGCGTTAATTTTTATTTCTAAACCTGCATCTTTAGCAACACTTAGACCATGCAGAACATCCTCAAGCTTACCCCATCTTGTCACTGTTCTAAATTTATTTGGATCCAAAGAATCCAGGGATACATTAATACGCTTTACGCCAAATCTAGCTAAATCAAACGCGTATTTTGCAAGCTGACTGCCATTGGTTGTTAGAGTTATTTCTTTAAGGTCACCACTTTTTACGCGATTTCCAAGGCTCTGTATTAAACTCATTACGTTTCTGCGAACGAGGGGTTCACCACCAGTGAGTCTAATTTTGTCAACGCCTCTTTTGATAAATGCGCTACAAATACGATCTAATTCCTCCAAAGTTAAAAGGTTGGCCTTAGGTAAAAAAGTCATGTTTTCAGACATGCAATATTGACATCTATAATTACATCTATCGGTAACGGACACTCTTAAATAAGATACTCTTCTACCAAATGGATCTATTAAATCAGACATTTATAAATAACCTTCTATTACTCAATTTAATCATAGATCAAATATAATCTAAGATGGAGCGTAGTCCTGTAATGGAGGTTTGTCATCCAATAAAATAAATTTACTTATTTATCAATAATTTAATTTGATCTAAGCTGCTGTTTTTGATTTATTAATTATTTTATTTCGTTGATCTTTTAGATGGGTTTCTAGCGACTTTGAGAGGGTTGTTGTCGCGTTATTAGCCATTCTATAAAGGTCCGCCATATGATCGGGATTCTGGCAACACTCAGCCTCTTCAACTAAACTTTTTAAAAATTTTAATTGTTCGCGCGAATTTTTTATACAATTGGGTATTGTCATTAATTTAATCCATGTTGGCGTTATTCTTCAATTTAATTTAGAAATAGTTACAAAACATTTAACGTGAAAGTTTTATTTAAATAGGTGTTGGAGAAATATCGTGTCCGATCTAATTGAGTTTTTAATTAAGCCAAACCCTAATGATAGTCGCCTTACTCAAAAAGTAACTGGTAAGAATCAAAATCGCGAGAAAATCTCGATGTCCGTGACTGTTGAGAGGCCGCTAACACTTTTTCTAAATAGTCAAGAAATTGTTACAATGATGTCTATTTGTGATCATCCCAAATATTTGGCAATTGGATATTTGGTGAATCAGAACATGATATTACCTGATGATAAGATTTCTTCGATTGACTACGACGAGGAAATAGAGACGGTTGTCGTCAGAACTGACTCGAACACAAATTTTGAGGCAAAATTGCAGAAAAAGACCCTCACTTCTGGCTGTGCTCAGGGCACCGTTTTTGGTGATTTAATGGAAAAATTCGATAAGGTACAGCTTTCTCGCGATTTGACCCTGAAAACATCGGAACTTTATACATTGATAAAAAAAATTAACATGGCACCGAGTTTGTATTTAGAGGCTGGAGCTATTCATGGTTGCGTTTTATGTGATGGGCCCAAGCCAGTTTTATATATGGAGGATGTAGGCCGTCACAATGCTGTAGATAAAATTGCTGGGTATATGTACTTACACGGTATTACAGGAACTAATAAAATATTTTACACAACAGGCCGCTTAACGAGCGAAATGGTAATAAAAACAGTCCAAATGGGGATACCAATTTTAGTTTCTCGCTCGGGTTTTACAGCTTGGGGAGTTGATTTAGCCCGAGAGGCTGAACTTACACTTATTGGACGAGCAAAAGGAGAACGTTTTATTGTGCTCTCAGGAGAACAAAGGATTATTTATGACTAATTGTAATCGGGAGGGCATTCTTGGTGTAATACTAGCTGGAGGCAAATCAAGGAGGTTTGGTGAGAGTGATAAGTTTTTTCAAAAACTAAATGGTGAGACACTTTTAAGCCGAGTGATAGAACGAATTTCAACCCAAGTAGATATGTTAATTATCAACTCAAATAGCGAAAGAAAAAAATTTAGTGAGTACCCTTATGATATAATCCAAGATACTATTCCTGGATATGCAGGACCTTTGGCAGGTATTCTGACAGGAATGGAGTGGGCATTGGAATACCTTCCAGAATATAAATGGGTAGTTACTTTTGCTGCTGATGCGCCATTTATTCCTTTGGATTGTGTAGACAAAATGCACAATACAGCCATAAATGATGATGCTAATATTGTTTGTGCAGCTTCTGGTGGCCGCACCCACCCTGTTTGCGCTCTATGGCAGACTCAATTATCTAAACCTCTCAGGATAGCGATAACTCAAGAAAATATTCGAAAAATTGATACGTGGACAGAAAGCCAGAATCTATCAATTGTAGAATTTCCAATTGAACCATTTGATCCATTTTTTAACATTAATCATTTAGAAGATTTAGTGCAGGCTGAAAAGATTTCTAAACTATTCAGGGATTAGTGTTTTAAATGTGCTATAATTTTTCATTGATTTAACAGCCCCACCTTCTAAAATATGAGTTTTCATGCGTTCTAAGTCAGTGACTAAAGTTCCGGCTAAAACATTTATACCAAGCTTAAATAAAGATGGAGCTAGTGGTGTGCTTGGTCCTATTAAGCATACAAATTTATCTTTCGCCGACTCTAGTATAGGACCGATTGTTTTATTTATTAGCGTTGATGATGTGATGACGACTCCCTCACTATCTGAGATTAGTTTATTGGTATCTTCGATGCCATACTCACCAGTTCTTGGTTCTTTCTCGATTATGCGTGCATTAGAAATATATTTTGAAAGTCCTGGAAATCTACCAATGGTAGTTACAGGTCCTTTTAACTTTCTCAAAGTAGATAATCCATTTTCATTCTTACTTTCTAAATCATATCTATTATATGAAGCATTTATGGCAGCTATCCCAATAGCGATCTCTATAGGGTTTTCTGACGTAACCCAAGTAGCGAGTTCTTTCAAGGATATTCCTTTAAGATTTCCCGTTTGTCGAACTTCTGAACATCCAGCTGTATTTCGACTAGGTGTTTGAGCTAAACCACAACCTTTAGGGCTTTCGAGCAAAATAAAGTTAAATCCGATACCAACGTATGTCACTTTAGTATTTTTAATTCCAGATATTAAATTATTTAAAATGAACTCGCTTGTTATCATGATTGTTTCTTCAACTTTTTTTATTATATTGATTTAACTGGTTAATGACCTAATTCTTAATATGTTAAAAGGTTCTATAATACGATTGATAATTGTTAGTCTAGTTTGGAGTAAAAACTATTAAATTTATTTTTTAAATTAACTTATTAATGGAAAATGAGGCTCGTTATAACACTATTCTTCTGGGTATGGTATGATATTTTAATTGTTAAATTTATTTAAGTTAACTCGGTGGTAAGCCTATTTATGATTGGTAATAAAATCTTCTAAGACCGGTATAATGTGAAACAGAAAATTGTGATTTGTATATAATAAGCATTAGAGAGCGATGAATGATAAAAGAATCTGAATTTAAAATAGCGGGATTATTATGCTCTAAGTTGTGTCATGATTTGATTAGTCCGGTAGGCGCTATAAATAATGGATTAGAATTTTTGAAAGAGAGTAATTCTGATGACTTTGATGATGGGCATCAAATAATAGCTGATAGTGCGAAACTTGCCGCGGTCCGCTTGGGATATTATCGATTGGCTTTTGGTCGAGTTAGAGATAATGAACTGATGAAATTTAATATTGTTAAAGACCAAATAGAGGCACTATCTCGTGAGAAGAGTTTAGAGATTGCATGGGTAGGTATTGAAAATCATGCAGAATCTATGGTATTTGAGGGCGTTGGAAAGCTTTTGATGAATTATGTGCTATTAATTTCTGAGTTTGTACCAAGGGGTGGTAGGGCAGAAATAAACTTAACTCATACGACTCCAGATCCAAATTTTAGTATAAAACTTGAGAGTGATAAATTAATTATCAAAGATGATGTTTTAAAAGATCTTCAAAATGGAATTAAAATTCAGGAAGTTACTGTAAGAAACATAGTGTTTTTCTACTGTATGACATTGGCTGATATTTCATGTAAAGTTCCTTTCTTTGAAAACCGCCTTCCATCAACCATTATTTTAGGTGTTACATAGTTAAATCAAATTGATGATTCATATTTAATAATATATTAGAATAATTTTTATACCGCTTGAAATATATGTTATTCTAGGCTTGATCATGCCGATGCACGGCAAATTCGATTTTTAAAGTATGTTTTCTAGGCGGCCTGATTATCTTCCCCATCCGGATCTCTAAGAATATAGCCCCGTCCCCATACAGTATGTATATAAACTTCCCCATTAGCTGCTCCCGCTAACTTTTTCCGCAGCTTGCAGACAAATACGTCAATAATTTTGAGCTCGGGCTCATCCATTCCATTATACAAATGATTAAGAAACATTTCTTTTGTTAGAGTGGTACCTTTCCTCAAGGATAATAACTCAAGAATGCCGTATTCTTTCCCGGTCAAATGAACCGACTTATTATTTACGTCAACCGTCCGGCCATCAAGATTAACTGCCATTTTACCTGTTCTTATAATGGATTCCGCGTGTCCCTTTGAACGTCTAACAATTGCATGGATTCTGGCAATTAATTCGTCTTTATTAAATGGCTTTGTTAAATAGTCATCTGCACCAGTTCCAAATCCTTTAACCTTATTTTCAGACTCCGTGAGGCCTGAAAGTATTAAAACCGGCGTTTCTACTTTAGATGCTCGGAGCCCCTTTAAAACATCGTAACCATCCATGTCTGGAAGCATTAAATCTAAAATAATTATATCATAGTCGTAGAGCTTTCCAATCTCTAACCCATCTTCGCCCAAGTCGGTTGTATCAAGAACCATTCCCGCTGAGGTTAGCATTAGTTCTATACTTTTTGATGTTGTAGCATCATCTTCTACCAAGAGTACTCGCATAATAATCCACCATCCAAATAGATGTTTATTTTTCTTTAATGTATAATATAACTCCTATGAAAGTTATTCAAGTGTGGTTATTTAAATTTAATCGAAAATTCCGAAATCAAAAGTAACCAACTATGATCCAATATACAGCTATTATTAATAATTAATTGTTATTGTAATATCTAATTAATTTTCGACATATTACTGTCTGAGGAATTTATCGGGTGTCTGTATCAATAAAGAGCATTGTTGACGAAATTAATCGTTTACCAGATTTCGATCAATTCGGAACTGTCAGTTCAGTTTTAGGAATGCTAATCGAAGTTGATGGTATTGATGGTCTTCTCTCGATTGGTGATCGTTGTTGGATTATAACCAAAAAAACAAAAAATCTCATGTGTCAGGTTATTGGTTTTAAAAATAATAAGGCACTTGTAATGCCTTATGGTGCGCTTGAAGGCATAAGTTTGGGGTGCAAGGTTCTAATTGACCCACATGAACCAGTTATCTATCCCCATGTGTCTTGGCTTGGTCGTGTGATAAACGCTTTCGGAGAACCTATTGACGACAAAGGTCCTCTCCTTAAAGGTTCAAAACCTTGCTTAATCCAGAATAATCCGCCTGAGGCGCATAAGAGACAACGCTTAGGTGATAAAATAGACCTTGGTGTAAGAGTAATGAATTCGTTTTTATCACTTTGTAAAGGCCAAAGGATGGGCATTTTTGCTGGATCAGGCGTTGGTAAATCAACACTACTATCCATGATGGCGCGGCACACAACAGCTGATGTTAATTTAATTGGACTTATTGGAGAGCGTGGCAGGGAAGCTCGAGAATTTATTGAAGATGATCTGGGGGAGAGAGGAATGGAACGAAGTGTTGTTGTGGTCGCGACATCTGATGAGCCACCCTTAGTTAGAAGACAAGCGGCCTATCTTACAATGGCTGTTGCTGAATATTTTCGAGATCAGAATAATGATGTACTTTGTTTGATGGACTCAGTAACAAGATTTGCTATGGCTCAACGTGAAATAAGTCTATCTATGGGAGAACCACCCGCAACCCGCGGGTATACACCGACTGTTTTTGCTGAACTTCCGCGTTTGTTAGAACGGGCGGGTCCCGGTGTTTTGGATCAAGGTACTATCACTGGTATATTTTCAGTATTGGTAGAGGGAGATGATTACAATGAACCTATTTCAGACTCTGTACGAGGAATTATTGATGGTCATGTAATATTAGACAGGGCTATAGCTGAGCGGGGGCGTTATCCAGCCGTAAATATTCTTAAAAGTGTTTCTCGAACACTGCCAGATTGTAATTCAAATGAACAAAATAAGATTATTGAACGCGCAAAGAAACTAGTATCAATATATGAGGATATGGCAGAATTAATTCGTCTGGGTGCCTATCGCGAGGGATCTGATCCAAAAGTCGATGAAGCGATACATTATTATGAATCAATTGAAGGTTTTATCAGTCAAAGAAAGAACGAATATACAAGTTTAGATGATTGTTATTCCAATTTAGCAAGTATTTTAGATCTCGTATACGAACCGGAGGCTTTATCTAAGAATATAAATGAGCTTCCTAAGCCCTCAGGATAATAAAAAAATGGCGAAGGGTTTAAAAAAGATCATCCGTTTTCATCAAAGCCTAATTGATGAAAAACGGAAAGTATTAGGCGATTTTCTAAATCAAGCCTCTATTTGTGACAAACAACGCCAAGATTTTAAAGCCAATATTAAAGCTGAACAAGATAATCTATCTAACACACCTAATATGGTTGCAATGTTTTATGGGAGTTATGTTGCATCGACATATCAAAAGATTAAGGAAATAGAAGTAAAAATCGAAGAATTAGAAGTTAGTATAAAAAATACTCAACAAGAGATTATACTTTTGTTTAAGGAAAAAAAGGTTTTTGAAATTACACAAAACAACCATGAAAAACAAGTTATTAAAGATGAGTTGAAGCTTGAACAAGTATTTTTAGATGAGATAGGACAGGAAATTCACCGTCGCCGTTAAATTCTATAATTTATAAGGCCCGCATGACAATTGAAACATTAATTCTATATCATATTGTAATTCCTTTAAAATTATTATCTCTTAAATGAGGTAGGTTAATTTCAGCGAATTTTTTACTTACTTGAAATGATATTTGGCCAGAAAATGTCATAATTTTTGTAAAATTCAAATAAATAGTATTAATTTTTTTCTTTATTTGGTCACCTAAATCTCTCTCACTTCTTATTATAAGATCAAAATTTTTATTCTTCTTTCTAGTTAATCCATCAATCTGGATTCGACCTAAGTGACTTAGTTCCAAGTCTATTATAAATCGAGCTCCTTTCTTGTCAGCATGGTTTTCTTTATGGAATGATTGATCTTGAGTATGAAATTGAAAGTGATCTAATCCTAATCCATTCATAATAGGTATTATTGTGGTGCGCCACTCATTGGTCCCGGGTTCTATCAGATTCCGGCTGAGTATTAGAAAGTCCTCGTCCAACTGTTTAAATAAATCCGGATTCGTCTTCTCCAAAAATATTGAATTATCTATGCCTAGCCAATTCTTTATGCTAGCACCTTTGAGAGCCTGTAGAAAAAATAACATTTTAGCCGTCATCTTGTTATCAGGTTTTGGTATCTTTGAAATAATTGACTCCATGTTTATAGAGTGCTGTGTTGTTCTAATCTCCTCAATCATTTTTTCCAAGTTGGTCCATTCCCGGAAGTTAAAATAGTCGGAAACTCTAAGTTCTGGCGTGATATCCGTTGGTATGCGAATTTTATTTGGAATAATTTGTAATTTAATTTTTTGCCCTGCTAGCAATGAAAGTTTTTCATCCGTGATCATTACGCCAAGTGGTGTATATAGAATTGGTTGACCAGAAGGTGTTGTTGCCGCAACTTGAGCGCTAATGAGACCGCGCGTTATATTTAGAGTTGCTCGTGAGCTTAATTTATTATTATCCGTTGAAATAATTTTAAAGCCTATCTGAGTGCCCGCTTTCATAGGAATTGGAATTTTTAGAGTGGTTGGCTTAATTTGATTTTTAGAGCCAGTATTGTTATCCAGTTGATTCCGCGGAGCAGTATTTTTGTTTGTATCAAAAAGAGATATATGTCGTTTTTCAATTAATCTGGCGAACTGTGTTGAAATAAAACTTTTCCCCTTTTTTTCTTGGACTGGCCCATTTTGGTTTTTTAGCGGAATTGGAGTGGAGGGGTTTAGCTCTAACGTATCTTTTGATGCTCTTGTTTGGGCTAATATAACAGTATTTATAATTGTGCCAATTTTAAAAGAAATAGGGGTTTCTGAGAGTCTTTTAGCTGAAAGTGAATTTGGAGAATTATGTAGGTGATTGTTGGTCCCTCGTTTAACAATAGATGCAATTTGATTGTCTATGGGTAGGGCTTTCTCCCTTATATCTAATTGAATGTTATTTATTGAACGGATACCAAGTTGAATTTGAGGACGATTCTCTATGATTTGCAAGTTAATTTGACTATTCTTGGGTAATAATAAATCAGGGTGGAGTGTAAACTTGCCAAAGATAGTATTTATAATATTTGTATTGTTACCTTGCTGACCTATCTCACCATTTACTATTGCCCCAACGGGAAGTTGACCAAATAGTTTCTGAAGTTCACCATTATTAGCTGTGACCTGTGTATTTAAATTATTAGTGACAGTGAGTTGTTCAACAGGAAAAGTTTTCATGCGCTATCCAATTAACTTATCCACAATTATTCGAACATCGTTTGCAGCCTCGGTATTTGGGAATCTTACTAATATTGATGTTTGATTTCTAATTGTCTCTCTAACTTTTGTATCACGACGCACCACACCAGCAAGTGCTGGGGAGAATTTGAGAAATCCTTCACAAGCTTTGAGTATTGTATTATATGTTCTCTCACCTTCCTTTGTTGAATTCGCCATATTTACGATGACCTTTAACTCAAGATTAGGTCGTTCTATGTGGGTCAACTTCATGAATGCGTAGGCATCTGTTAGCGCTGTAGGCTCATCCGTAGTTACAACAAAAACAACATCAACTTGATTTGCTAGACTTCTAACTGTTCGCTCTACTCCAGCGCCTAAATCAAAAACTACTTGATCATATGAGGCTGATAACAAAGTTATATCTTCGCTTAGCGAGCGCAGCCTACTTGTAGCTATATCCGCAAGGTTTCCGGAACCAGATCGCCCAGCTATTATGTCAAATCCACCATCTGAATACGCAGTAGTTGCTTGATTTAGTGGGAGTCTTCCAGCTAGCACTCCCCCGAGATCGTGTTTAGGCATTAAACCTAATTGAATGTCTACATTAGCTAAGCCAAGGTCTCCATCAAATAGTAAAACCTTCTTACCTTTATTTGCCAAAGCGTGACAAAGTGTAATTGATAGCCAAGTTTTCCCGACACCACCTTTTCCCGACGCAATAGCGATCTTTTGATGGGGTCTTATAACTTCCTTTTTAGAATTATTATTCTTTGATTCTACTTTATCCTGTAATGTATTATTATTGTTAGGTTTTGGAACGGTTGCCATTAATCTCTAATACTTTCTATAAAAATAATATTTGAATTTTTAGATATATATTGAAAAAACTAAATCATACTTGGCCGACTGTTTTAATTTTTGCTTTTGAATGAATCTCGTTTTGAGACATTATTACTGTAGATGGTCGAAATCGTTCAACAATAGATCTTACAAAAGGTCGAATAGGGGGGCTGGTTAATAGAATAGGCATTTCCCCCATCATTGCGTGTCGCTCAAATGTTTGTCGTATTGCAGAAATAAATTCTTGTAAGCGACTAGGTGCTAATGACAACTGTTTTTCTTCACCTGAACCAACTAGAGACTCAATAATGGTTTGCTCCCATTCTGGCGATAATACGACCATCAATATTATTCCATCCTCGTTTGTATTGCTATCACTAATTTGTCTCGCCAGTCTACTTCTCACATGTTCGGTGATTAAACCTATATTTCGACTTTGAGAGCAAGCTTCAGAAATACCCTCTAGTATTGTTGGTAAATCACGAATAGATATTCGTTCTTGTAGCAGGTTTTGAAGCGTTCTTTGGATGCCACCAACAGAAATTTGCGTGGGCACTATGTCAGCAATCAATTTTTGATGGTCTTTGTCAAGATCATCAAGGAGTTTCTGTGTCTCTGCATATGATAACAGATCTGACATATTATCTTTAATTATTTCAGTAAGATGGGTTGTTATCACCGTTGGTGTGTCTACCACAGTATAACCTCTAAATAGAGCTTCTTCCCTATTTGTCTCATCAATCCACATTGCGGGGAGTCCAAAAGTTGGCTCAGTTGTCTTTTCACCCGTTAATGTAATATCTTCTCCCCTGGGGTCCATAACTAGCAACATATTAAGCCTTAAATCGCCGTTACCAGCATCTATTTCCTTGACGCGCACGATATAGTTATTTGCTGGTAGTTGCATGTTATCCTGAATACGAACCGCAGGCATCACAAATCCCATTTCCATTGCCATTTGTCTGCGAAGAGCTTTAATTTGATCGGTTAACCTCTGTCCTTCCTGACCCTCGTTTATCATAGATAATAATCCATAACCAAGTTCTAGACGTAAAAAATCAATTTTTAGAATTTGAGATATGGGTTCTTCAACCACTGCAGCATTATCTGCCTGCTCGGCCTGCACTAATTCTTTTTCACGAGCACTATGTCGTTTTTCTTTTCTTGACAAGATAAAGGCTAAACTTCCAGTTATAGAGGCGAGTATGAGAAAAGGAAGGGCTGGAATACCTGGAACGGCAACAAATGCAAAAAGTAAAAATGAGACCATTGCGATTGATTTTGGTTTCGCACTTAGTTGGCCGAAGACAGCCTTGTCCATTGATCCCGTAACCCCACCTTTGGTCACTAGCATTCCAGCAGCTGTTGAGACAATTAGCGCAGGTATTTGTGAAACCAGACCATCTCCTACGGTCAGACGGGTATATGAGTCTGCAGCATCAATAAAAGTTAAATCATTCTGCGCAACTCCAATTATTATGCCCCCAATAATATTGATAAAAGTGATTATGATGCCTGCCATTGCATCACCCCTAACAAACTTTGCCGCACCGTCCATCGCTCCGAAAAATGAACTTTCCTGTTCGAGGTCAGAACGTCTTTGTCGGGCTTCATCTTCATTTATTAACCCAGAGGATAAATCTGCATCTATTGCCATCTGCTTACCTGGCATTGCGTCGAGAGTAAAACGTGCAGCCACTTCAGCAATACGACCCGAACCTTTTGTAATAACAATAAAATTCACAATAACTAAGATCGCAAAAACTATAATACCAATTACAAAGTTACCCGCCATAACAAACCCACCGAAAGCCTCTATGACTTTTCCAGCAGCTTGCGTGCCTTCGTGGCCATCTGAGAGTATTAAGCGAGTAGAAGCTAGATTGAGAGCTAATCGAATCAAAGTTGCTAAAAGTAAAACAGTTGGAAATGCGGTGAATTCTAGTGGTTTATCCAAGAAAATAACTGTCATAAGGATCATTACGGAGAAAGTTATGGAGAAGGCTAGACTCAAATCTAACATCCACGTTGGCATGGGTATAATAAGAATTACTAAAATACCAATCACACCGAAAGCCATAATGAAATCACCACGTCCTGAAGACATAGAAACTCCATTATTAAATATTTCTAATAATTTATTAAGGTATGGGATATTGCCGTTTGAATTTACTGGAGAGTTTTCACCCGTACTTACAACATCTCCTCCTGGCAGGGTTGAGTGCACATCCGTCGCAATATCGTTATTAGAATTTGGCGAAGTTTCCGGTTTATTATCAGCCATACTGCCCCGTATTTATCACATCTTTATCTTTAATCATTATTCCGACCCCAGTTTAATTTTTATCCTCGCGCAAGCCAATTTTAGGACTATTCTCTGAATATAATTTAAGCTTGTTTCGCAATGTTCTTATTGAAATACCAAGAATATTTGCTGCGTGTGTTCTATTGCCAAGACAGTGATCG
>JADHRD010000126.1 GCA_016777585.1 Rhodospirillales bacterium | reverse complement strand
TGCTGCCTATCAAGTAAATCGCAAACACAATCAACATAAGATTCTAAGCTAATATCACATATTGGAGTTTTATCCTCCCCATGTCCTGGTAGGTCAGGGGCTAATACAATATGACCATTTTGTTCTAAAATATATTTAACTTTTTCCCAGCACCATCCTCCATGCCATGCGCCATGAATCAAAATGAATGTAGACATTTAATACCTCCAATTTCCCAATTCAACGATTAGCAAATAAATTTTAATACTATAACGAACGCTTCTGCCACAATTTATTTAATTCCTCATTATTCTCTGGTTGCTCAGAGAATTTAGGCAACCCATCAGCAAAAGGAAACCAGTCTTGGGCACTGCGTGTCCAAATATGCGCTATCGGGAAAAACCAGTTCGGGTTCTCTAAAGTTCCAGCTTTTACCACCACGAACTTAATATTATCTGATTTTCCACAAATCCGAGTACCACATTCAGGACAAAAAAATCCGGTTTTAATACTTCCGCTGTCCGCTATGGTTTTAATTTTTTCATAAATTCCGTTCGTTATAGAAAAATCTTCTGAGCCCACACGTACTGACATTCCAAAGGCACTAGCTGCTACTTTTTGGCATTCGGTACAATGACAATTATAAACCGTAATGGGTTCTCCCTTAATTTCGTAACATAAGGCCCCGCATAGGCAACTTCCAGTATAAGGATCTTTCATGGTATATTCTTTTTTTACGTTAAATAACAGTTTCTTTAAAAAATATAGGAAGAGCGCTTTTATTAAAATCTAACTTAGCTTAATATCATTCAGTTTCGGTTAGCAAGGATTATTAGGGAATGGAAAGTGATCAGAAATACGTACCAGAAAAAATCTGGGAATGGGATCAGAAAGGTGAGGGAAAGTATGGTAAAATAAATCGACCCACCGCAGGTTCAAGAATTAAGAGTAAAATGCCGGTTGGCAAGCATCCACTTCAACTCTATTCACTGGCAACCCCGAATGGAGTAAAAGTTACTATATTATTAGAGGAGTTATTAGCTCTTGGATACAGTGACGCGGAATACGATGCTCATTTAATTTCAATTAATGATGAAGATCAATTTAGGAGTGGGTTTGTTGAAATTAATCCCAATTCAAAAATACCTGCATTAGTAGATCATAGTGTTAAGCCCTCACAGCGTATTTTTGAATCTGGATCAATTTTACTATATTTAGCTGAGAAATTTGAATCCTTTATCCCAAAAGACTTGGCTTCCAGGACTGAATGCATATCTTGGTTATTTTGGCAAATGAGCAGCGCTCCTTACCTTGGAGGAGGGTTTGGCCATTTCTATAATTATGCTCCAATAAAAATTAAATATGCGATTGATAGATTCAGTATGGAAACCAAACGTCAATTGGATGTGCTAGATCAGCATCTTAACAAAAATCAATATATGTGTGGGAATAATTATACGATCGCAGATATTGCAATATGGCCTTGGTACGGGGTTCTAGCACTTGGTAAGTTATATAATGCAGGAGAATTCTTGGAGGTTGAGTCATATACACATGTTCAAAGATGGACCAAGGAAATAGGAGATAGGAAAGCTGTTCAACTTGGTCGCATGATAAACAGAACTTGGGGAGAAGAGAGCGAACAAGTAACAGAACGTCATAATGGTGAAGACCTATCAGGAAAATCTGGGGTTATCATATAAAAAAATTAAATTACAAAGTTGCTAATTAATTTATCTATAAACTAATTAAATACCTTATGAATCTTGTCTGATAGATGGTTCGAGTAAACCACATATGTTTTAATTGCTTTAGCCCATATTGATGGAAATAATACTATTAAAGTATATAAAAATATTATGAAACCTCAGTTTAGGGAGAGACACTTGTTTAATGCATTGAAAATAGAAAAAGATACAAACGGTAAAACATCGTCCAAAGTTCAACTTATTAATATCGAAGATTTACCGAAAGGCAATGTAACCGTAGCGGTTGAATATTCTACATTAAATTATAAGGATGCCCTGTGTCTAAGTCCTAGCGGCGGGGGGTTAGTAAGAAACTATCCACATGTGCCAGGCATTGATTTTGCTGGTGTTGTAGAACAGTCTTCCGACGTTCGCTATAATCCGGGCGACAAAGTTATTTCAACAGGCTGGCATGTTGGTGAAAGATACTGGGGAGGCTACGCTCAAAGAGTGCGAGTAGATGCTGACTGGCTCGTTCCTGTCCCACCAGGTCTCAATACTTACCAAGCAATGTCAATTGGAACAGCTGGGTTCACTGCGATACTCGCGATTATGGCCCTTGAAGATCATGGACTCATCTTAGATAATGGACCCGTTTTAGTCACAGGAGCTGCCGGCGGAGTTGGTTCAATAGCAATTGCAGCTCTCGCCAACCTTGGTTACGAAATAACAGCCGTTACGGGTCGCCCTGAAACAGAAAATTATTTGAAAGGATTAGGTGCGACGCAAATTTTGCCGCGAGATGAAATCAATCAAAGTATTAAAAAGCCCCTAGAAAGCGAAACTTGGAGTGGATGCATCGATGCTGTTGGTGGTTCAATGCTGGGACGGGTTCTCGGACAAATGAAATATAACGCCTCTGTAGCTCTAATTGGGAATGCTGGAGGAGCAGTTTTTACCGCGAGTGTTATTCCATTTTTGTTACGTGGCATAAACTTACTTGGCATAGACAGTGTCACACAACCATACAGTCAAAGAATTAAGGTCTGGAACCGTATCATGGATTGTTTGCCAATAGCCCTAATTGATCAAATTGCAACACCAGCAAATTTAGGTGATATACCTACCTTGTCGGAAAAAATTTTAAACGGTCAAGTCAGAGGACGTGTTGTAGTTGATGTAAATCGATAGACTTACCTAATTTTGTGAAAAAGAAATTTTTAGAAGCGGGTATCCGCGAATAAGAAATTATTTTATAGCTTCAAAGGTTATCAGAGAGATTAGTCTTATACGGTACGACTTCATTATTTCTATATAAACTGTCCAAAATTAGAAATAACAATAATCTATTATCTATAGAGTGATCTGGCATATGAGAAACAGGCGTAATAGGTATATATAGCTGTTGGGATAAAAAAACCTGTGAGTGCTAAAGAAATAGTAAAATCTAAAGTTGCGGATAGTACCATCGATAAATCCGAAATAGAAAAGTTTAACGCTTTTGCTAGAGAGTGGTGGAATCCTGACGGTAAGTTCCACGCAGTACATAAATTTAACACTGCGCGTTGCATTTATATAAGCTCATATATTATCGAGGCGTTCTCGCGCTCGCGAGACGAACAATTCCCCTTGAAAGGCATTAATATATTGGATATTGGATGTGGCGGCGGACTAGTTAGCGAACCATTAGCAACTTTAGGTGCGAATGTTGTAGGAATCGACGCGGCGAAAAATAATATTAAAATCGCAAAACAACATAGTGAGATCTCTGGTCTAAATATTGACTATCGACTTGGAACCGCCAAATCAATTATAAAAACAGGCGAAATCTTCGACGTTGTTCTTAATCTTGAAGTCATCGAACACGTTTTAAAACCAAGTCAATTAATTATGGATTGCGCGACGTTGCTGAGGCCGCAAGGATTATTGGCAGTTGCTACGCTTAATCGAACAATTCGTGCGTTCATGATCGCAATCCTCGGTGCAGAATATGTATTACGATGGTTACCTCACGGCACACACGATTGGTGTCGTTTCCTAAAGCCCAAAGAACTAACCCGAATGATTACAATGAATGATTTAAAAATATGCAAAACTGCGGGACTCTCTTACAACCCGTTTGCGAGGCAATGGAGAATAACAAACGATAAATCTGTTAATTACTTGATGATAGCAAAGAGAAACGAGAGCTTACAAAGTGTGAAAGCGAAATGATTAATAGTTTCTATCCAGCTTGGTTAATCAGGGACTTAAGATCTGATCATGCAGGTGAAGTGGGTGCTGTTTGGATTTATCGAGGTATATTAGCCACGAGCAATAATAATCTAATACGTGACTTTGCCCAAAAACACCTTGAAACTGAACAATCTCACCTGAGAGAAATAGAGAAACTACTCCCTCCACACCAGCAAAGTCGACTCCTTTTATTTTGGAAAGCAGCAGGTTTCTTTACTGGTTTAATACCTACGCTTTTCAGCACGGATAGCACATTATATACAATTGCGTCAGTCGAAACATTTGTTGATCAACATTATCGTGACCAACTAACACGGTTAAAACCTCTCACCCACTTTAGCAAAAAACTCTCAGATGTTTATTCAACTCTACTTAAATGCCAGTCCGACGAGATAAAACATCGTGATGAAGCTGCAGAGCATACTAAAGCCGTTCGAGGTATTTTCACGAGTGCTTGGTGTTCATTAGTATCCTTTGGTTCATTGGCGGCTGTTTGCCTAGCGAGACGATTTTGACCGTTCTATCACTGAGAGAACTCAATTTAAGCCGTCGCGCTGCCCTGAAGCATTTAAACAAAATAAGTCCGCAACTGGGTACTATTTATCGTGACAATCGTAATTTCGATAAGGGGCCATTGAACCATGATGCTGTAACAAAATTATCGCCATCAATTCGTCACAGAATTTTACTTGAGCAAGAGGCCATTAGAATAACATTATTATCACATTCGTTCCATAATGCTGAAAAATTTATTACAGAAATTTTCTGGCGCACCTACTGGAAAGGGTGGCTCGAAATGCGCCCAACGGTATGGCAGGATTATAAAAATCAACGTGATCAAGATTTAATCAACTGGCAAAACAACGTTAGGTTAATCAAAGCATTAGAAGGTGATACCGGAATTGAGTGCTTTAACTCTTGGGTCAAAGAACTACGTGAAACTAATTATTTGCATAATCATGCAAGAATGTGGTTCGCAAGTATTTGGATTTTTACTTTACAACTTCCATGGACTCTCGGAGCCGATTTCTTTCTCAAACATTTACTAGATGGAGATCCTGCCTCAAACACACTTTCGTGGCGTTGGGTCGCCGGTCTTCAGACAAGAGGCAAGGCCTATCTCGCTGTTGCTGATAATATTAGAAAATTTACTTTGGGGCGTTTTAATCCAGAAAATGATATTATTACAACTGCGCAGCCTTTAGAATGGCAAGAACCGCCAAATCCTCAAAGAATTTTACAAAATGAAGATGTTAAATCAAATGTTCCTACTTTATTAATAGTCACTGAGGATGATCTTTCTATAAGGGATGCCCCTTTACCCCATTCAAATATTGTGGGTATCATTTCCCTAAACTCGACAAAAGACCGATCAATCACGGAAGTATCAGACAGTGTGCTGAAATTCTCTGCGGAAGCCATAGAAGTGTCAGTAACCGATTATGTTAGGGTGAATGCAACACACATTACTTATATTTCAGACGGACCGATAGGTGAGATACCTAAAATAGCACATAAGCTCGGTGTATCTCAAATTGTGTCTTTATATTCTCCTGTTGGGCCTTCCCAAGATACTGTAGGCAAAGTGAACGCAATAACAAAAAAACAAGGTTTGCCTATTATCACAATTATGCGTGATTGGGATACTAATTGCTGGCCATATGCAACCAAAGGGTTTTTTAAGTTTAAAGAGGCCATTCCCACAATCATTAAACAATTTAATCTAACTTGATTATATTTTTATAGAGAGAACGCTAAAAATTTTATTATATCAATTTAAATAAGATTGGCTCTGTACACGCTATCAACTCAAAATTTTATAGTTGCCTCAGACTTACTCTGAGTTCTCGCCTGTTATATTCCATTTCTGTCAAATAGTCCCAGTTGAACCTCTTTCGCGGGTTGCTCTAATTTCTTCTTATTATTGGATAAGCGTTCGTAATTTGATTTCTTAAATCTTTTTTTTCTACTTCCATGTTTATCTTGTATTTTTAATGCTATCTCTTTGTGGCTATCACTTCCTCGAATTGCCCAAACTTTCTCACGCGCAATTCTCGCAACCTTTAGATGGTCGACTATCGGGTGGGGGTACGTGTCTTTTAAAAATTG
>JADHRD010000125.1 GCA_016777585.1 Rhodospirillales bacterium | reverse complement strand
TCAGCTATCGAACGAATTAATGCCTATTTAAATGAGATTAAAACACTTCGTGCTGACTTTCTGCAAGTTGCGACTAACGGGGAAATAGCTAGTGGCAAACTCTATATGTCACGTCCGGGGAAAATCCGCTTTGAGTACAAGCCTCCAAGTCCTGTCTTAATACTTTCTGATGGAACTTTTTTAATATATATAGATAAGCATCTTGAAGGTATGACGCATTTCTTTTTAAGCAACTCACCAATTGGTTTTTTAGTAAAAAAGTCAGTGCGCATAACTGATGATACAGAAATAATAAGCTTCTCACAAAAAGCAAATATCATACGCATTAAACTCGCCAAATTAAATCAGGTCGATAAAGGGACTATTACTCTAAATTTCACCAACCAACCTTTTACTCTTCGGAAATGGGTTGTTGCCGACCCACAAGGGTTAGAAACAACTGTTATCCTGAGTAATATGGAAAAAAATATTACCCTTAACCCAGAGCTTTTTGAATTTGAAGGTTTCTCTAAAAACGAATAAACTAGGGTCGGAAAGTAATTTGGCCGATCGGTGGCTCTAACGCGATGAAATTATCTAGAAAATGATTATAGTATCTTGGAATATAAACTCCGTTCGCATTAGGTTACACCATTTGAAGCGATTAATAGATGAAGTGAATCCGGATGTAGTCTGTCTGCAAGAGACAAAGGTTGTGACTGAGAGCTTTCCTTATAATGCAATTTCGGATCTTGGTTTTCCATACCAGGCCGCCGTCGGCATTAAGAGTTATAATGGTGTGGCTATATTATCGAAGTATGAACTCTCAAAGACTGAGGTAAGAAATTGGTGCGAGAAAGAGGACGCTCGACATATTTTTTCAACTATTAATTCTCCTGATATGGGTGAGGTAGAAGTTCACAACCTATACGTGCCGGCTGGTGGTGATATTCCAGATATAGAGAAAAATGATAAGTTTGCGCATAAACTCAGTTTTTTAAATGAACTTTCAAAGTGGCAAAAAAACCGATCTGGAGCACCTGCTAAACAGATACTATTAGGTGATTTAAATATAGCGCCTTTAGAGGCTGATGTATGGTCACATAAACAACTTATGAATATTGTTTCTCATACAAATATAGAAATTGCTGCATTAAAAAACCTTCAAAATTCTGGGCCTTGGATAGATGCTGTGCGAGAACGTGTTCCCAAAGATGAAAAGTTATTTAGTTGGTGGAGCTACAGGGCCAAAGATTGGACGAAAGGTAATCGCGGCAGAAGACTAGACCATATGTGGGTGACCGAAAACATGAGAAGCAGCATTGAAAAAGTTCAACTACTAAAAGAAGCTCGAAGTTGGGAAAAACCATCGGACCATGTACCACTTATAGTAACATTTAAAGCTAGAAAATAAATATTAGGCATTCAAACGATAGCCTTTCTCTTCTGTAACTATTATCTCTGCCTTAGATGGATTTTGTTCAATCTTTTGTCTTAAACGATAAACGTGCGTCTCGAGAGTGTGTGTATTCACGTCAGGGTTATAACCCCAAATAGCATGTAGTAGCTCATCTCGACAAACCACTTCAGGATCAGAAAAATACAAATAGCTAATCATCGCGGTTTCTTTGTCCGTCAGGCGAATTTCGATACTGTCATTAAGCATTACTTTTCGCTTTGGGATAAAAAGATAGGGCCCTATGCTAATTTCGCTGTCGTCACCTTCTTCGAAGTTGTTAATACACTTTGTGATAGATTTAATGAGAGTGGATATACGAAAAGGTGTTTTAATAATATATTGAAAATTTGCCGAATGAGTTTCCTCGGAATTATCAGAGTTCTTTTGTAATAGAATCACTGGTCTATGTTTTTGATCTTTCCTCAAAAAATCAATAAACTTATTAGTTTCAGGTTGCAATATAACTGCATTGACGATTACTAGGTCGATTTGAGAAGGTACTATATTTTGAATAGCATCTTTAATTGTACTAAAATGACTTACGATAAATTCGTTATTGATCTGAAGTTGGTCTATAACTATAGAACAAAGGTCAGGATCGTCATCTAAAAGAAGAATGTGCATTGGTAAGTTCATTTTCATATCCAATAAAGAACAAATCTGACTAATTAACAATCTTTAAGAAATCACCTAGCGTTTTGTATTTGTATAGCAGAATATACTTATTAACTAAATATCATAGTGTTTTTAGTGAGTAGTTGTTAACCCAAAGGCGGAAATAGACCTCTGGAGCTTATTTGTTTATGGGGTTAACAGGCTTGAAGTATTGGCACCTGTTTTGCATATATAAACGAGTAACTTGAGAAAGGAAAAAAATGTCTTCGCTAATTAACAATGGGCAAATTGGGTTAGATAATACGTATAAGGATAATTATGAAAGCGTCATCAAAAATAAAATAATTAATTCGAATAAAGCACCAATAACAGTCGAAACCGTAAGTGAGCAATCAAAAACGAGTGATAATTTAACTTTTTGGGATTTTCTTGATATTATAAATCCACTACAGCATATTCCTGGTATATCCTCTCTTTATAGGGCCGTAACAGGAGATGAAATTGGCTCTGTAGCAAAAATTGCCGGTAGCACCCTTTATGGCGGACCCTTGGGGGCGGCATCATCATTAATAGATGTGGCTGTTGATGCCTCAACAGGTAAAGACATCGGTGAGCATGCCCTAAATGTTTTGAACTTAGGCCCTGGCAGTGTAAAACAAACCAAACAAGAGCCTCCAATAGTGGCGTTGGCATTTAATGCCGTTGATTCAAACCCTTATTTGGTGAAAACCGCCATATTAGCGCAAGAAATTGCAACATATACAGATTCAAAAAATAGTAAATTTGTCTAAATAGGTCACTACATAACATAAATTAAGAAAATTAGTTATTTCAGGCAAAGATTAGCATTTTAATATTCTCAACTAATTAATAAGGTCAGAATGGGAACAATCAAAATTACTAGTCCAGATAAACTGATGTATGAAAATAAAACATATAAGTGCGCAATTGGTTTATCAGGCATTTCTGATACAAAAAAAGAAAATGATGGAACTACTCCAGCTGGGCAATACAACATAAGAAGTGTGTTATATCGACCGGATAGAATTCCACCACCGGAAACTTTCTTAAAAGTTGAGCCACTTAAAATAAATGATGTGTGGTGTGATAATCCCGAAAAAAAAGAATATAATCTTAAAATTAGATGTTCCAAGGGTTTAATATCAGAAAGACTATGGAGAAAAGATAATTTATACGATTTAATTTTAGTAATCGGTTACAATGACGATCCTGTTATCGCAGGAAAAGGAAGCGCAATTTTTATGCATGTCGCTAAGCCAAACTATAAACCAACGCGCGGCTGCATCGCTCTAAAATTAGATGATTTATATCAAATCTTGAAAAGCTTAAAGCCCAGCGACACAATCTTGATCTTAAATTCTTAGAGACAATTAGGTAATGTGATAGTCTGACCGAGGGCCAAAAATACCTGATCCAATTCGAACATAGGTCGCACCAAAATTTATCGCGATCGAATAATCAGCACTCATTCCCATGCTAAGTTCTTTTAAATTATTCCGGTCAGCAATTTGTCTGAGCAAAGCAAAGTGGAGAGAAGCCTCCTCATTACTTGGGGGAATGCACATAAGCCCAACAACAGGAAGACCAAGGTCAAGTATACATTGGGAAATAAAAGCGTCCGCGTCTTTCGGTGCAACGCCACTTTTTTGCGGTTCTTCTCCTGTATTTACTTGAATAAAACACTTAGTCTTAAGTTTTTCCTTATTTATGTGCTTAGCAACGGTTGTTGCTAAGCTTAAACGATCTATTGTTTCAATAACGTCAAAAACTTTTAGCGCTAAGGATACTTTGTTTCTCTGAAGTGGGCCGATCAAATGAAGCTCAATTTCTGGATAACGAGCTCTTAATTCTGGCCACTTTGCATGAGCTTCCTGAACTCGGTTTTCACCAAAGATCGTATGCCCCGCCCTAATCAGAGGTTCAATAATCTCAGGGCCATGGGTTTTCGAGACAGCTGTCAGTCTTACAGGGTCACTGTTTGATCGATAAGATGCGCTCTGAATATTAATGATCTCTTCATTAAGTTTTTGTAACAGCTCTCTGGGGTTTTCAGTAAAAGTCATTTAATGTTATTCCTATCTTAGCACTTATATAATAAAAGGCCCCATTGATGTCTCTAACAAATATTGCTCAATTGCTCAAGTTACAGAATGGACGGCAGCACCTTCCTCATCTTATTTATCTGACTGACGAGAGTCATTTAATTGATCCTACAGCATTTATTAGTCAATTACCCCGAAAAGCTGGTATTATTTTTAGACACTATAAATTACAAAACCGGCTCCATTTAGCTCAAAAAATAAAACAAATTTGTAAGGATCGAGATCTCACTTTTATTGTTAGTAGAGATGTAAAGCTAGCAAGTGTGTTAAATGCGGATGGTCTTCATCTTCCAGAATATTTAGCTGTTACGCCCAATTTTAGGTTCAGAGCATGGAAAAATAAACCAAATAAAATACTTACTGCGGCTGCGCATTCGAGACACACCATTATGAGAATTAAAAACCTTGGGTTTGATGCATCATTGGTCTCTCCGGTATTTGAAACTAAAAGTCATCAAAATGCGCGGTATTTGGGCGCGGTTGGTTTCCAGACCATGATCTCAAGTTCATCTACACCGGCTTTTGCATTAGGTGGTTTAAACAACAAAACGGCAAGGTTATTAAGAAACACAAATGCCGTTGGTATAGCGGGAATTCGTGGCATAGTTGATCAGAGCTTATAGTTAATAAAAAAGGGAGCGACTTGCGTCGCTCCCTTTAAATCTGGATAATTTCTAATTTTTAATTAGAAACCAACTTTAATTCCAGCAACTGCTAACCAGCCATCATTGTTGTCGGCATCAGCTGTTGATTCATCTTCCCACTGTACATTAGCGAGTGAACCAACAAAGGTAACTCCGGAACCTAAGCTATGGTTAATTCCAGCACCATATTTGGTAACAGAATCTTCACCAGCAGTTCCAGATGCGTTCTCTTTCTTAGCGTTAAAGAACGTAAGACCAACAGTAGTCGCTGCAGACATTTTGTATGACATACCAACATCCATTGAATCCATATCAGGGTTCCCAACAAGAGTGCTCTGACCTGAGTCAACAGCATCTTCATTCAAGACTGAACCACCGATTGTAACCGCACCAAAACCCATGGTGATACCAAATCGGCGACCGTCAACTGAAACTGCTGCTGGACCTTGCTCTCTGAAAGCTGCAACGTCAGCTTTAAGATCCATGCCGCCCAACTTGTTTTCATAACTTGCAACAAGGTCATACATTTGAACATCAGTACCGGCGGTACCACCAACAGCAGGCATGGCGTCATTACTAACTGTAGAAGGAACATAACTTGCGCCAACTCTAAAACCATTCATTTTTGGTGTGATGTATACCAATTTCATTTGATCACCGGCACCAATGTGAGTTCCTTGAGCTCCAGCCACTGAACTAGCTGCTGGTCGAACAATAAAACTATCGGTATCAGGATTTCCAAGTGCTACTGCGCCTGCTCCTGGGGCTTCATGTCTTAGAACGAAGGAAGCAAATTTTGTGGAACCAATACGCACGTCACCAAATCCACCGGTTAACTTAACATATGATTCGTCAATTGCTCCGTTGGCACCACTTGGATCACCTTCCAATTGGATTACAACGTTTACACCCACTCCATTATCGAGCTTAGTGCCGCCTGTGAAGTAAACTTCTGAATCAGTCTTAATGTTTATTTGATCATAACCTACGCGAGTTGTCGCGCTTGCAGTAGACTCAAAAGATCCATCCTGCTCTGCATAACCAATGTAAGTGTTCAAAAAGCCACCTAAACCGATCTTAATTTTTCCCCCAGTGTGGGAGCCAGCAACGGCACCAGTTGCGCCAAATGCTAACATTCCAGCAGCTGCGAGAGCTGTTGTCATATATAGTGATTTTCTCATATTTAACTCCTATTTTACTTATAAGTAAT
>JADHRD010000124.1 GCA_016777585.1 Rhodospirillales bacterium | reverse complement strand
ATGATCATATCCTTCATGGCGGCGCAGTGTGAGTTGTGAACCGGCTACTGCACAGGCTTCTTCGAAGAGTTCAGGCTTCAACTGTTCAGAAAGAAATTGATCTGATAGGCCTTGATCAATTAAGATATCTCGTTGCCACCCATGAGACTTAATTAATTCACAGGCATCGTATTCTTTCCAATTATCTTTATTCGGTCCTAGATATCCCTCGAAAGCTTTCTTCCCCCAAGGAACCTGTGAAGGTGCAACAATTGGTGCGAATGCTGAAACGGTTTTAAATGTAGTGGGATTTTTTAAGGCTATAGTTAACGCTCCATGTCCCCCCATGGAATGACCAAAGATCCCAACTCTTGAGGTATCATTATTAAAATTGTTACTAATAATGAGTGGAAGTTCATTTACTATATACTCATACATTTGGAAGTGTTTCTTCCATGGAGTTTCTATTGCGTTAACATAAAACCCAGCTCCCTGCCCAAAATCATACGCCTCATCATCTGAGATTTCATCGCCTCGTGGACTGGTGTCGGGCGCAACAATAATGATGCCATGCTCGGCTGCATAGCGCTGTGCCCCAGCTTTGTGAGTAAAATTTTCCCAATTACATGTTAATCCTGATAGATAAAATAAGACAGGTGGAGATTTTGTGTGTGTGTGGTTGGGCATAAATACGGAGAATTCCATATCAGTTCCGGTTGCATAGCTCTTGTGTTTAAACACGCCCTGAACACCGCCGAAAGCAAAAGTCTCTGAAATTATTTCTAATGCCTGATTCATATTCTTGTCCTAAAATACTTCTGTCAATTTTACCAATAGAAACACTCGGCTAGATGATCTACAAGAAGATTATGAAAAATTTTTTGAATTAGTGCTGTTCCTCTCACACTGCAGACGCTAATGAAATCTTCATTTGAATTTAATGTATTTTTGCATCGATGATTAATTTTAATAATGAAGAAACTTTTCTATCAATTTCATTTATCTTAAACCATAACACTTTCTCTTCGATGGATTAAAAGGTATTTTGAGTCTAATCATGTTCTCGTTCAAACTCGTCTGATCTTGGATCTAATTCGAAAGCTATCTGAGAAGTTCGTGGAACCATAGCAAAGTTTTCCGCTTCGTCTTCTGGCACTGGATTACGTTGAGATATTCGATAAAGAGCAAAGATTCCAATTGTCGAACAAATAATGGCGCTATAAATAAATAGACCAGATGGACCCATGACTAGCATAAATATAGTAGCCAAGAATGGACCCAAAGTTGCACCGACCCCATAAACCATTAGTAATGTGGCACTAGCGGGAACGAAGTCTTTAGTTTCCATAAAATCATTAGTATGTGCAATGGAGAGGCCGTAAATTGGCAATGCTAGTCCGCCTGCTATCGCGCCGAGGGCATATAGCCACTTTCCTTCGAGGTGCGAGGGTTCTATAAAAAATAAACCTACCCCAACCATGCCAAAGGAAATTGTGACAATTACATAACGCCTATCAATGTAGTCAGATAATTTACCCAATGGCCATTGGGTCAGCAAACCACCAATTATCATAGTAGCGACGAATATTGCCGTTTCCTCGGTCATTAAACCAATCTTCTCTGCAAAGACTGCACCTAGGGCCCATAATGCTCCGGACGTCAGGCCAGCGCCAAGGCAACCTATAAAACCAACCGGAGAAACTGTATATAATCTTTTGAGACCCAGGCGTTCATGCTCAATCTCTACAGGTGTTGGCGTAGAAGTCAGTACAACTGGGACAAGTGCAACGGAAATAATGACTGATACCGTTACGAATAAATCGTAACCCCCAATAGGTGCAACAGGGAGCAGCATCTGTCCCAATGCTGTAGCCCCTAATATTACAACGAAATAGGTAGATAACAAGGCACCTCTATTTAGGTTTGTGGATCTTTCATTAAGCCAACTCTCAGCTACCAAGCATAAGGCTGCAAAGCACACACCCGTAATAGCTCTGAAAATCATCCAAGTAATGGGCTCAACAATTACGGCATGACAGAGTGCGGCTGCAGAAGCGAGAGAAGCAAATGCAGAAAAAGTTCGAATATGGCCCACGCGATTGACGACTGCTGGAGCAAATAAACTTCCCCCAACAAAGCCCGCATAAAAACTTGACATAATTAAGCCAGTTAAGACAACATCAAAGCCTTCAAGGTTTGCACGCAGGCCAAGTAAAGAAGCTTGTAAACCAAGCCCTAAATTGATGGCACCCGCTCCAAGTAAGAGTGCAGAAATTCCTATTAATGTGCTACGCATGGACTGAAGGTGACATATATTTTAGTAATCAGCAAGATGATATACTTTTGAATTTTTTTGCTTCAAAGGCCTTAATATTTTACTTAAAAAAAACTCTTAAATTATCAATAGAATTATTTAAAAAAAGATCGCGCCCTAATTTTTAATAGCAAAAGTTGTCTAATTTCATTGAATTAGACTTTAATTTTTTGTCGATTATTAACGGTTCTCAAAACAAAATTAGAGCGAGTACGTGAAAGTTTAGGGAGCTTGCCTAATAGTTTATGGATGCGCTCAAAGTCGCTTGCATCCGCTGCAACTACCCGTAGTAAATAATCTGCATCGCCAGACATAAGGTAGCATTCCATAACGTCACTATAATCTTTAATTGCTTTTTCAAAGGACTCGAGAGATTCTTCACTTTGGTCCTGTAATGTGACTTCTACAAATACACTGGTTGGTTTCCCGATTGCAAATTGATCCATTAGCAGTACGTAACCACTGATAATACCATCGCTCTCCATTTGTCGTACCCTTCGAAGACAGGCAGAGGGTGATAGATTAATAGCCTCAGCTAAATCAGCATTCGACATGCGGGCATTATCTTGTAAGGTATTTAAAATCTTACGATTTGTATTATCTAAGGTCATTTTTTGAATTATATTCTAATAAAGTATATGTTGAAACAATTATCTGCTAAATTTTTATCTATTATTAGATGTATTAGCAAAGATACATTTGTTTAATATGGGTTACTCTAGACATCACAAATAAATATCGGAGTGTATAATGCTAATTGGCATCCCAAAGGAAATTAAAGTAGAAGAATATCGCGTTGGACTTACCCCAGATAGCGTGCGCCAATATGTATCACATGGCCATAAAGTGTTAATTCAAAAAAATGCCGGTATTGGGCTTGGATGTTCTGATGAGCATTATGTCAAGGCTGGAGCGCAAATCACGGATGAAGCCAGCAATATCTTCGGCGAAGCAGATATGATTATCAAAGTTAAGGAACCACAGCCAGAAGAGAGAGCAATGCTCCGGTTGGGCCAAATTCTTTTCACTTATCTACACTTGGCACCAGATCCAGATCAAACAAGTGATTTGTTAAAAAGCGGTGCTATTTGTATTGCATACGAGACAGTTACAAATCAACACGGTCATTTGCCTCTACTCGCACCAATGTCGCAGGTCGCAGGACGACTTTCAATTCAGGCTGGAGCCCGCTGTCTTGAAAAAGAGCGGGGTGGCCGTGGTATTCTACTGGGTGGTGTACCCGGTGTGGCACCGGCTAAAGTAAGTGTTATAGGCGGCGGTGTTGTGGGAGAGCACGCCATAATAATGGCTTTAGGACTTGGGGCAGAAGTTACGGTGTTAGACAATAATGTCGAGACCTTGGAGCGCCTCGATATTCGTTACGGAGTGGGATTAAAAACGGTTTATTCGTCACCAACTGCGATTGAAGATTATGTAGCTGGTTCGGATCTGGTTATTGGTGCTGTATTGGTAGCAGGAGCTGAAGCACCTAAATTAGTATCTGCTGAATTGGTGGCACAAATGCAAAAAGGTTCAGTTTTGGTGGATGTTGCAATTGATCAAGGGGGATGTTTTGAGACGTCTAAAGCAACGACACATAAAGACCCAACCTTTTTAATTGATGGGGTTGTTCATTATTGCGTAGCAAATATGCCTGGTGCCGTGCCGTGTACGTCAACATTTGCTCTTAATAATGTTACAACACCGTTTGGATTGTCGATTGCTGACCAGGGTTGGCAAGAGGCACTAAAAAATGATCCTCATCTCCGAAATGGACTGAATATATCGGAAGGTCAAATAACGAACGAAGCTGTAGCGGCGGCATTAAATCAGGCTTTTGTTGAGCCAAAGATGGTATTAGGAATGTGATCTTCCAAATAGTTAATTATCGGTTTTAATAATTTTATTTGGGGGTTTGCTTGGAATAAGTAAGATTAGCCCCGGATATTTTTGTCTAAAAAGGTATCAAGCCATAAAATACCCGACACTAACAAATAGATTTTTCTATTCACCTCAAGGTTTATTTGAAAATCGTAAACCTCTGTAATCTAATTTATAAGCTAAAGAAACACAACTCTGTCTCCGAGTGAAATCAGAGTTGATTTTTAATAATATCTCTATTTTTTTTTGATTAAGGCGTTTACATATGCCGATAGGTATTAATAGCAGATTTATATTTTTTTAGTCCTAATAACTCTCGAATATCATCACTGCCCTCCATCATTCGGGGCTCGGCGGGTATGCCAGTGCCATTGGCAACGCGATCATTTTTTGTAAATGTTGCTGCAATAATTGCTGCTGCTGATATTGCTTCTGGGCCTAGAGATTCTGATAATGCTAGTCTAGATGTGTCTAGTTCGGATTTTTTAGACCCGAGAAGTGCATCAGAAAAATCGAGTAATTCATTTCCGCCCGGAAATCCAATATCTAATTCACGATCTATCAATGCTCTAAGATCGACTTCATATCCCAATAATTTTGCACCCTCACGGAGTACTTTTGCATGTCCGTTAGTTCAATAAAAACATTCATTGAGAGCAGAAACTCGCGCAGCAACAATTTCTACCTGAGGTCGTGTTAAACCTTCATGATGCTGATAGTCAAACTCAAGGAAGTGTGCTGAAGGCATATATTGAACCTCTTCCAAATCGAAATGTGCGGTAAATTCATCAGGAACTAAACTTAAACCCCGCATGATATAGGGCTGCCAAGGACCAAAAAGTACCTTAGAAATTTCTCCGCCTTCTGGAAAATTGGGGATGGTTGGCACCCAAGCTTTCTCGATTACGGCCTCCTTTGGACGTTTTTGCGAGGGGGGTCCTGACGTCGGTGAGGGTAGAGGCCTTAAAGGAATATCAATCCCCCGAGCAAAAATATCGAAACAGGTAAATCTTGCGACAAGACCAACAATTTCGACATATTGAGAATCAGTAAGACCATCTTCGATTGCCTGATTATAGAATTTTTGGTCCATGTCTTTGGGCGCAATCGCAAGACGTTTTACAACTCGGCGGGCTACATCAGATAGTTCGACATTAGGAACAATTCCAGGATTAGTTGGTTTTTCGAGAGTGCCTGCATGATAGGCTGACTGACGAGCTTCATTGATGATGGTCAAACGCTGTTCTGACGTTCCCCATGTTCCCGGTGTTTTCAATTGATCGAACTGATCGGCGTGAATATCTTCTATGTCTTTTCGCACAGGATACGTTGAATCATCGTATAAGCTCATATGTCGTCTCTTTTTATCTCATTTATGTGTTTCAAAAATCGAAAAAATTAAACCAAAGTATAAAGAAATTGAATTTTAATGTAACTGGTGTTCTGACTAAATAAGTTCTCGGCATTAAAATAGAATTGGGCATAAGTTCCTATAAATCAGAAGTTCTCAATTCTTCTTGCAAGGTGGTGTCAAAAAAATAAGTTACTCGGCTGCTTCCAGAATTTTATTTTCTTTTAGGGCTTTAAGGACCCTCGGGGGTGACATCGGGTGATCATAAAATCTAACGCCCGTGGCTCCATAAATAGCATTAGCGATAGCCGCTAAAGGAGGAATAATAGACACTTCACCAATACCCCTAATCCCGTATGGGTGAAGAGGATTTGGCACTTCAACAATTTCTGTATTTATTTCAAAGGAGACATCTGATGCAACTGGGGCGCGGTAATCGAGAAAACCGGGATTTTCTAGGATTCCATCTTTGTTGTAAATGTATTCCTCATTCAAGGCCATGCCA
>JADHRD010000026.1 GCA_016777585.1 Rhodospirillales bacterium | reverse complement strand
AAAAAGGCAAACTAACTCTAGACACCCGGCTAAAAGTTAGTCGAAAAGCGGCAAACCGTCCTGCGTCGAAATTAGGTTTGAGAAAAGGTCAATCATTAACCGTGAAAGACGCTATTTTAGCGATTGTAGTTAAATCAGCTAATGATGTAGCAACAGTCATAGCAGAGTCCGTTGGGGGTAATGAGAGACGTTTTGCACTATTAATGACATCAAAAGCTAGGGAAATAGGAATGTCGCGAACGACATTTAGGAATGCCTCGGGCTTACCGCATAGAGGCCAAATGTCAACAGCAAAAGATATGGCCAGATTAACACGTTCAATAATTAATGATTTTCCTGGTTACTATCATTTTTTTTCAAAGCGTTCATTTAAATTTCAAGGACGAGTATACAGGTCCCATAACAAATTATTAAAAACCTTCTCCGGAGCAGAAGGCATGAAAACCGGTTATATTAGAGCTTCCGGTTACAACCTAATTACTACAGCCAAACGTAACGGCACGAGAGTGATAGGAGTTGTTTTTGGCGGAAATACATCTCGCTCACGAAACCGTCATATGAACACATTACTGACACGGGCCTTCAAAAAAGATAGCAAGAAAATAAAACGAAAAGTTACCACTAAATTAAACCATAAAAGGCACATAAAAGTATTAGATAAAATTTGGGGTGTCCAAGTTGGTGCTTTTTATTCACGAGCTCCTGCCGAAAAAATTTCAAAAAATATTAAGAAAAAATATAGAATGCTGTTTGAAGGTGGCGAAATAGTAATTATGCCCCTTAAGAAATCTCGGAAAAGAGTATTATATCGAGCCAGAATTCTTGGTATAAAGCGCTTTAATGCGTTCAAAGCATGCAAAGTTCTTAAGCAACATCAAAAGCCATGTATGGAAGTTGAGTTAGCCAGCTCAAAGCCCTCCCATTTAAATTCAATGTAAAAATAATTTTTATTAAAATTAATTAAAATTTAAAGGAGGTTTTATTCCACTCTTTATAAGATGCTCAGAGAGATCATTTTTTAATCTCCTTAATCCCTCCTCAGTCTCAGACTCACAACGAGCAACCAGAGCAGCTTGGGTATTTGATGCACGTAACAACCACCAACCATAATCAGTTTCAACTCGCACGCCATCAATATCTGAAACCTTAATATTTTCAATACTATTAAGACCTTCATGAACTTCTCTAATCACGTTGAATTTTCTTTCATCCGCGCAATCAAAACGAAGCTCTGGTGTATTCATCATTTTTGGGAAGCTGTCCCTTATCTCTGAAAGAGAAGTTTCGGAATTTGAGAGCACGCTCAACAATCTTATCGCTGCATACAATGCATCATCATAACCATAATATTTATCTGCAAAGAAAATGTGGCCACTCATCTCACCCGCGAGGGGTGATTCAAGCTCCGCCATTTTCGCTTTAATCAGTGAATGACCCGCCGCAGCCATAACTGGAACGCCACCTAATTTTAAAATTTCATCAAAAAATATTTTACTGGCTTTAACATCAACGATGATTGGTGATTTTGGCATCTGACTTAATACCTCTCTAGCAAGTATTACTAAAATTTGATCTCCCCAAAGCACTCGGCACTTTCCATCAATCACGCCAATTCTATCTCCATCGCCATCGAATCCAATACCCAAATCACAGTTGTTTTCCCTCACCAATACTTTTAATTGATTGAGATTTGTCTCAATAGTGGGATCTGGATGATGGGCTGGAAATTTTCCATCTATTTCCGCGTTAATAATAAAATGCTGCCCAGGTAAGTCTTTGATCAATAATTGAAGTACTTCGCCAGCTGCGCCGTTTCCTGGATCCCACGCAACCCTCATTTCTTTACCTACTTGTAAGTCTTCTAATAGACGTTGCACATAAGCGTTGTCTACCACCTTATTTGATTTAGAACCCTTACCAAACGTAAAATTACCATCTTCAACTCTTAATCCTAATTTTTGAATATCTTTTCCGTAAAAAGGTTTTCCATTCATTACCATTTTAATACCATTATAATCCGAAGTATTATGTGATCCAGTAACCATCATACCGCCTTGGGCACAAAACCTTTGAGCAGCAAAGTAAAGCATGGGTGTTGGACCACAGCCAATATTTATTACATCAATACCAGAATCTAGGAGTCCACCGCACAAAGCCTCGGATAAATCGACGGATGTCAAACGACCATCATAACCGACCACTACCTTTGGTTGGGAATTAGCGTTATTGTTATTTTCTTTTAAAATAGCACCAAAACCGCGCCCAATTGACCTAAAATCAGCTTTATTAAATTTTGGACCGATAATTCCACGAATATCGTACTCTCGGAGAAAAGTTGGCTCTAATGTTCGTTTATCACTCATATTAACTAGGATCTCATTTTAGTTTAAACGAATTTAGCGGCCAATACAGAAATATTCAAATCCTGCAATTTTCATTTCATTAGGATTATAAATATTTCGCAAATCAATCATTATTGGCCGTTTCATTATAGACCGAAGCTTTCCAAGGTCGAGGGCGCGAAACTCATTCCACTCCGTTAAAATTGCAAGAGCATCCGTATTTTCAATCGCGTCGTAGGCGTTACTACACCAAGTAACATCTTGCAAAAGCTCTTTGGCCTCATTCATACCTTGTGGATCGTACGCTTTTACAAAAGCTCCTGATTTTACTAAATCTGGAATTATGGATAGACTGGGTGAGTCACGCATATCATCGGTGTTAGGCTTAAAAGTAACACCTAATATGGCTATAGTCTTTCCCGTTATATTTCCACCACAAGCCAACTTTATTTTTTCAGCCATTCGTATTTTACGTTCTTCGTTAGCTTTGACTACAGCTTCCACGATCGATATTGGACTATCAGCATCCTGCGCCGTTCTTACCAAAGCAAGAGTATCTTTTGGGAAACATGAACCACCATACCCAGGACCTGCATGTAGAAATTTATTCCCAATCCTGCCATCCAAGCCTATACCTCGAGAAACATCTTGAACATCCGCGCCTACTTTCTCGCACAAATCAGCAATCTCATTTATAAAAGTAATCTTAGTAGCCAAAAATGTGTTCGCAGCATATTTTATCAACTCAGCAGTTCGACGCGAGGTAAAAACCATTGGAGTATCAATTAAAAATAAAGGTCTATATAAATTACGCATTACATCCTTTGCTCTATCCGATGTAGTACCAATTACAACTCGATCTGGTCTCATAAAGTCATTAATAGCCGAACCCTCACGCAAGAATTCTGGATTTGAGACAACGTCAAAGTCAGCATCTGGCCTTTCAGTTCTCACTATTTTCTCAATCTCATCTCCAGTATTCACCGGGACAGTAGATTTTGTAACAATTACAGTATAATGCTCGATCTCGGCCGCAATTTCTTTTGCAGCATTAAAAACAAAACTAAGGTCAGCATGTCCATCACCACGTCGACTTGGTGTCCCGACCGCTATAAAAATAGCATCAGCACCTAGCACAGCACTTTTTAAATTTGTTGTAAATGTTAGCCTACATGCTTTAATATTCTTGCTTACTATATCATCTAAGCCTGGCTCATAAATAGGTATTTCACCCTTATTTAGAAGTTCGATCTTTGAGCTATCTTTATCTACACAAACAACCTCTACACCAAATTCGGAAAAACAAGCCCCTGACACTAAACCGACATACCCTGAGCCAATCATAGCTATTTTCATTTAAAATATTCCATAAATTATATATACTTCTTTAAAACTTCTCGGACACCTGCCCTTAAATCTTCTCTGTCTAAACCGAAAGCAAGATTAGCCTCAAGAAAACCTAATTTATCTCCGCAATCATATCTCTTACCTTTGAAACGAAAGCCACGGAAAGGGACTACCCCGATAGTTTTGGCAATAGCATCGGTCAACTGTATTTCACCACCAGCTCCTGTTTGCTGTAAATCCAACTGACTGAAAACTTCTGGTTGTAGGAGATAGCGCCCAATTATCGATAAAGTTGAAGGGGCAACCTCAGGACTGGGTTTTTCAACAAGACCCCTAGCATTAGCAATGGTACCATCATCACTAATTACATCTAAAATACCATATTTACTAGTATCCTCCTTAGGTACATCTTCAACGGCCACTAAATTTCCACCAACATCATTATAAATGTCCATCATTTGTCTCAAACAACCTGGCTTAGAGAGTATTAGGTCATCAGCAAGCAAAACGGCAAAAGGCTCGTCTCGAACATGATAGCGGGCACACCAAACCGCATGTCCAAGTCCTAGTGGCTGTTGCTGACGAGTATACGAGACTTGACCAACTTTAGGAAGAACCGTGTGCAACATATTTAATAATTCAGTTTTTCCCCTCTCCTCCAGGGAATGCTCGAGCTCATAGCTATGGTCAAAATGATCTTCAATAGACGATTTTGACCGCCCTGTGACGAAAATGAACTCTTCAATTCCAGCCTCGCGAGCCTCATCAACTGCATACTGAATTAAAGGCTTGTCAACAACAGGAAGCATTTCCTTTGGCATCGATTTTGTAGCTGGAAGAAATCTTGTACCAAGACCTGCCACAGGAAAAATTGCTCGTCTGATTGGTTTTCTCATTTTCACCAGATTATAATCTCTATAAAAAATACGTTAGATTTCTGACACACACTCTCACATGTCGCAAGGGTTTCGTTTCAGGTTAACAACACTAATCCTAAAACTATTATTAAAGTATTACATTCCGGTTACAATCTATAAGTCCAACAAAACATCTTTAGCATGATTTATCTGAGATGCTAAAAACGTTGATCCACCCCTATCTGGATGATTTTGCAACATTAAACGTTGATGTGCCTTTTTTATTTCTTGAACACCAGCTTCTTCCTTAAGACCCAAAATATCTAAGGCTTGAGCTCGGGACATTTCTCCATCAGCACTTTTCTTTTTATTTTCACCTAGAGAGTCGCGCCAATCTGTATCATGATAACGATCGAGATAAGCACCTAGCACTTGGACAGATTGTTCATCATCCCGACATTCAGATAGAAGGTCCATTAGGTCCTCAAACACTAATTCACCTAAACCCCTGCCTTTAAAATTACCCTTTAGAACTTTACCAAACATCTCTCCAGTATCGTGATCGAGTTCCATTTCTAAAAAATTTGTACTAATCTGGGAAGTTTGACCAGTTGGCTCTTTAGACCAACTCGTATTATTACTGGCTCTTGAGTAGTTTTTATTCTTTATAAACAATCGTTTCAAGAACATTACTATTGGAGCTAGTCGGATTAATCGCCCGGTCCACAAAAGCAATACTGGTAACGTTGAAAAAGCCCAAACTTTTAACCCCGTCATAAATAAAACAATGCCGCCAGCAAACAATCCAAATATCGCTGTATATTTAAGATAACGCAGTACTACCTTAGGAGAAGCACTGACGTACCATTGCACTATCAAAATGCAACCTATTAACAAACAAACTCCAAATATTAGAAAGGACATAACTCTAACTCTTTATACTAATCAACTTTAGAAATTTGGTTTGATATTTTTAAGATCTCGCCACCTTCTCTTTTACCTAACCGCTGAAGGGCCCTTTTTCCACCAGCGGTAAATACCGCCACTGCCCTTAATAACTCTTTTAACGTCTCTTTACTATTAACATCAAACTTTGCATAAGCACCATTTGAAAGTTGTGTAATTTGTTTGAAACAATATTCTGCAATGGAGTCCGAACCATCTTGAAAAATAAAAATTGGCACGCCTAAAATACCCAATTGACCGGAAAGTTTTCCCAAAACATCGACGTCCTCCTCTACCGCATCACCTATAAAAATAATAGCGTCAATAGGACTTTTACTATTCTCATTAAGCGAATGTTTTAAAAGCTTTCTTATTTGAGTTTCACCGGCTAGGCATGACACCCCCGTCATTAGGGTCATTAACTCCTGAGCATTACCGACCCAATCGCTGCAGATAAATTGCTTGAAGCCACGAAAATAAACTAATTGAACTTGGAGTCCGCCATTTGCTGTGGTTTCCAAGAACATGTCACCCTGGAGATGACTTGTGGTATCCCAACTTAATTGTCGGCTGGCAGTCGCATCCATACCGAAGACTAAACGACCGTTCGCCCTTTGCTCCTTTGCAAGTGTAATTTTCGCTACTTTTTCTAGAAAAAGGGAGACATCTGTATCGGAAGACTTTTTCGCTAGCTTTTTATCTGTCATTGATTTCTGATCATACTCTAGATTGCTTTAGACCTATTAAAATAAAGGCATTTTGAAAAATAAATAAAATCTATTTGTTAGTCATTTATGTATACGATATTTAAATCGACATGGCCTAGAAATATATTTAAAATTAGTTATTTTTAAAAATAAAAATAGTTTAATATAATTTATGGAAAATATAAATAAAATTGAGTGTGCTGTTATTGGAGCTGGAGTTATTGGTTTAGCAGTCGCACGAGAATTAACATTAAATGGACGCGAAGTAATAATTCTTGAAGCAGAATCTTCAATAGGCACTGGAACAAGTTCCAGAAATAGTGAAGTCATTCACGCGGGTATATACTATCAATCAAATAGTTTAAAAGCCAGACTATGCGTGGAAGGTAAAAAAAATCTTTATAATTACTGTAAAACACGCGGAGTACCATTTAAGCGATGCGGCAAACTAATAGTCGCTGCCAACAAAGAGCAAATACACAACCTTCAACTGATACACCGCAAAGCAATCGAAAATAATGTTAACGACCTTATATGGCTAAACCAGAATGAAGTATATGAACTAGAACCAGAGTTGTCAGCATTTGCTGCACTTTTTTCACCTTCAACTGGAATTGTTGATAGTCATGCACTTATGCTCTCCTATCAGGGAGATGCTGAGAATAATGGGGCTGTTACGGCCTTTAATTCTCCAATATTAACTGGCGAAATAAAGCACAATTCAATCTTGTTAAATGTTGGAGGGTCACAGCCAACGAAGCTTTCATGTCAAAATGTAATTAATTGCGCGGGGCTTCATGCGCAAAGCATTGCAAAAAAACTAATAGGGTTAAACCAAAAATACGTACCAGAAATACATTATGCGAAAGGAAATTATTTTTCTTTAATTGGTAAAAATCCGTTTAAGCACCTAATTTATCCGATACCCGAGGAAGCTGGACTAGGTACACATCTTACTCTTGACCTTGAAGGCCAAGCTAGGTTTGGCCCTGATGTGGAGTGGATCAAAAATATTGATTATAGCGTAGATGCCTCAAGAGGCCAATCATTCTATAATTCGATACAAAATTACTGGCCAGGAATAAAAAATCATAGCCTCCAACCAAGTTACTCTGGAATAAGGCCAAAACTAAATGGCGCGACTGGTACATCAACAGATTTTATGATAAGTGGTCCGCAAATGCACGGAGTTGAAGGTCTTGTTAATCTTTTTGGCATAGAATCTCCTGGCTTAACTGCGTCACTCGCGATTTCCAAGGAAGTCATTAAACATCTAAGGCAATAAAGGTAGTTTTTTTAAATGAAAATTCTATTAATAGCTCTTTCAATTGGCTTTTTAAATATTTTTTTTGCGCAAGCTCAGGCACCACAGCAGCCTCCAATAACAGCATTGCCAGAAACACCTGAAGGCCAGGAACAAGCTGAACCAAGCGAGGCTATGCGATCTTTAATACGCGATATAAGCAGATATGCACGTCGGTATAATCGATATTTTACGATTGTTACCCAAGGTGGTTTAGAAATCTTAGAAAAAACAGATCAAGTAGATGCAACCAGAAGTTCTCCAGCAAATACTTATATTCGGTCAATCGATGGAATCAACATAAGAGGTCTAAACTATCACCCTCCTTTTGATGGCAAAAAAGAAATCGAGACCGAGAGGAAATCTAAAGAAAACATGCTAAGGCTTGCCAACATCGCCCAAAAACGCGGCCTTAAGATATTTGTTACAGACTATTACGCAAACTTAAAAATAGCCCAAAAAGCATATAGATTTAACTTAAGTAAAGGATTTATTCCATTTACAGCAGAAAGTCTGGGTTCAGATTATGCTTTTGATAAAATTCCAACTTTCCCAAGTAGGCCAATAAATGAAAACCCTAAGAATATGATAGGCTTGAAGTCGGCAAAGAATTTCTTGCAATTAACGGATTCTGCAAATTATGATCGTCAGCAAGACTTTGTAATAGCACTTAGCAATACAAACTTCGATGTTGTTATTGTTGATGTCTTTCATAAGGGAAGGCAACCCTTCAAAAAAGCGGCTATTCAAGGTATGAAATTTAAAAAACTTGGTGCTCGCCGGCTTGTTTTTGCTTATATGAATATTGGCGCTGCTGAAAGCTATCGATATTATTGGAAAGACAGGTGGAAAGAGGGTCAGCCTGCTTTTATTTCGAGTGCTACCCCAGGAAATCCAGATAAATACTATGTTGAGTTTTGGCGACCTTCTTGGAGAAAAATTATTACAGGTAACACGAGCTCATATATTTATGGAATTATTAAACAAGGATTCGATGGAGTCCTCTTAGGCGGGGTAGATAACTATAAATTTTTTGACAGCGGTGGATAAGAGCTAATCAAAAATGGACTCGGAAAACTCTTGAACAACAAAACCTTTGCTTTGTGGAAATTTTATATTAATGATATTTAATGCAGCTGATTCATCCGAAGCTAAAATAGCGTGATTACGAACATCTCCCCAATAATCACTATAAAAATCATGACTTTTATTTTCTTTAAGAAGAGCTCTAACATGTTTATTATATAATTTAACCTCAAAGACTCTATTATCTTTTACTGAACATTTAAACATAGTTTTTACCTTCAAACGGTTTACGTTAATACAATGATAAGTCATAACCGATCTCGCTTTTTAGCTCGAAAAAAGTTAATAAATGATTAGTTGTCATAATTTTTGCCGCAAATTAGTTAAATAAAACAATAATAAGTTCCTACATTAACCCGAGTTCTTTGAGTTCAATTAACATTTCTTCTGGTAATTCTGCCTCGGGCGAAGATCGCAATTCAATATCACCAGGAGCATCTTCAATATTAAGATACCTCCAGCCCTGAAACGGTTTTTGTGTTCTTGGTTCCACCCTGATTTGTTTTGGATCAATCTCAATTAAACAATACTTTTTACCTTCGTTATTTATTTCCTGACTAACTGAAATTATTTCTTGGCGCACCCTGATTAATCGTTTTACAACCCAGTAAATAGAGCCACCATCTAACAACTCATCTAACCTTTTTGGCACATTTCTCGTTGTATTAAAAAGTTTAGAATCTGGGTTTGTTTGGCGGCGTCTTTTCTGTAAATTTATTAACTCCGCGATACTGTTTATTCCAACAGCCATACGTAGGAGGTGAATAGTCATAGTTTCCTCAACCTTTTAAAATAAGCATATTTTCTTTTATTAATTTTGATACGATTTAATTTTAATAAAATTTAATTCAATATTTTAATAGAAAAAAGCAAAAGAGCCACAATTATGGCGATTAAGTTCTATACCAATTGGGATGTCGTTTATCTAAGAAAGCAGAGAAACCCTCAATACCCTCTTTAGTTGAACGGCTAGTAGCACTCATTTCAGCTAATTTGCTCGCTAAATCATTGTTGTAATTATTAGGCACTATACCATTGATAAGTTTTTTTGTTTCTTTAACTGCCTCGGGCGCAGCTTTTAATATATCTTCAATTATTGGACTAGTAGTTTGTTCTAGATCACCAACTTCACAGATTTCATGCACTAGGCCTATTCTTTGTGCTTCAAATGCATCAATACTTGAGCCTGTAAGAGCGAACCGTCTGGCCACACGAGCACCAACCGCTGAAATAACCTGTGGTAATATTGGTGCAGGTGTTATGCCAAGTTTTACTTCTGTTATCGCGAAACGCGCATCGTTTGATGCAACGACGATGTCACAACTTGCCGGATAGCCGACTGCCCCTCCTAAACAAGCATTATGTATCATTGCGATAGTTGGGATTGGAAACTCAAATAATTTTTTCATTGTATTAGTACTTAATTGAGCTGCTCGAAGTTTCTCAACATCGGTCGCATTAGATAGTTCCTTAAACCAGTTCACATCAGCACCAGCTGAGAAATGTTTTCCAGCTCCCTTGATTAGAACAACTCGAATTTTTTTATTTTGTTCTATTCCATCTAAAATTTGATTGAGGCTTATTAGCAAATCAGCATTATAAACATTTAGAACTTCCGGGCGATTTAGCGTGATTTCAGCTACTCTTTGATCGACTATACGCAAACAAACTTCGTTAACCATTTATTACCGTCCAAAGAAAATTTATTAACCGCTTTTTTTTAGCTATTATTCGTCTACATTTAAACGATCATACCCTCATAAAGGCTTACCATTTACAAAAAAGAATGTCGAGCCACACACATTTTGCAATAGCTTCAGATGTCGTATTCTTTAACTTCTTTCTTAAAAAAAAACTCGTCTCCCATTGCCACGAAGCAGTTTCAGTAATCAAGTCCAATTTTTGATGCATTTAGCAGGCAAATAAGCGTATGGCGATGAAAAGTCAAAAAGAAACTAAAAGGTATTATTCTTGGCTTTCACCATTTAATAATTTTTCCGTCAAAATTAAAGAATTTTCCAGTATCATTGATATCTACTCTTTCAATTACTTGGCACATTTGCGTGACACTATCTTGGATCGTAATATCAGCATTTTGTCCGCCCATATCGGTTTTAACCCAACCAGGAGAAATTACAATTGTCGTTATTCCTTTATCAATTAAATCAACTGATAACGACTTGTTTACTGCATTTAAGGCAGCCTTTGAAGCACGATAAGCATATTGCCCCCCGCTGGAATTTTCTGAAATACTTCCTAGTTTACTAGATACTGAAACAATAAGTTTTTTTTCAGATCTGGCTATCTGTGAGAGCAGTCTTTCAACCATCATGGTTGGGCCAAGAACATTTGTTTGAAAAACATTCTTCCAGTCTTCGTAATTTATTTCACCAATTATTTTCTTATTTAAGCCAATAATGCCGGCATTATTAATTAAAATATCAATATTTTCGTTTTTATACGCCGCAGAAATATTTTCAAAATCATTGCCACTATTAATGTCTAATTTAGTAACCTCAATGTTACCTTTTATACTATTTAAACTGTCAGCTAATTTTGGATTTCGGCAGGCAGCAATAACCTTAAATCCATTTCTCTCGTATTGCTTTACGAATTCAAGGCCCAATCCCCTATTTGATCCTGTTATAAAAACAGTTCTCATAACAACATTTCTATTTCAAACGTTCTATAGCAACAGCAACGCCCTCGCCGCCGCCGATACACAATGAAGCTATACCTTTTGTGAGATCATGTTTTGCTAGCGCATTTAACAAGGTAACAATTATCCGGGCGCCAGAAGCACCTACTGGATGACCCAATGCACAAGCACCACCATGAATATTAACGATGTCCTCTGAAATAGCTAAATCATGCATCGCGGCCATTGTAACAACTGCGAAAGCTTCATTTATCTCAAATAGATCTACTTCATCCTTAACCCAACCAGCTTTATCAAGTACACTTTTAATTGCTCCAATTGGAGCCGTTGTAAACCATTGAGGTGCCTGCGAATGACTTGCATGAGCCCGCACAATAGCCAAGGGAGTTAAACCTTTATTTTCGGCTGAAGACATTTTCATTAATACTAATGCGGCAGCACCATCAGAAATTGAGCTGGAATTTGCTGCAGTTACGGTGCCATTCTTTGCAAACGCAGGTCGTAAAGTAGGAATTTTATCTGGAGAAGCCGTTCCCGGTTGCTCATCTAAATCTACTTTAACTATGTTTTTACGATTTTTAACATTAACAGGCACTATTTCTTTTGCAAATGTTCCATCAGAAATAGCCTCATTCGCTCGCTTTAAAGACCTAATTGCGAATTCGTCCTGGCCTTCCCGTGTGAATTGATATCGTTCTGCAGTAGCTTCAGCATAAGCACCCATTAATGTACCTCGCTCGAAGGCATCTTCAAGACCATCTAAAAACATGTGATCTTTAATTTCACCATGTCCCATGCGCATTCCCTGCCGAACTTTGGGGAGGAGGTATGGGGCATTTGTCATACTTTCCATTCCGCCTGCAATCATAACCGTATTTGAACCAGCCATGATACTATCGTGAGCTAACATAAGCGCTTTCATTCCTGAGCCGCACATTTTGTTAACTGTTGTGGCTCCCGTATTATGCGATAAACCAGCGAAGATCGCTGCTTGTCGCGCGGGGGCTTGTCCTTGGCCAGCAGCTAACACCACCCCCATTACGACATCTTCAACTTCATCAATATTTATGCCAGATTGCTGTATTGCACCATTTATTACTGTCGAACCTAATTCCGGAGCATTCACACCACTCAAAACGCCATTCAGGCCGCCCATTGGTGTTCTTACAGAACCAACAATAACGATAGGATCTTTATTCATTTCATTTATACTCTTTTTTAAACATCAACTATAAGAAATAACCAAGGTTTGAGAAATTTTATTCTGATCTTTTTCATCATACATTAGAATAATATTTAATAAATGGATTTCTTATCCTTGTACTCGTCATAATAAAAGACTTGCTGCTAAACCAAGAAATACATAAAAGCCGATAATATCGGTAATTGAAGTTAAAAATGCACTAGATGCAACCGCCGGGTCAAATCCAAGGCTTTGTAAGATAATTGGTAACGAACTTCCCACAAAACCCGCAACAATTAAATTAACTATAATTGCTAAACCTATTACAACCCCTAACAATGCACTATCAAACCATGCGTAGACAATAAATCCAATTATGCTAGCGAATATTAATCCATTAAGCACACCAACAGTAATTTCTTTACCTATAGTTCTATAGGCATTAGAGGGAGTCAGCTCTCTCATAGCTATAGCCCTAACAGCAACAGTTAGCGTTTGTATACTCGCAGTTCCTCCCATAGTGGCGACAATTGGCATTAGTATAGCCAACGCTACCAACTCTTGAATAGTACCAGCAAATAAACTGATCACGTAAGCCGCAAGCAATGCCGACAATAGATGGATAAGCAACCATGAAAAGCGAGATTTCATTGTATCGATAACTGCTGAATAAAGATCATCTTCCTCTCCCACGCCAGCAAGCCTCATAATATCCTCTTCATGCTCTTCATGAATAACGTCTACAATGTCATCAACAGTTATTGTACCAACCAGAACACCATTATCGACAACTGGCGCAGACATTAAATCTCTTTGTCTGAATAAAAAAGCTACTTCTTCTTGGTCCATTGAAACAGGAATAATTTTTATATGTTTTCGCATAATTTCAAATAATTTTACGTTTCTATTACTTCTAATAATTCTTCCCAGAGGCACGGTTCCTACAGGATAATGCTCATTATCCATCAAAAATATATCAAAAAAATCTGTTGGCAACTCTTCTGAATCTCTCATAAAATCAATCGTCTGGCCAACGCTCCACTCAAAGGAAACCGCAATAAAATCCCGTTGCATTAACCTTCCAGCACTGTCCTCAGGATAAGACAAACCTTCTTCAATTAGCGCTCTTTCGTTCTTTGGCAAAGATGCTAAAATCTTTAACTGTTTATCTTCGCCAAGCTCCTCAACAACGTCAATCGCATCATCAACTTGTAATTCCGCAACTGCTTCTGCAACACGGCTGTTTCCAAGTTGAATAATCACTCGTTCTCTGACGGTTTCATCCAGTTCAGCAAAGATATTCGGATCAAAACTATCTCTCAGCGCTTCAACTAATTCTTCCCGCCTCGTATGCCCTAAGTTCTCGAGAAGATCAGCTAGGTCTGCATAGTGAAGAGATTTTGCCAGATTAATTGCTTCTTCAGATTTTCCTTCATCAAGTGCTGAATTTACTGAAGCAATAAATTCTAATGTTAATTCTGTAATAGCACTTTGCGTTGAAACGTGATTTTGATTTATATCTACCAACTTTTACCTCAAATATTGTCAACTCAATTTTGAATTATGTGATTTCAATAACCTAAGTTGTAATTATAAAATGAGTTGATGTACGATTTAATCTCAAATGTCACTGATACACCTAATAAAATTGAATAAGAATAAAAAAAGCTGCCCTCATTAATTAGGAGGATGAGGTGTTACTGACATTTGAACAACTCATTATTTTGATCAAAACAATTAAAGGTTACAGGAAATAACAAACTTACATTATAACGGGTAATATATTTAGTTTAATACTGAAGATATAGTATTTATCAGTTCAAATTAAATTTAATCTAGCTATATTTGGTGCGGACGAGAAGACTCGAACTTCCACCCTCTTGCGAGGACAGCGACCTCAACGCTGCGCGTCTACCAGTTCCGCCACGTCCGCACTTTAATATTTGCCCTGTCATTTTGACACGAGGTACAAGTTGTCCAAGTAACAAATCGAACACAGTGAATCAAGCTATCTCATAAATTATTTTATTTTGTACTATTGAATCTGTACCTTAGAGGGTTTAGAGATAATTATATGATAACTAATAAATCAAAAAATATAGAAGTCCAAAATGATATTGAATGGAAATATACTAATGATTTGGTAGACTATGAGACCGCACTATCAACCATGGAAACAAGAGTAGCAGATATTATTGCTGGCAATGCTCTAGAGTTAATTTGGTCTCTAGAACACCCTTCAATTTATACATCTGGCAGTAGCTCCAAGAAAGAAGATTTACTGCAACCAGACCGATTTCCAGTTTATAATGTTGGTAGAGGCGGTCAATATACCTACCACGGCCCTGGGCAGAGAGTTGTATATTTGATGCTAAATCTCAAAAAAAGACAACCAGACTTGCGTAATTTCGTAAAAGACATAGAGCTTTGGGTAATAAAAAGTCTAAATCAATTTGGTTTAGACTGTAAAACATACGATGATCGCATCGGAGTTTGGGTAGATTCAGGAATTTCTAACAAAAAAATTGCAGCTGTGGGAATTAGAGTTAAGCATTGGATCACCTTTCATGGTTTTTCAATAAATGTAAATCCAGATTTAGAGCATTTCTCGGGTATCGTTCCATGTGGTATCTCTGATTTTGGTGTTACTTCGATTAAACAATTAGGTATTAACTGTAAAATGAAAGATTTAGATAAAGCATTAAAAGAAAATTTTCCGTTATATTAATTCGAGCACTAGAAATGCGCAATTAATTCATTTAATTCCGCATTACATTTAAAAATTTTTCATTTTTTAGTGACTGTAATCAAATTAGAATAATTTTGATATAAATTCAGCATAAATTAACCCATTCCGATGCCTTATATGCTATAAGTATAAAACAAAATAATTTATAGATTGAGGTATAACATTAGAAATCGAAATATTGCATCTGAGCAAAAAAGGTTTGCAAATTTATTAGAGCTAGCTAATCGTAGTAAATATCGCGGCGAGCGTGAGAACGCTCTAGCGGCGGCGTCTCGTTTGGCTAATAAGTTCGGAATGACACTCGATCAAGCAGCTAAACTTGGTTTAAATTATAATCAAGGTGTAAACTGTGATAACAAGAAGGCGTCTAATTCTTTTTACGTAAATATTTCTAAAGAAGAGATAAGAAAAAATCAGGTTGATATAGAAAGTGACAAAAAACGTTGGCAAACAGCTGTGGCAAATGCAAAAAAGCGCGGCCTAGACCAAGAAAATAAAATAAGGAAAAATACAAAAAAGACATCTAATTTCCGCCGAACGAATAACACCTCCAGAAGAGAACCTTTTATACATGCAATGATATTGTTAAAAGAAACCAGCCTTTCTTTTAAAGAGATTGCGAATATTACAGGCATTAGTGTATATAAAGTGATTGCCTTAAAACTTAAAACCCGAAAAGCTGCTTGAGTGATTTTCATTATGCCGCACACAATTATTTTAAATTTGAAAAAAATCGCTCTAGGACTTATTTTACATGTCGAATTCCATATAAACTCGCTGGGATAGTCTCAAGATGCACATTGATTTCGCATATGATACTATCTGTCCGTGGAGCTTTATAACAAAACGGCGATTGCAAAAAGTACTTGCTCAACGAAATGATTTAAGGGTTACAGTTAATTGGCAACCGTTTCTTTTAAATCGTCAACCCCAAGACTTTGAAAATATTTTAGATAAAGATTTAAGACTTAGTGTAAAACAAGAAATAGATATTGATCAAGTACGAATGTCTATAATAAATGCTGGGAAGCCTCTAGGCATAAAATTTGATTTCGAGAATGTGAAATTTTTATCAAATACAATCGACTCACATAAGTTAATAAGAATTGCCCAAAGACTTGGTTGTGAAATGGAGGTAATAGACAAAATTTTTAAGCATTATTTTGAATATGGCAATGATATTAGCAGTATTTCTTTACTCAGAAAAATCGGCTCTGAAGAAGGTCTAGATTATAACGCACTAAAAGAATTCCCAGATAAAAACGAGAATTTTGGTCAGGTCGATGGTTTCAATTCGTTGTTTCAACAATATAAAATACATGGAATACCTACTCTAATTTTTGATAAAAAATTCGCAATCTCCGGTGCGCAAGACGCTATCGTTTTAGAAAGAATGATAAACATATCTTTGGAAAGCACCAAAGTTTTATTATAAATAATATTAATTTTAACGTAATGCTGAGGATAAGATGTCAAATAAATACCTTACGATTGATGACTTAAGAAACAAGGCGGCAAAAAGAATTCCCAAACTTGCGTTTGATTATCTTGATGGCGGAGCTGGAACCGAAGCGAACATAACTAGAAATAGGCGAGGCTTTGACAATATAACCCTTTATCCAGAATATTTGCGTGATGTGACGGATCGCAGTCAGAAAGCAACCGTCTTCGGTAAAGAATATGATGCCCCAATCGGAGTTTCACCCGTAGGACTTGCAAATTTGATTTGGCCCAAAGTAGATAGTTACCTTGCTAATATGGCCAAAAAAAGAAACATTCCGTATTTATTAAGTGCTGTAGGCACAACTTCAATAGAAACGATAGCAAACATTGCCGAAGACAATGCCTGGTTTCAATTATACGTACCTGACCAAGATAATATTTGCTTTGATTTAATTCGCCGCGCAAAAGAGTCAGGCATTAAAGTGCTAGTTTTAACTGTTGACATTCCAGAGCCTTCTAAAAGACTTCGGGATATACGAAATAATTTCACTTTACCATTTAAAATGACGCCAAAAGTAATAATGGATATCGCGCTAAAGCCAAACTGGGCTATTTCAACATTATTAAATGGAACTCCAAGATTTGAGAATTTAGTTCCGTATATGAATGATGCAAAAGATGGAACATCGTTAAGTGTTGCTCAAGCTCTTCAAGTTTCTGCACGACTTGGTGAAGACTTTATAAACCGCATAAGAGATGCATGGGAAGGCCATTTAGTAATCAAGGGTATTCTTACAAAGAAGTCAGCAGAGGCATCTGTTCGCATAGGAGCTGACGGAATAATTGTATCTAATCATGGAGGTCGTCAGTTAGATAGCGGCCCATCATCAATAGAAGTATTGCCAGATATATTCAAAACGGTTGGTTCCAAATTAACCGTCATGCTGGATAGTGGTATTCGCAGTGGTCCTGATATTGTGAAAGCCTTCGCCTCGGGTGCAGCTATTACTTTTTCAGGACGTTCATTCGTTTTCGGAGTGGGAGCACTAGGAGAAAAAGGCGGCAACCACGTATTAGATATCATGGTTAAAGAAGTAGACCAAACTTTAGCGCAAATAGGGTGCGATAATATTTTAAAACTAGATGAGAGCTATATTAATAGTTCTTAATATTGTTCCATTACAATTTAGAGAATACGCAGACGTTTAATCATATTGCTCATTTCAATATAGTGATTTAATAAGTGAGAGGCATAGTTGATATTCAAAAGAAATGTTATACTTATATTTGCATTTTCAACATTTTATTTATTTTTGGTACAAACAGGATATTAAAAGAAAATATCATTATCACAAAAGATTAAAGCACAAGACTCGAAAGTGCCTTTATTAAATATTGTACTCCATCCAATCTAGAAGCATCATTATCCCATTTTCTCATAAAAACTAATTTATGATCTGGCCTTAACTTTGCTGTACCCACATGACTCGAAATGAAATCAACTAAACCTTTAGGGTTATTAAATTTATTTTTATAAAAGGAAACAACAGCACCTTTTGGGCCAGCATCAATTTTCTCAACGTTCGCCGTAGTGCATAGCTTTTTAATACTTACTGTAGCCAATAAATTTTTAACCTCTGAGGGAAACATTCCGAATCTATCAATTAATTCAGCTGCAAAGTCATCTATTTCTGACTCGTCCACGAGGTTTGCTATTCTTCGGTAAAGGTTTAAACGAATACCGAGTTCAGCAATATATTCCTCTGGTATAAGGACTGGGATACCTATATCTATTTGCGGAGTCCATTTTTTCTGCAATGTGCTACCTACAGTGTCTCCTGATTTAGATTCGGAAACAGCTTCTTCAAGCATTCGCTGATATAATTCAACACCAACCTCTTTAATATGACCAGACTGTTCATCACCAAGTAGGTTACCCGCACCACGTATATCCAAATCATGGCTAGCCAGAGCAAAGCCAGCTCCAAGAGCATCCAACGACTGCATAACTTCGAGCCGCTTCAGTGCAGTTTCACCCAGCTTCTGTCTTGGCGGCAGAGTGAAGTATGCGTAACCCCTTACTTTTGAACGACCAATTCGTCCCCTCAGTTGATAAAGTTGTGATAAACCAAATCTATCAGCTCTGTGTAAAATAATGGTATTCACAGTTGGTATGTCTAAGCCTGACTCAACAATATTAGTAGCCAACAAGAGATCGTAGCTACCTTCATAAAAAGCAGTCATAATTTCATCTAATTTTCCAGGTTTCATCTGGCCATGTGCTCGTGTAATTCTAAGATCAGGTATTAATTTTTTTAGTTCGATCTCAATGTGGCTAAGATCAGAGACTCTGGGGCAGACATAAAAAATCTGTCCGCCTCGATTTCGCTCTCTTTGTATGGCCTCCCTTACAACAACACTGTCATATGGTAAAATAAAAGTACGCACTGCTAACCTGTCGACCGGGGGAGTTGTTATTAAACTGAGCTCTCTGACACCAGTCAGCGCAAGTTGCAAAGTTCTTGGAATTGGTGTTGCCGTTAACGTTAAAATATGAACGTTACTTTTCATGGTTTTTAATTGTTCTTTATGAACTACACCAAAATGCTGTTCTTCATCAATTATTAATAGGCCCAAGCGATCGAAATAAATACTTTTTGAGAGCAAAGCATGTGTTCCAACAACGATATCTATTTTGCCAGACTTAAGTTCTTCTCTTACAATCTCCGAGTCTTTAGACGAAACTAGCCTGGATAATTGACGCACGTTTATTGGAAAATTTTCAAAACGCTTCTTGAAGGTACTATAATGCTGGCGAGCCAATAAAGTAGTTGGAACTACTATTGCGACTTGCTTCCCCTCCATAGAAGCAATAAAAGCTGCTCTTAGCGCAATCTCAGTCTTACCGAACCCGACATCGCCACAAATAAGTCTATCCATAGGGCGCCCACTACTCATATCATTTATCACATCATTGATCGCTGTTTCTTGGTCATCCGTCTCGGAAAAAGAAAAGCCTGAGCAGAACTCATCATATAATCCATCGGGAGGTTGAAAAACCTCCCCCTCACTTAATTCTCTCGCGGCAGCGACAGCAATGAGCTTATCCGCCACCTCTTTGATCCTTTCTTTCAAAGCTGACTTTTTTGCCTGCCATGCGACACCACCCAGCTTATCCAAACGAACGTTATTTTCACTTTCTCCATATCTTGTAATTATTTCGATATTCTCAACAGGTAGAAATAATTTATCACCGCCGAAATAAGTAAGCTTAAGACAATCATGAGGTATTCCCGACTCAGAAAGATCCAAAGTTACCAACGCTTCAAAGCGCCCAATGCCATGGTCAGAATGGACAATAAAATCTCCCGGTTGCAACATTGAAGTCTGAGCGATAAAATTTTCAGGGTTTAATTTTCTGCCCCGTTTTACATTCAAACGGTCGCCCAAAATATCTTGTTCTGTAATCAAGGTTACCTCGGACGAGGTAAAGCCTTTTTCAAGTTGAGTAACAACTAACTTTAAAAGACTATCTGGACTTTCAGAAACCATAATGTTGTGATCATGCAATATAGATTTGAGTCTATTTGCTGAGCCTTCAGATATAGCTCCTATTATCACTTTTTTATTTAAATTCAGCTCCTGCTTTATATTGATATCTAAGCTCTCGTAAACGCCCTCCTTTGATTTAACTCTCAAATCAACGAAACTGAATCCTGGTTTACCATCTGCATTAATAGAATTTGGAAGAGCACTTGGGGTCTTGAACGGTTGTATTCTAATTACTTTATTTTGATCTAGTTTCGCTTCAAACTCTTGACGATCGAGATACAGATCTCTAATTGGCAGAGGGTTATACGGAGACTCTGATAACCTCATATTCTTTTTATTATTTAAATCTAATCGAGCATCAAAACAATCTTGTATTGTCGCCAACCTAGCATCGATTGCCTCGTCGAGTTGATAATCCATTGTAATAATTGGATCTTCAATAAAATCAAACAAAGTATCTAATTTTTCAAAGAACATAGGAAGCCAATGTTCAATCCCTGCGTAAATGATGCTCTCAGAAACGCTTTCATATACTATATCGTCTTTCTCTATCTGACCGAAAGTTGAACGATATCTCTTCCTAAACCGTTCTATGGAATCCTTGTCTATTAGAAATTCACGAAAAGGTTGCAATTTAAAATACTCGATTTCACCATCTGTTCGCTGACTAAAGGCATCGAAACTCCGTATTCGCTCGATCTCATCGCCAAAAAAATCTAATCTTAGAGGGTGCTTATAACCAGGTGGATATAAATCTAAAATTCCACCACGAATGGCATATTCCCCAGGTTCCATTACAGTTTCAGACCGATCATAACTATTTCTTTTTAAGAAACTTAATAGAATCTCGCGGTTTACCTCAGCACCTCTTCCAAAGGTCATACTTGAGCCATTAAAAAAATTAAACACTGGCACCCTTTGCAAAATAGCCGATATGGTAGTTATAATGATTCGCGGATTTTTATTACTATTTTCATTCAAGGAACTCAGAGTTTTAATTCTAGAAGCTACGATATCATTCTTTGGTGATACTCGGTCGTAAGGCAAACAATCCCATGCTGGAAATTCGAGTACGTTGTTCATATTTCCAAACAACTCAAAACTAGCCTTGATAGAGTGCATTCGCCTGTCATCACGAGCTACAAAAAGTATTGGTTTATCTAATAAAATTAGATCGTTTAGCAATATCCCCTCATAGCCCTCTGGAACACCACCTATCGTAACAGGACCAGAATTAAATGTATTTTTATTGATTTTAATCAATATCTTATAGACTTTCTTTAAAAATTTTTATTCGCTGAAGTATATTATTGTTATATTCTTTTGAGGCTGGTTCTCTCTCTAAAACCCAATTAACAAGATCTACATCTGGAACATCAAGCAGTTGATCAAATTCATTAAGAAGTTCCTCATTTAAACTACCCATTTCAGATATCGCAAAACCGCCAATTAAACGATCAGCCTCTTTTGTTCCCCTGTGAGTTGCCTTATATAAAATTTTTTTTCTTAGAGTTTCCATGATCTAACCACATCGTTTATTCTATGAGCACTTTATGAAGAAGGATGTAAGCCTTTGCAACGCATATGTCAGACAAGTTTTAATAGAAATTTTAATTTTATAAGAAAACCCTGATATGGCTCGGCCCGAGATATTATTCCCAATTTTTTCGTCTGTTAAACAGTTAACCGGTATTGGCCCACGTTTGGCAAAAATAATAGAAAACTTCATTGGATACAATATAGTAGACCTTTTTTGGCACCTACCAATAAATATTATTGATCGCAGAAGAATGCCAAAAATTTCCAATGCTGAAGAAGGTTCCGTAGTGACTATAATAGTTACCGTTCGACAGCACATAACACCAAGAGTTCGAAGACTTCCGCATAAAGTAATCTGTTATGATGAAACTAATGAAATTACGCTGATTTTTTTTAATAATAAGGCAGACTATCTCTTAAAAATTCTACCGATAGGTGAAACCAGAGTAATAAGCGGTAAGATTGACAGCTATGATGCCGAAAAGCAAATGACGCACCCTGACTATATTGTTTCATTAAAAGATAAAAATGATATTGCCAAGGTTGAGCCTATATACCCCTTAACTCAGAGCCTTTCTGGAAAAATACTGGCGAAGTCAATAAAACAAGCGCTCTTTTCTGCTCCTAAACTAAATGAATGGATAGATAAAGAGTTTATAAGACAAAAAAAATGGCCGAGTTGGCACGATGCATTATTACAAACACATAATCCGACAGAAATAGAAGATCTCGAATTTAAATCAACAGCAAGGTCAAGATTAGCCTATGACGAATTACTTGCTAATCAATTAGCGTTATCACTAACGAGAAACCATTTAAAAGAACAAAGCGGTCGCACAACCTTAGGTAATGGCACATTGGTTAAAAAGGCCTATAAAAATATCCCTTACATTTTAACAAACTCACAAGAAAATGCCGTAAAGCAAATTTCTAAAGATATGTCTTCATCAAATAGAATGCATCGACTTCTTCAAGGAGACGTCGGCAGTGGTAAGACCATAGTAGCTTTTTTTAGTATGTTACAGGCAGTTGAAAATGGTTCCCAAGCTGTAATGATGGCTCCAACAGAAATTTTAGCTCGACAACATCTGGAGACTATTAAACCGCTAGCCCTTATCCTTGGCATTAATATCCAAATATTGACAAGTAGAGAAAAGGGTAAGTTAAGAGATCAAATCTTAAAAGAACTTAAAATAGGAACGATCGATATAGCAATTGGCACTCACGCAATTTTTCAAGAAAAAGTAGAATTTAAAGATTTACGTTTAGCAATAATAGACGAACAGCATAGATTTGGGGTACATCAAAGATTAGCATTAACCTCCAAAGGAACAGCAGTAGATTTACTAGTTATGACCGCCACTCCTATTCCGAGAACATTAACTCTAACAGTATACGGGGATATGGATATTTCTCGCCTAAATGAAAAACCAGCAGGCCGCAAACCAATAGATACATTAACAGTATCTAATCAGAGGTTTACCGAGGTGATCTCGAGCATAGATAGAGCGTTAAAAAATAATAAAAGAATTTACTGGGTATGCCCTTTGGTTCAAGAATCAGAAAATATTGACGTTGCAGCGGCAGAAGAGCGCTATAAACAATTAATCGAAATCTTTGATACAAATACAGTTGGCCTGGTCCACGGTAAAATGCTCCCTAAAGAAAAAGAGAGTGCGATGCAGGACTTTAAACTTGGCAAAACAAAGTTATTAGTAGCAACAACAGTCATAGAAGTTGGAGTGGATGTGCCCGAAGCAAGCATAATGATTATTGAATACGCGGAAAGATTTGGCTTATCCCAACTTCATCAACTCAGGGGACGTATTGGACGAGGTGCTCAAAAATCTGTTTGCATTTTAATGTTTTCAGAAAAAATGACAAAAACCGCAAAGAAACGACTTGAAATCATGAGAAAAACAGAAGATGGATTTGAAATAGCTGACTTAGATCTAAAGCTCCGCGGTGCGGGGGAACTATTGGGAACGAGGCAGAGTGGTCTGCCAGAATTTAAGTTGGCGGACTTAACGATTCATGCGAACCTAATGGAGATTGCTAGAAAAGATGCGAGTTTAATATTAGCAAATGATAAGCAACTGAAAAGCGATCGAGGTGAGTTGCTAAGGGTATTGCTTTATTTGTTTGAAAAGGAAAATGCAATTAAGCTTCTAAAATCTGGTTAAACGAAGCAATACCGTATTAATTAATTAAAATAGTTTTTTTTACCTAAGTAGTAAAAATTAAACTTCGAAAAATTAACAATCTTTTTAATATGTAGTTAACTAGAGCTCTCTTGTGGTTTGGATAATGGACGCTTTGGAGGCGTCACAAGTCCACCCGAAATCACCATTTTTATTGCCTCTTCTACACTCATATCTAGAGCAACAAGGTCTTTACGCGGAACAAATAATAAGAATCCGGAAGTTGGGTTTGGGGTAGTTGGTACATAAATATTTACTGGGTCAAAATCACTTAAATCCTTTATTTCTCCTTCAGTCGAACCGGTAACAAAAGCTATGGTCCACAATCCTTTTCTCGGATATTCGACCAAAACAGCATCTCGAAACGCATTAGATTTCTGAGCTAAAACTGTCTCAAAAATTTGTTTAACAGTTGAATATAAACTTCGAATTACGGGCATTCTGTCCAAAACGCGTTCACCTGCCCCCAATATCCATCTTCCAAATAAACCAGCTGTTAATGCACCAACTATGGTTAGGGCGATTATTAAAATAAGCAATCCAAGCCCGGGCAAATTAAAAGGAAGATATGTTTCAGGATTATATGCATCTGGAATTAAAGGCGTAACCGAATGATCAATAAATGTTATGATAGCCCAAGCTACATATCCCGTTATTCCCAGAGGAGCACTTACTAAAACTCCTGCTAAAAAGTAACCTCTAATTCTCCCAAAAAAACCTTTTTGCTTAGTATCCATGGATGCTTCAACATCATTAAAGTTAGACACTGGATTTTGGTCAGGTATAAAATTTGGCTTCGAGTTTTTATTTTTATCAATCATAAATATTCATGTATCCACATATTATCTCATAAAGAGGAGAGTAATGCTTTATATATCTTAAAACTCAATATATTCAATGAGATTAATATTTTAAAAAAATTAAATAATATAAAATAGTTTAAGAGGGTGATATGATTGATCCAAGAGATAGACGTGAGTACCCCTATTACCCCATGGTAGGCGTGGGAGCCGTAGTTTGGAAGTCGGATAAATTTCTATTAATTAAACGAGGGAAAAAACCATTTTTTGGTAAATGGAGCATTCCGGGAGGACGCCAAGAACTTGGGGAGACAGCAAAGCAAGCCGCCGCAAGAGAAGTATATGAAGAGACTGCTTTAAATGTAAAAATTAGTAATTTGATAGAGGTGGTTGATAGTATAATCAAGGACGAGACAGAAGCGGTTCAATTTCATTCAACATTGATCGATTACACTGCCGAATGGATAAGCGGCAAAGCAAAAGCCAAATCAGATGCTATTGACATAGCATGGCATGATATCGATGAGTTAGCTGGCTTAGGGTTGTGGTCTGAAACTACTCGAGTAATTAAAAA
>JADHRD010000123.1 GCA_016777585.1 Rhodospirillales bacterium | reverse complement strand
AAAATATTTTTTTCTTTCTCTATTAAACCTAGTTATTGCCCTCAAATATAAAAAAATTATCAAAGTAAGAATAATTACTAGGCCGGAAGATAATAACTTTAAAAAATCCGAATTTTGTAAGTTTAGTTCCATAATACAATTACTTATAAATTAATGATTAAACGAGATTAAATTTTATTCAATAAAGCCAAGATTTTATTTTCAATAGCACACAAATCTCTTTCATTTATTAAATTAACTTTTACTATTAACGGCATCCATTTGCTAGCCTGCCCAACTTTCTTTTTCATCTAAATTATTTACTCTACCTTTTAAACGATATACGTATCCAATCACTTCAGCTACAGCGTGATAGTGCTCCTGCGGAATTTCTTCATCGATTTCAACGGCGGCATACAGGGCGCGCGCCAAAGGCGGATTTTCAACGATAGGAATTTCATTTTGCTCAGCTACCTCACGGATACGCGCTGCAATTTCATCAACACCCTTACCTACTAAAATTGGGGCAGGCATTTTATCCATATCATATTGTAATGCGATCGCGTAATGAGTTGGGTTAGTTATAATAACGTCAGCTTTACCAACAGCCTGCATCATGCGTTCCCTCTGTCTCTCAATTCTTAGTGCGGCAATTCTCTGTTTAATCAGAGGATCGCCATCTTGCTGCCTTCGCTCATCTTTAACTTCCTGTTTTGTCATTTTTAATTTATTCTTATGATCCCATTTTTGATAAGCAAAATCTAAAGCCGCGATAATAGTCATAATCAATATCGTTATGGCAAGAACAACGAGCACAATAGTCTTAATTCGATCCAGTACATGTATTAAATCAAATGCGGGTAACAGCTCTAAATCTTCAACTAGTGGCATTACGAGAATAAAGATTACTGATCCGATAATACCAATTTTCGCTATGCCTTTGGCTGCCTCAACTAATGCACGCACCCCTATTATCTTTTTGATGCCTTTGGCGGGAGAAAATTTATCAAGTTTTATTTGAAATTTTTCAAGGGAAGGGTTCCAACCCACTTGCATAACTTGTATTATAAAACCTGTAATTAAAAATACAATCATAATGGGTAACGCGTAGATCCCTACTTGGAAAATAACTTCTCGGAAAACAACTTCAAAATCCTGCCTTCCAATGATAAATGCATGAGCATTCTCAATAAACTTCCGGTTAAGAGAATAAAAATAGCTCATCATTGAGGGAAGGATAGTTGGAACAAGAATCGCGATTACAATAAAAACTCCCAAACTCGGTATTTCCTGCGAAGAGGCAACCTGGCCTTTGTTGCTCGCATCAGAAATTCGCTTACCTGTTGGGTCCTCTGTTTTCTCACCGGTTTCCGCGTCAGCCATTAATTTTAATCCTTTTTATATGCCAACAAATGGAATTAATCTTTCTTGTACATGTCGCAAATAAACCGTCATCATTCCTCCGACTGAAAGAGCTAAAACAATCATCGAAATTACTATTTGCAGAGGCATTGCCACAAAGAAAATTGGTATTTGTGGTGAGAGCCGCGTTAAAACTCCCAAACCAACATAATAGGCGAAAGAAACAACCAAAAAAGGGGCTGAAAGTTGAACGCCAAGTTTAAAAGTCTCATTTATTTCTCGTGCTAACATATTAGCCATATCGCCTAAATTAAGTGATAAACCTGGCTCAAACAATTTATAACTTCCTACCATCGACTCTATTAACAAGTGATGGATATTTGTTATAAATAATAATAATGTCGCAACTACTCCCAAGAATCCAGCGACTATTGCGCTTTGTTGCTCAACTACCGGGTCATAGACCATAGTATTTGCCATTCCCGAAACAAAAGAAATAACTACGCCCGCTGTTTGTGTAGCATAAAACATTGATCTAATTACTAAACCCAAGAACCCACCAACTAAAATTTCACCTGAGATAATTACAATAAGCTCTACTACATTACTGGGCATTTTTGGAGAAACATCAAAAACAATCGGTGTTAGGATAAATGAAATCGCTAATGCAAGAAAGAGCCGTATTCTTGCAAAAAATCTTGGATTCCCCAAAGCTGGTATAAAAATTAAAATTGTGCCGATACGCGAAAATATAACAATAAATACAAAAGCATTAACCTCGAGAAATTCTTCGAGCACAGTTTTAACCCATTACTGCTATGCGATCGTAAAGTGATCTGGTAAACACAAGTATTGCATTTATCATAAATGGCATAAATACAATCACCGCACCAAAAATAATAATAATTTTTGGAACAAATGTTAGAGTCATTTCTTGAATGGATGTGAGTGTTTGAAATATAGCAATTAATAGACCAACAACCAAACCTGCCGCCATGATTGGCCCACCGGTCTTGAGAATTACAATAAAAACTTCTCTTGAGATTTCTAAAACGGCTACTTGATCCATTTTATTCTATACTAAATTGGCATACGAAGGATCTCGCGGTAAGCTTCTAAAACTTTATCACGAATAGCGACCACAGTTGTCAAAGTACTTTCAGCTTCAGCAACGGCCATAACGACCTCGTCAACATTCGCTTTACCCGCAGCTGCAGCAGCTGAAAGTTGCTCACTTGCAACGCTTTTGTCTATCGCACCTTGAGCAAAATTTTTCACCATTGATGAAAAATCATTTTTGGTAATATTACTACCTATGCCCGAACTTCCATCTTCATTAGAGTCTGTAACACGATTGAGAGCAGACTTATAGGCACCTACAGCACTTGAAATCTCAACAGCCATTAAAAGCCTCCTTGTGGTTTATTGTTTACAAAAATGAAACGATCTATAATAAAAAAAACTTACCGCAAAAGTTCCAAAGTCTTATTAAGCATTGATCGACTTGTACGAATAGCGCTGAGGTTAGCCTCATAAGATCTTTGGGCCTCTCTCATATCCGTCATTTCTACCAACTTATTAACATTCGGTGTTAATACATAACCATCGTTATCCGCACCAGGGTGACTGGGATCGAATCGTTTCGCAAATTCACTTCTATCTTTTCCAATTTTTCCGACCTTAACGACCTCAATGCCCAATTCCCGATCAACTTCATTTTTAAAAGTAATAGTTTGTCGTTGATAGGGTTTTTTGCTCGGATCACTCGGTAAAGAATCAGCATTTGCTATATTTTGTATTATGACACGCAATCGTGCGCCCTGGGCTTTCATACCGGCCGCCGAAACTCTAAAGCTTGAAATTAAATCATCTGCCATAACTCGTTTTCCAGTCTAAAGACATATGTTATTATCTACCTCGCACTACTAATTTAATCATTGATAAATGCTTCCGATATAACCCTACCATTGTAGAGTGTTGAACTGCGGCTTCATTCATTTTGACCATTTGCTCTTCTAATACAACTGAGTTACCATCTGGTGAGGTCTCGTAAGCTTTGGTTTTTACGCTTGCGTTTGCTGCTGCACTACCATTGTGGCCAGATAGGTGCATACGGTGGGTACGCTTCAATTGATTGCTTTCCCTCGTTGCAGAACTATGATTTCGCAAAACACGCTGAAAATCGAACTCTTCAATGTCTCTAGATTTATACTTGGGTGTATTCGCATTTGCGATATTGTGTGATAAGACTTGTTGTCTTTGACCCACCCAATTCAAGCGCTCTTTGATCGCCCCAAACATGGGAAGATTAGTTATATCCATCGCACACCAACCATTCAAATTTTTTTAATTACTGATTAAAACAGTTATTTTAAATCATAATGACCTTGGGTCTTTAACAAATAGTAAAGGAACCAAAAAAAAGTAAATTTTTTAATTTGATTAAAAAAATAAATTTCTTGAAAATAAGGCTTAATTTAACCATAAGTGCGCGTAGACAATTGCGGTTTTGAATTACCATTACGAAAGTTAGGTTAATGTCTATTAAATTAAAAAAAATCAATAAAATTTTAGTTGCTAATAGAAGCGAGATTGCTATTCGAATAATGCGTGCTGCAACAGAACTTGATATCTCAACAGTTGCAATCTACTCGCAAGAAGATCGGTTTGCACTCCATCGATATAAAGCTGACGAAAGTTATTTAGTAGGCGATGGGAAAGGGCCAATAGAGGCATACTTAGATATCAGTGACATTATTCGAATAGCAATAGATGCAGACGTAGATGCCATCCATCCAGGATATGGGTTTTTATCAGAAAATCCTGAATTTGCTGATCAAGTTATACAGTCTGGCATGATATTTATCGGTCCAACCGGAGAAACCATGAGACAGTTAGGGAGCAAAGTTGCCGCTCGCAGATTAGCGGTCGAAGCTGGTGTTCCTGTCATGCCGGCAACGGAACCATTGCCCAGTATAACTGAGGAAAAAGACCAAATATTAAAATTGGCAGAGAAAATTGGCTATCCCCTAATGTGTAAAGCAACTTGGGGCGGCGGTGGCAGAGGAATGAGAATAATAGAAAAGCCAGACGAATTATTAATACTTGCCGAACAAGCGAGTAGAGAAGCAGCTGCAGCTTTTGGAAATGGGGAAATTTATTTAGAGAAGTTAGTTAAGAATGCACGACATATAGAAGTACAGGTTATGGGTGATCTATACGGCAATATAGTCCACATGTTCGAGCGAGATTGCTCTCTGCAACGTCGTCACCAAAAAGTTGTTGAGCGTGCACCAGCTATTTTTCTTGATGATAAATCTAGAGACTTTCTATGTGAACAGGGATTAAAGATCGCCCGTGCCGCCAAATATCAATGCGCGGGAACTGTGGAATTTTTACAGGATGCGGATAATGGCGAGATTTATTTTATTGAAGTTAATCCTCGAATACAGGTAGAACATACGGTTACTGATTGGGTAACTGGTATTGATCTTGTTCAAGCCCAAATAAGAATTGCGGCTGGAGGAAAAATTGGTGATATAAAATCCAGTGGTGTACCCTCTCAAAAGAACATACGGCTATCTGGCCACGCAATTCAATGCAGAGTTACTACCGAGGACCCCGAAAATAATTTTACCCCTGATTATGGTCGGTTAACAGCATATCGGAGCGCATCAGGGTTCGGTATTAGATTAGACGCGGGAACCGCCTTTGCTGGTGCCTTAATAACTAGCCATTTCGACTCTCTTCTTGTTAAAGTTACCAGTTGGGCACCAGACGCAGAGAGCGCGATGAAGCGCATGGATAGAGCATTGAGAGAATTCAGAATTCGGGGAGTAACAACGAACCTAAGGTTTTTAGAAAATCTCATAAATCATCAAAAATTTTTACCAGCAGATTATACTACTAGCTTTATCGATAAAACTAAGGAACTTTTTGAATTCCCGGAACGTCGTGACCGAGCATCAAGGTTATTAAATTTTATTGGTAATGTTATCGTAAACGGAAATGATGAAGTAAAGGGACATAAATTACAAACCTATTCGATTACACCACATACCCGAAAATTCGCTAAAAAAGATCCAAAAGATGGGACTAAGCAACTTCTGGAAAAACTGGGTCCAGAGAAATTTTCTAATTGGATGCTTGATCAAAAGCGGGTCCTGGTGACGGATACAACTATGAGAGATGCACATCAATCTATATTAGCAACTAGGGTACGAACTCAAGATTTATTAAGTATCGCGCCTTCGTATGCTCATTGCGTACCCAATATGTTTTCGATGGAATGTTGGGGCGGAGCAACCTTTGATGTGGCAATGAGATTTTTAAATGAGTGCCCTTGGGAGCGATTAAAAGCATTGAGAGAGGCGATGCCCAATATTCTCACCCAAATGTTATTAAGGTCTGCGAACGGCGTTGGTTACAATAACTACCCTGACAATGTTATTAAATTCTTCATCAGACAATGTGCAGATACCGGTATGGACCTATTTCGCGTATTTGATGCATTGAATTGGGTTGAAAATATGCGTACTACCATCGATGCTGTGCGGGATAATGGCAAACTGTGCGAGGGGGCTATATGCTATACCGGCGATATTACAGACCCTGAAAAAACAAAGTATGATTTAAATTATTATGTAAGGGTTGCTAAAGAATTAAAAACTGCTGGAGTTCATATTCTCGGCATTAAGGATATGGCTGGAATT
>JADHRD010000122.1 GCA_016777585.1 Rhodospirillales bacterium | reverse complement strand
ATTAGAGCCTCCCAACTAGGTCTTAACACTGCCCTCGTTGAGTATGAAAATTTAGGCGGGGTTTGTCTTAATTGGGGGTGTATTCCAACAAAAGCTCTCTTAAAAACAGCAGAGGTATATCGGAATATTAAAGACGCCGAGAAATATGGACTAAAAGTATCGGGAGTGGAGTATGACTTAGATAAAATAGTTGGTCGATCGAGAAATATCGCTGGACAACTCTCAACGGGGGTTACTGGTTTACTCAAAAAGAACAAGGTTGAAGTTATAAAAGGTTTTGGCAGGCTGTTGGGTGATGGAAGAGTAAATGTTGCCCGAGATCAGGCTAGTTCATTTGATTTTTCTGCTGAGAATATAATTATAGCCTCTGGAGCAAGAGCAAGAGTTCTGAGTGGCCTTGAGCCAGATGGCGAGCTAATATGGACATACAAAGAGGCGATGACCCCTGATATTATGCCTAAAAAGTTACTAGTTGTTGGATCTGGTGCCATCGGGATAGAGTTTGCGAGTTTTTATAATACTCTGGGTGCGGAGGTAACTGTGATAGAGGTGCTTCCACATATTTTACCAACAGAGGACATCGAAATTTCAGAGCTTGCCCGGAAGTTATTTGAAAAAGATGGTATAGATTTTATTACGAAAGCCAAACTAACTTCGTTTAAAAAGAAAAAAGAAACTTTGACTGCTGTAATAAATATTGATGAAAAAGCGCACGAATTAGATTTTGACAAAGTCATAATGGCTGTAGGAATTCAGGGGAATCATGAGAACCTGGGGCTGGAAAACACAATGGTTAAAGTTGAGAAAGGGCATATTGTTACGGATCAATGGAATGCCACAGCAGAAACGGGCGTATATGCTATTGGAGATATCGTAGGCCCCCCATGGTTGGCTCACAAGGCGAGTCATGAGGGTATAATTTGCGTTGAGAGAATTGCTGGTAAAAAGAAAACTCATCCTCTTGATAAAAATAAAATACCCGGTTGTACGTATTCTCATCCCCAAATTGCGAGTGTTGGCCTTACGGAGGCTCAGGCGATTGAAAAGGGCTTTGATATAAAGGTTGGCAGGTTTCCATTTGTTGGAAATGGGAAAGCTATTGCACTAGGAGAACCCGAAGGATTAATAAAAACAGTTTTTGACGCTTCGAATGGAGAATTATTAGGTGCTCATATGATAGGTACCGAAGTTACCGAACTTATTCAGGGCTATTCAATTGGAATGACTTTGGAAACGACAGAAGCTGAAATCATAGAGACTGTCTTCCCTCATCCGACACTTTCTGAAATGATGCACGAATCGGTGCTGAATGCCTACGAACGCGCGATTCATTATTAAATTGTTAAAAAGAGAAAATGGAAATTTAATTCGGCAATGAATGATATAAAAAAAATTAGACATCCTCAATTTAAGAATATTCCTGAAAGGCCGAGTGGTCGAAAACCCAATTGGATAAGGGTCAAAGCACCCGTATCTGAGGGGTATAGAGAAACAAAGTCTTTAATGAAGGATCTAAAATTAACGACTGTCTGCGAAGAGGCGGCGTGTCCAAATATTGGAGAATGTTGGGAGCAGAAACACGCTACAGTAATGATCCTTGGAGATACGTGCACCAGAGCCTGCTCCTTTTGTAATGTAATAACAGGAAAGCCAGATAAAATTAACTTATCTGAACCTAAAAACATTGCAAAAATGGTTTTAATAGCCAAGTTAAAACATGTGGTAATTACCTCTGTTGATCGTGACGATTTGCTTGATGGCGGTGCAAATCATTTTGCAAACTGCATTAAAGAGATTAGGAGTATGGCGCCAAATACTACAATTGAAGTACTAACGCCCGATTTTAGAAATAAAATTGGAGCGGTCGAGATTGTTGTTGATGCGAAACCTGATGTTTTTAATCATAATCTCGAAACTGTACCACGATTATATAAAGCTATCAGACCTGGTTCACGTTATTATCATTCACTAAGATTGCTAGAAATGGTGAAGGAATTAAGTCCTAGTATATTCACTAAGTCCGGTATCATGGTTGGTCTCGGAGAGAGCAAAGAAGAAATCATACAAGTAATGGAAGACCAGAGATCGGCAAAAATAGATTTTCTTACTATCGGACAATATTTGCAACCAACAACCCAACATGCAACCGTCGAGAGATATGTGACCCCAGATGAATTTTTTGAGTATGAGCAAATTGCTTATTCAAAAGGTTTTCTTAAGGTCTCTTCTTCACCTTTGACGAGATCCTCATATCATGCGGATAAAGACTTTGAAATCCTCAAAGAAAAACGCATGAATTTACTGAAAAGTGATCAGTAATGCCTAGCCATGCTGAAATGCGACATTTGCAATTTTCCGTATCTCAAATGTTTAACTTAGTCTCAGACATTGAAAAATATCCAGAATTTCTACCTTGGTGTATGGGGCTCAGGATAAAAAATAGAAATGCTGATTTGATTGTTGCAGATATGGTTATTGGATATAAAATGTTTCGAGAGCAGTTTACTTCAAAGGTAAAACTAACTGCACCAGATAGAATTGATGTGATGTATGAAGATGGGCCATTTAAGTATCTAAATAATAAGTGGGTTTTTATAGATAAAGAAGATGGTTCATGCATTATAGATTTTTATGTTGACTTTGAATTTAATTCAAAATTCATGGAAAAAATGGTTGGTTCAATTTTTGGTGAAGCTGTAAAAGTTATGGTCAATGCTTTTGAGCGCAGAGCTAAAATTATTTATCCAAATTCATTTCTTAACATTGTTAATAAACACTAGATTTTATATATTATTTTAATTGGTTTAAGAGCATGATAATTGCTTCTTTAACTGTTAAAAGCCTGATTTCTTCTCTACTACCTTTAAACAGGAATTTTCTACTTATAGTCTTTTTTTCCGCATGTGCGGATGCTATCTCAACTGTTCCAACTGGCTTTTTTTTAGTGCCACCGCCAGGTCCTGCGATGCCAGTAACCGCGACCGTTAAATCTACATTGCTTTTTTTTATGGCATTCTCGCACATTGCAATAGCTACTTCTTTACTAACAGCGCCATGATTTAAAATTACAGAATTTGAAATTCCGAGTGTTTGTATTTTAGCGTTATTTGAATATGTACAAAAGCCACTATCAAAAACTTTAGATGAACCAGGCACTGATGTTATGCAGGCGGCTATAAGACCTCCCGTGCAACTCTCGGCTGTAGATATCGTTAGGTCCCTATCCCTGCATATATGAACTAGTTCTCTGGTCATAATCAATAGTTCTCGGGCGAACATCTAGATCCCTCCAATTAACATAACATAAAATCTGTGACTTAGTAGCAGTATCACACATGCAAATATTCCAGCCACAATATCGTCGAGCATAATCCCAGTTCCTCCTTTAATATTAGTATCTAACCATCGAATCGGCCACGGTTTTCTGATATCTAAAAATCTAAAAAGAATAAATCCACACAAATACCACATGGGTTCTGCGGGAATGAACATCAATGTAATTAACTGACCAGAAACTTCGTCAATAACAATTTGTGGTGGATCCGAGATTTTCATTTCGATCGATATTATTTGTGATGCATAAATACCAATAATCGTAATAAACGCAGTAACAAAAATATAAATCTCCAAATTACCATATTTTGTTAAGAAATAAGCTAGTGGAAGTGTCGCTAGTGAAGCCCACGTGCCAGGTGCAAATGGTATTAGACCGAGTCCGAACCAATGAGCAATTATATAAGAAAGTTTTATTTTGATAGTATTTAACATTAAGAGTTATTATATTTTTCTAATAATTTTTGTTATTGTTTGTAAATCTTTTATATTCCACCGCTGAAGTAAATAAAGTAAGGTAATCATTATTAATTTCCAAGCAATATGTGTAAAATATTATTTTCAGAAAGCATAAATATATTGAGTTTTTGTTGCTAATATGTGCAAACTTTATCTTATAGTTTATTCAGTTTTTTACTTTTATGTTTTACGTTGAATTAAAAATTGGTGGTTATGTTCAAAAATATCGGTGCGTTTACCAAAATAAAGAGCTCTTTGCGTTTCTTTGATATCTTTTCTGACAAGGACCTGCTCATTAGAGCGAATGGAGTTGTTAAGCATTTTCGTGTCTCTAGATTTTTACAATTTAATATGGTTGCAGGCGTAATTGGACTGTTTGTTTGGGTTGCCTATTCGTCCGTAAGTTTTTTATTTTATAATGATATTCTTGTTTCGGCTAAGAAAGAATTGATAGAGGCGAGGATAGCCTACAGGGGACTGCTGTCAGAAGTAACAGATTATCAAACTAAATTCTCTAGGCTAGCATCTGACTTGGGTAAAAACCATGGTTTAATGCTCGGTTTGGTAGAGAGAAATGCGTCACTACAACAGAATGTTAAAACTGTAAAAAATAAATTAGTATCTTCACAATCTCGTCAGGAAGAAATAACAAGAGCGAGGTCGGCGCTTAAAAGCAAGTTATCTGATATTCAAGTTAAGTTAAATTCAATGAATAACCATAATTTTGCTTTAAAGGGCAATTTAAACACTATTTCAAGTGATCTGGAGAGCGCAGTTATAGAACGTAATAAAGCTTGGAAGGAAAACAATAATTATAAAATTATGGTTAGCAAGCTAGAGAAGAAAATGCAGAAATTAAGCTATGAAAGGCTTGAAGTCTTTGACGATTTAAATCAAAAAACTCAGGATGATATTAAAGGTATTACAAATATTTTAGATCTGGCTGGCATTGATACAAAGAAAATAATTAATATATCAGGTATCAATCCTCTACAAAAAATTGGTTTAGGCGGGCCCTATATAGCTTCTGAATCTCCAATTGGCTCTAAACAAGACTTAAAAGTAAAAATAGCACTTTTGAATACAAATTTGAACTATTATAGTAAACTTTTGAATTTAATGAATCATATTCCAATTTCTCCACCATTGGACTACTTCTCTATTTCTAGCCATTTTGGTAAGCGCCGTGACCCCATAAACAAAAGATGGGCCATGCACAATGGTTTGGACATGGTCGGAACCCGAAATACAAAAATATATAGCACTGGCCCTGGTAAAGTGACTTTCGCCGGCCGTAAAGGGCGTTATGGAAAGTTGGTTGAAGTAGACCATGGTTTTGGTTTTAAAACCAGATACGGCCACTTAAACAAGATATTTGTCAAACGGGGACAAAAAATTAAATACCGTAAAAAAGTTGGCCTTATGGGAACAACTGGTAGAAGTACTGGTAATCACTTACATTATGAAATATTATTAGATGGTAAGAATCATAATCCATGGCGAATAATCAAGGCTGGTAGATATGTTTATAAAAAGCAATAAATCAAATAACATTGAAAATACACCTAAAGTTCCTGCTAATCCTACTTATATCAGCTCAGATATAATAATAACTGGCGATATTAAGAGTGAGGGTGAGGTTCAAATTGATGGTTCTGTAACGGGTAACATCTTTGCTGATACGCTTACCGTTGGGGAAACTGCCAACATAAATGGTGAAATAAATGCTGAAGTAGTCTATGTCCACGGTAAGGTAATTGGAGAAATTAATGCAAAATCTGTTGCATTAGCCAAGACTGCTCATATTCAAGGCGATATTCTTCACGGAAATCTCTCCATAGATCAAGGAGCCTTTCTTGAAGGTCATTGTCGAAGAATGGATATTGAAAAAAAGCAAACTGATGGAACTTTAAAATTGTTGGTAAAAGGTGTATCCAAAGATAAAACAATTAATAAAATAGACAGAACCCCCTTAACTGAGAATAATTAGATTGAATAGGTTTTAGATACCATGTCTGTAAAAATATCTAAGTCTACATTGCCGCCACTGCAAATGATTCCTACATTCTTTTTTCGAAATGGCAATTTTTCTGTTAACGCTGCAGCTAGTGCTACGGCTCCACTTGGTTCAACAATAATTTTGAATTCATGAAATGCAGTTTTCATTGCAATAGCTGTTTCGGCGTCTGTAACTGTTAGTCCTCCCGATAAAAGTTCTTTATTAATTTTAAATGTGTTTTCCCCAGGCATTTCAAGCAATAGTGCATCACATAATGATGTTTTTTGCATTTGAATTTGCATGCGTCGACCAGCTTCTAACGATAAAGCTGTATCATTAAAACCCTCTGGG
>JADHRD010000121.1 GCA_016777585.1 Rhodospirillales bacterium | reverse complement strand
GATTTGATGATGGCCAAATTCTTGAAGCAAACCAGATAATTTGTTATTTCAACTATGTGAACAGGTGTATCAATGGTTTAGGTGTTACAACTGAGGGCGATATAGTCGGATACTACAATAATAGTTAGCCAAAATACTCTCATGCTTTGATGCGATTTTTTTTATTGGGGTAAAACAAAATGCCTTTTGCGCAAGCAAAAATTTTAGATAAGGATTTAATTCCGGTCATTGATATTAAGCCCCTGATTGATAATACGGACCCAGTTACTGTCGCCTCAAATTTGCATGAAGCAAGTCAAAAAATAGGGTTTTTGTATATTACAGGCCATGGAATACCGAAATCAGTCATAGATAATGCTCGTAATAATGCAATGAATTTTTTCCACTTATCTGAAACAAAGAAAAAACAAGTTAATTTGCATGGTGTCCATCGGGGATGGTTAGGACCTAACCGGGCTACCATGGACAGAAGTATGAAAGCAGATCTGAAAGAGAGTTTTATCTGGGGTGCTGAAATACCCAAGGAAGAATCGGTAAATAATCATTATGCTTACGGAAAGAATAAGTGGCCTATTTCTCTGCCTAATTTTAAAGACCATTCTTTGGATTTTTTTCAACAAACGAATAGTGTTGCTCGGCAATTATTGAGAGGGTTTGCCATAAGCCTCGGGCTTAAAGACAATTTTTTTACTTCTGACGAAGTTCAGGCATTAACTAGAGCATCTTATGTTTATTACCCGACACAATCAGAAAGAATGGGTGATGATCAATTTGGGGTTGGACCGCACACGGATTTTGGTGTTCTGACAGTTCTCTCTCAAGACCATATTGGTGGACTTCAAGTTTTAGACTTAAATGGAGACTGGGTTCATGCTCCTCCCATTGAGGATACTTTGGTTGTAAATGTTGGCGATTTATTATCGCGATGGACGAATGGGATATTCAGGTCAACGCCTCATAGAGTGGTTAATAGATCTGGCAAAGAGCGTTTGTCACTAGTTCTTGCATATGATCCATCGCCAAATATGATAATAGATCCCCATGATATTTTTGGTGATCAGTGTGCAACTGAACATAAGCCCATAACGTGTGGGGATTACTTAACTTGGAGATTTGAGAAATCATTTTCTTAACTCACAAATGTTTGATTGCTTAGGAGCAGTTGGTTAGTGGAAAGCTTATAATGATAACTAATGATGAACTTAATAAAGGAGCCGAAAACTTACTTTTACGATGTGCTGAATTATCATCTGATGAGTCTGTTGTGATTATCTTCGAAGATCAAAGCCTTGGCTGGTATAATTCAGACGTGGTAGGAACGGTATCGAAATTTCTTAAAAAATTAGGAATTAATCCGACACTGTTAAAGGTTTTGGGTCCAACAAATTCTAAAAATGTTGATGTAATTGATGCTGTAAATACCCATGACTGCACCATATTTTTCTCTCGCATAGGAGATCAGGATCGTTTCGAGGTGCCCGTTCACGGTAAAAAAATTATCATGTGTTATATTAGAGATAATCGAATGCTAGCCTCCCCCTATGGTTGTTGCGATTATCGCGCTTTTGGTGAATTAAAGTCAGCCATTAATAGAATTATGACCTCAGCGGAACGGGTAGATATTTCGTGCTCGCGCGGCACATCCATATCTGCGTTGCTGAAAAAAGAAAAGATTGAAGAGACCAATGATGTATATGTGCGTCGATTCCCGCTTGGCGTTCCTCAACCTCTAAGTGCATCAAAGATGTCCGGCGATGTTGCTCTCTGTAATTATTTGGCGCCAACCGGATCGAAGGTTTATGAACCTGCGACAGTAAAGATAGTTGATACGGTTCTCGCTGAGATAAGAGATGGAGTTATTCTTAATTTAAGTGGCGATCATGATTGTGTTGAGAAAATCAAAAAGCATTATGCGGAGATTGGTAAAAATTTTAAAATCAGGGATGATAATGTACATTCGTATCATGCAGGTATTCATCCTGGATGTGCTTACATGGATAACGCATCAGATAATCCTGATCGTTGGGCAAATACTATTTTTACGAACCCACGAGTACTACACTTTCATACATGTGGCGATTATTCCCCAGGTGAAATTTGTTGGATGGTAATAGACCCAACTATTAAATTTGATAAAAAAGCGCTTTGGTTAGATGGGGTGCTGCGTGTGACCGATTTTGATGAAACAAATCAAACTTTGCAAAAGTGGCCAGAATTAAAAAAATTGTTTGAGCATCCGTCACGAGATATTGGTTTATAATACTTTGAAGTATTTTATTTTATTTCTAAACCAAATTGTTCTGCTCCTTGTAACAATAATTCGAATAAGGATAAAGAAAATCCGCGGGGTAAAAATAATTGATAACCATCTTCCGTTCTCCATAAAGTTACTCCTACATGATGAAACATGGTTGAGGCTACAGCACCAATGCCAAAAGAATTTTCCCGAAGATCGATGGGTAAAAAACGGTTCAATAAATTAGTAGTATCTTTTCCAGAAATTAATAAGTTTGTCCGTGAGTGGGATAAATCTAGTATTGGTGTAGTTTCATTGCATACACTTTCTTCCAGAACACCTCTTACCCAGATCTTAAATGGTTCAACTCTCAATACCGAAATATTTGAATTACTAATCGAAGAACCTGGTTTTGGAATTTCTTTTGTCCCTAATGTATTATTTAATACTGTTTCAAGCTCTGAAACAGTATCTGGCCAAAATGCAATCTGAAATAGTACTAGAGGTTTAATTTCTTCGAATATTATATTGCTAGACCCCACATTACCATAGTGACCTTTTACATAATATTTCCCTAGAGCTGATGTCCGTTTAATATCTGTTTTATCCATAATGCAGTTTACCCTCTGGATCATGCATGAAGGGTGATACAATTTTAACACGAGTTTCTTTATTACGGATTGGATCCGCTGCAATCGCGACCTTATTTTGCCAATTTTTAAAACCTCCAGAGATAAAACCGAGTCCAATCCAATGGTTAAAGACAGTAGAGTGGGTAACAGCAGTAATCCATCCCTCGCCGTGACCATTTACGTCATTTTCGTTGCAGATAATAGAGCCTGCATTAAACGTTTCATTAATATTTTCTGGAAAAATTCCAACTAATTGAGGACGACCCTCTTTTATCATTTCTGGCCGTTTACGCAAAGCGCTACCAATGAAATCTCTCTTGGTAGAACCCATTTTTGCGAGAGCAGCGTCCTCCAAAGTAACTCTGCCATCTAATTCTGCCCCCGTTATGTGCCCTTTTTCGATTCGCATTGCACCGAGTGCCTCAAGGCCATACAAGCATCCACCTAAACTTTTTGTTGCATCCCACAGAAGGTTCATTAAGGCGTGTCCAAAGTCAGATGGTACATAAATTTCTGATGCCATCTCTCCAGAAAAGCTAATACGTGCAATCCTGCACGGTATATTATTTATCAGAAAGGTCGATTTTACACCCATAAAAGGTAGATTCTCATCAGAAACAGAGTCTGAATCTTCTACACATTTTTCCATAACTTTCCTTGAAGCCGGTCCCGCTATCGCGCATCCGGCCCATTGATCAGTTACAGATGTGATATGCACTTTAAGTGTATTCCATCGGACCTGCAGTAATTCTTCTAACCAAGACATTACTCTTGCGGCATTTGCGGTAGTTGTGGTCATAAAGTAGTCAGTTTCTGATAGACGCCATGTTGTTCCATCATCTAAAACGATCCCATCGTCTCTCAACATAATCCCATAGCGAGCTTTGTTTATTGGTAGTTTTGCGAACGGGTTAGTATACACTCGGTTTAAAAACTCGGTGGCGTCTGGGCCTTGAATTGCAATTTTACCAAGCGACGTCACATCACATAAGCCAACTTTCTCCCTGGTTGTCCTCGCTTCACGAATATAGGACTGACTAATATGCTCGCCATTTATTGGAAAATACCACGGCCTTCTCCATAGCCCTGCATGCGTCATAATGGCAGAATGACTAAGGTTCCACTCGTCCATCGGTGTGCGTCTTAGCGGTCTGAAGTGATTATTTGTATTTCTACCTGCTAAAGCCCCAAGGCTTATAGGGGTGTAAGGTGGCCGGAAAGTGGTTGTCCCAACATTGGTAACAGTTGTATTTAACGCTTCTGCCATTAATGCTATGCCTATGACATTACCCATTTTTCCTTGGTCCGTGGCCATCCCTAGTGTTGTATAACGTTTGAGATGTTCGACTGAAACAAAACCTTCTTGATGGGCTAAACGAATATCCGTGGTGGTCACGTCATGTTGAAGATCTACAAACGCTTTTTTGTTACTTGCGGAACTCACCTCGTATAAGGGTAAAATAGGGTTCTCCCATCCTTTGTTATCCGCAATTTTGTTTAGTCCAGATGGGGAACAGGTGGTTTTTTTCAACGTATCTCTAACATTCATCCCAGATTGTATGCAATCGTCAGTTCTCCAAATTCCTCGGGCAGATCCTATTAACTCAAGAGGCTCTTCAGTATGCCCTGGTAAAAAACAGCAGTTTTTTTCATCCCATTTTGCTTTAGATCCACGATGAGAAAGTAAATTAATAACAGGTGACCATCCGCCAGAAAGAAGAAGTAAATCACATTTTTTCTCCCCCTGATTAGTCCATTTTTCATCTGTAATTTTCGCAAATTTAATCTTTGAGACTCTGCCTGAACCAACTGCTTCAGATACAGCTGCTGACGATATCAATTCTATTCCTTCCTCGGCAATTTTTTTAGTTAAATGATTTGGTAAATTCGCACGAGCATCTAATAGTGTAACGCTAGCTCCTGCTTTTTGAAGTTCTTGAGAGACGATATATGCACTATCATTATTTGTGGAAATCACTATATTGCTTCCTGGTAAAATTCCATATCTATTTAAGTAAGTACGTGCAGAATTTGCAGCCATTATTCCAGGTAAATCATTATTTGCAAAAGCAAAATGGCGTTCAAGTGCCCCGGTTGCGAGAATAATTCTCTTTGCGCGTATAGTCCAGAATCTATGGCGCGGTTGGCAGCTTAAGGGATTTTCTAGATGATCTCCTACGCGTTCAAGTAGTCCTAATGTTCCATGGTCATATGCCCCAAAAGCAGTAGTTCGCTTCATTATCCGAATATTCGATTTATTTATTTTTGAAAGTATTTGAACTAATACCTCAGATTTATCATCGTGATTTAGATAGTCTCCACCTAATTCAAAATCCTGTTCTATTAATATTACGTCTTCATTTGTATCGGATAACCTCGAGGCTGCAGCTAAACCAGAGGGTCCAGATCCTATGATAGCCACGTCACAGAACCCATGCGAGTGTTCATAGTTATCTGGATCAGGTTGTCTTGAAGCAGTTCCCATACCAGCCGCTTTTCGGATATACTTTTCATAAAACATCCAGATTTGTGTGCCTCTTCCCCATTCAAACGGAGGAATACCCATAAATGTTTTGTAATAAAATCCAGCGCCTAAAAACCTACTGAAGTAATTTGCAGTGAAACCAAGGTCAAAACGTATATTTGGCCATGCATTCTGACCATTTGCGGTAAGCCCGTGATAAAGTTCTTGAGTGGTGGCTTTAACATTGGCTTCTTTCCTTGCTCCTGCTCCAACAGTTACGATAGCCCCAGACTCTTCAACTCCTGAAGATGTGATTCCCCGGGGACGATGATATTTAAAACTACGACCGATAATTTTTTGATTGTTCGCCATTAGAGCTGAAGCAAGAGTGTCACCAGGATGGCCGTTTAATTCATGATTATCCCATGTGAATTTTATTATTTTAGCTCGGTCAATTCTACCCCCTGAGCTTAGACGCTTTGCTGTCATAAAAAATTTCCGATCATTTCTCTATGATTCTTTGGTCTGCGGGCCATACCCTAAATATTTCATGAGTAGTTGTATCTCTTTCTACAATCATCCACATTCTGCAACCGTAAAGATGATGCCATGTTTCTAGCTGTTTTCCTTTAATGTTTTGTCGTTCAAAAACAGCAGAAATCCAAGCTTCTTTGCTGGCCCCGATCTCCGGATATTTGATTGATCCATCTCCGCCGTACGTGAATTCACTGTGGTCTCTGTCTCCACAAAAGGGGCATGGAATTCTTATCATTTATACCACCACTTAACCATGCAATTTCGGGTCTGGCCCCGCGCCACGTTCATCAATATTAATACCCCTTTCAAAACGTTTTAGGTCATGGTTGAGTATAGTTTTATCAGGGCGATCATTTGAAATAAGGTCAGCAAAATACCAG
>JADHRD010000120.1 GCA_016777585.1 Rhodospirillales bacterium | reverse complement strand
TACTCATATGAGTATTATCAATTCGAAATATACTAAACTTTAGTAATCGTGCACCAAGATTATTCTTTTCTAAAACTTTACAAAGTTTTATCAATAATTTATCCAGAGCAAATTTAATATCTTGTTTATTTCCAATTGGTTCAGGGAAAGAAATCCTTACTAAGTATTCAGGTTTGGAGCGGTAAGGTGATATAGGTTCATTCTCAAGTCCCAGGATTTGATCAAGTCTCTGGAGCAGTCCTAATCCAAAACGAGATGTAAGAGGAGCCCTAGGCACATTATAAACGTCACCAATCTGATTTAAGCCTAAATTATGTAATTTTTCAGTTGTAGTTGGGTCTAATCGTAGCGCCACTACGGGATAATGGGCTAAAGCCTCTTTCTGAGATTTAGGTGGTATAATCGTTGATAGGGCGTTATTAAACCTAGCAACCGCCCACGCTGCTCCAGGGGTATCAGCAAGACCTATGCGTGCCTGATAACCAATTCTTAGGCAATAGTTGTATAAATCCTTAACGAGTGGATGTTCGCCATCGTATAGGTGGGCACAACCTGTAATATCAATCCAAATGCTACCACTGCCAATTAAGCTTACTAAAGGATTGGTTTCATTGAGATCAATAGCTGTCCATGGTGAGTAACGTTGGAAAGCCTTGACTAAGGTCTCTAATGTTTTTGAATCATTAATATAGTCAGCTTTTTCAATTAATAATTCAGGAAAGAGTGCTTTGGCGTCTGCAAGTGTGTAACCTGTTTTAATACCTTCTAATCTTGCGGCATTATTGACAGCTAGTATACGTTTTACCCCATTTAGCTTTTGAACTGTGGCTAATGGAAATTCCTTATTTTGCTTTTCGTTAACCGTTATTTTGTATTTTGCTTTGATTTTCGTTTGATTGAGTCGATCCGTTGCAAAGGTTGGCAACCAAAGAGATATTATGCGTTTCATGACACCATTCCACCTGCCAAGATGTTTCCTGGCTCTTTCTTATTTTTTGTTTATTAAGATTAATTGAGCTGTATTTATAACGTTGTAACTCTAAATCCCATTTGGGAAAACTGGGCTTATTATGATATTGTGTGTTTAGACTTGATGCAGATTTAACGTGCCACCGAGTTAATGCTGCGTTAACTGTGTTGGTATGCAGTTGATTGCTCTTATCTGTTTGTGGGTTAATTAATAAGGCCAAGCTATTATTTGCTTCTGCGGCTAATTGTAAGCGCCGACCTGCAATTGAAGGGACTTTATACGGTCTTCCTACAACAATACTTAGGTCCCGATTTTGGAGGCCTTCTTCCATAGCCCAAAGAATTTCAGTATCATTTTTACTGTGAACAAAAATAATACGATCAGGGCTTATCCCAAATTGCAATAGTCCGTGACAGTATAAATTACGTCTAGATTGACACCAAAGAATTGTTTTATTTATATTTTGGCTACTAATTTTGTTTATTATTGTGGCCGCAAAACCAACTGCTGATGTATCTCCTACAATCTCATGGAGGCCTACTTTAGGAAAATCACCCCATGGCAAAGAGGAGTCAATTCTTCTTTCCCCAAGAGGAATAATTGGTGTTTGTGAAATAATTTTATCATTATTTGATTTATTATTATTTTCTATTTGACTAATTTTATTACGTAATTTTTCTAATGTTTCTCTGTTTTTATTAAGTTCTTTATTTTTATTAAATGCAATTTTTGAATATTTTAAATACATCATTTCCTCCGCTTACTTAACTCTAATTGTTCTTGTTTTGTTCTAATTTAGAGTATGAGGTTTGTCAAATGGTAGATTAAGTAAATTTTAAAATCTATTTAATCCAATATCACTGACATTGATTGATGATGATCTATTGTTTATTAAGTCCGATATAATTTTTCCGGATCCTGCACACATTGTCCAACCAAGGCTACCATGACCAGTATTGAGGTAGAGATTTTCATACCTAGTTTTCCCAATAATAGGTGCTCCATCGGGAGTTAACGGACGAAGACCAGTCCAAAATTCAGCTCTAGAATAGTCACCTGCAGCTGGGAATATATGCTCTGCAATATTCAAAATTGAACGAACTCGCTCATGATTAATATCTGTATTATAACCGGTAAACTCAACTGTTCCAGCTATTCTAAGACGTTCCCCTAATCGTGAAAATACGATTTTATGATCTGCATCAGTTATACTTACTGTTGGCGCGGCATTATAACCTGTTGTTGGTACTGTGACAGAATATCCCTTGGCTGGTTGAATTGGAATATTGATCCCAAGTGGTTTTAGGAGAATGGGCGAATAACTGGCCAAAGATACAATTATTGCATCAGAGTTCACTAATTCTTTGTTTGTTTGGACTGATGTAACCCTGTTATTTTTTATATTAATTTTCTCAACAGTCTCATTATAGCGAAAATTTACACCTAAATTAAATAAATATTCGGCTAGTCCAGCTGTAAATTTTTGAGCGTCTCCACTTTCGTCATCTGGTGTATAAATACCCCCAATAATTTTATCTGGGCTCGCACTAAATGCGGGTTCAATCTCAAAGATTTGTTTGGCAGTGAGTATTTTATTCTCGCAACCCAAATCTTTTAAAACGCAAGCTTGTTTTGCGTATGCTTGAAAATCTTTTTCTTCCCTACATACTTGAATAATTCCTTTATTTAAAAAGTCGTACTCTATTCCTGTATTTTGACGTATTTCGGGTAAAAGAGTTCGGCTATAAAGTGCTAATCTAAGATTTTTAGCTGTATTTAGTGTAAAATTTTTAGGGTTGCAATTAGCCAAGAATCGTAAGCTCCAAACCCAAAGTTTAGGATCAAGACGCATTCTGTAGAGTAATGGTGCATCGTTGCGACCAAGCCATTTAAGCATAAGTTGCGGTGTTTCAGGAGATGCCCAAGACATGGCCTGACTAGCGGAAATTTGTCCGCCGTTTGCAAAGCTTGTTTCCTGGCCAGCTGAGCTCTGACGATCGATCACAGTGACATCATGGCCATCTTTATGAAGGAAATAGGCTGTCGTGACACCAATAACTCCAGAACCTAGAACTAAAACTTTCATAAATTAAATGCCCGAGCAAATCAATGTAATACATTTTATATAGTTGAAATTAATCTATAGCCAAACATTTATTAATTTTATGATCTTCACTTGCGAACCCCATCAGTAAAATATTAATCTGTTTTATGACTTACAACGCTCCACCTAATGAAATCCTAACAACGGATCAAATGTATTTTGCAGATGACCTTGCCATTAAATCTGGCTTAGATAGTTTTGACTTGATGCAAACAGCTGGTTTATCCGTGGCAAAAGTTTTGAGAAAAAAATGGTCGCGACGCCGTGTATTGGTAATTTGTGGGCCAGGTAATAATGGCGGAGATGGTTTCATAATCGCAAGTGGTTTAAAAAATATTGGTTGGCCGGTCGAATTAGCTTTATTGGGTGATAAACAGGATTTGGATAATGATGCACGTAGGGCGTCACAACTCTGGAAAGGTGAAATACAAAAATTATCAATAAAACTCATAGATAATGTAGATCTCATTGTTGATGCGTTGTTTGGTGCCGGTTTAAATCGTGAAGTAAGTGGCATATCTCGGGAGATTATTGAGATAATCAACAAAAAAAAAATTGATTGTATATCAGTTGATATTCCAAGTGGTATTAATGGTGATACTGGCCAGATTCAAGGGTGCGCTATCAATGCTAACGTTACAGTAACCTTCTTTCGCAAGAAGCCGGGCCATTTAATGTTACCAGGTCGATCTAAAGTGGGTGATCTAAAAGTTGTTAATATTGGCATTCCTAATTCAGTGTTAGATAGCATTAATGTAAATTTGAATGAGAATAATCCTAGGGTATTTTCCAATAAATTTTATTTTGCAGATGTTGACGATCATAAGTATTCAAGGGGGCATGCCATAATATCAGGGGGAGACGAGATGCCAGGAGCAGCCTTTTTAGCATCAGCGGCAGCGAGACGGGTTGGTGCCGGTCTAGTATCGGTTGCTGCAAACATGGTTTCTAGATCAATTTATTTATCATCTCACCCTGGGACAATGTTTTTGGGTCTAGATAAAACGTTAGACTTTGAAAAGGTAGTTTCTGAACCTCGATGTAACGCACTTTTGATTGGCCCAGGTAATGGACTGACTGCTGATATAAAATCTCGTACCATTACGGGTTTGCGCACAAGAAAGTCCGTTGTGCTTGATGCGGATGCTCTCACTCTATTTAAAGATAATCCTTCTAGTTTATTTAAATGGATTAAGGGTCCAGTAGTCTTAACACCCCACAAAGGAGAATTTTTAAGGCTTTTTGATTTTACTGGTAATAAAATAAATGATACTAGATCTGCTTCCAAGAAGAGTGGAGCAGTAGTGGTTTATAAGGGTGCCGATACTGTTATTGCTGCTCCAGATGGACGAATTGCAATTAATGTTAACTCGCCCACAACTTTAGCAACTGCGGGCTCCGGAGATGTTTTATCAGGGCTTATAACGGGTTTATTGGCAACTGGCATGCCGGCGTACGAGGCTGCTTGTGCTGGTAATTGGATTCATGGAGAGGCAGCCTTGCATTTTGGACATGGATTAATAGCTGAAGATATTATTGATGGTATTCCTGGAGTTTTAAACTTACTTTCATAGTCCTTAAAACTATGTCTAGCATTGTCGAAACGCTGATTGAGAAAAAAAATGACAGAACAAAAATCTTCAAATTTATGGAATAGGGCACTACAAAACCTTCAGATCGCATGGAACAAGATAGCGAGTGATAATAAGTTAGATAATGAGATAAAGCTTACACCTAATTTGAACCAAAATGATCATAAAAAAATTATTAAGCAAATGAATGCGTGTTTGGAAGCTAGGGGTGGTGAAGTTTCGGCTCGAAAGAGAGCTGCCACTCTTGGCTTTGCCTACCTATCTTTAAATGATGAGGGCAAAAAAAAATTCCTCACCATACTTTCATTAGAATACGGAACCGATAGTGTATTAATTAAAAAAGCAATTAAAAGCTTATTTGACACTGAAAAAAATGATAGCCAAAATTTATTTCATGCAGAGCAGAAGCTACAAGAGTCTTTAAAGTCACCAAGAGTTAAATTATTACAACAATTCAATGCCTTACCTGATGGAATTAAATTTTTAGTTGATATGAGATCCGAGCTTCTTCTTTGGAAAAAAGAAAAGCCTGAACTCCGTGGGTTAGAGAATGATCTTAAGTTATTACTGTCAGGGTGGTTTGATGTTGGTTTTTTGGAACTAAAACAAATAACTTGGCAAGCTCCGGCATCTCTTTTAGAAAAATTGTTTTTGTATGAAGCTGTTCATGAGATAAAAGACTGGGGCGATTTAAAAAATAGGTTAGCCGCAGACCGCCGTTGTTTTGGGTTTTTCCACCCTAAAATGCCAGAGGAGCCTCTTATTTTTGTTTGGGTCGCGCTGGTTAATGGAATTTCTGCTAGTGTCCAATCTTTACTTGATGAAAATGCTCCATTAGGCGATGCGCAGATTGCGGATACAGCTGTATTTTATTCAATATCAAATGCTCAATCAGGTTTGTCAGGAATAAATTTTGGTAATTTCCTCATAAAGCGTGTAGTCGATAGTCTCTCAAAAGAGTTACCTAATATTAAGGCATTTGCAACACTCTCGCCCATCCCTGGATTTTCTTCTTGGTTTGAGAAAAAAATGACCGAAGGAAAAAGAGTGTTTTCAAACTCTGAACAGTCCAAAGTTTTAATGGAATTCACAAAAACAGATACCGTTGAGGGTGCAATAAAAAGTATAATTCAGAATAATCACTGGTATAAGGATAAACACCTTGTTTCGTTGGTACGCGAGCCTCTTACAAAAATATGTGCCGAGTACTTGTTATTGGAAAAACGCGAGAGCGGAACGGCTTTTGACTCTGTGGCTCACTTCCACCTGAATAACGGAGCGAGTATGGAGCGATTAAACTGGATGGCAGATACCTCACTTCGTGGAATTGATCAATCATATGGTTTGATGATAAATTATCTTTATGATTTAAATTTAATAGAATCTAATCACGAAATATATAGATTGGGAGAGACTATCGCTGCATCACAAACAGTTAAAAACTTGTTAAAACACTAGTAAATATTCTTACCAAAATATAATTTTAGTTTGGTTTACTCGTATTTATTGCAATTAATTAGGCTCTAAATCTAAATCAATAATCTTTTTTAAATTTGATGATTTTATGCTTGCCTCGAGAAAAGATGAGACGTTGAT
>JADHRD010000119.1 GCA_016777585.1 Rhodospirillales bacterium | reverse complement strand
CAAAAAGCTTTCCCAAGTCTTTTTCTAGCAATGGCATTGTGCCCTCACAGTTGCAGATTAATACTTCTTTGCCGTTTAACTTCATTTATTGGCTCCCTGTATTTTTTTTTGATAACTCTAATGGTTTCTTAATTCCGAAGGCGGTTTGAGTTTTTGCCGATGCCACCATAAAAGTTCACCTCTTAAAAAAGATTGTGCTAAATCATTTTTTGGCCCTGAAAAGAATGTTTCCACGGAACTATTTTCTAAAACTCTACCTCGATATAGAAATAAAATATTATCTGCGAGTCTCTTAGCCTGCCCTAAATCATGAGTTGCCATCACGATAGTTGTACCAGATTTCTTGATCTCATTAATAATTTTTTCTACAACATGTGTGGCAGCTGGATCTAAATTTGCAGTAGGCTCATCAAGAAAAAGAATCTCGGGCTTTAAAGACCACGCCCGCCCAATTGCCAAACGTTGTTGTTCTCCAGTTGAGAGTTCTCTCGCGGATACTTTGGCAAGTCTTGATAGTCCTGTAGCCTCTAAGGTCTCTTCAATAATTGATACCATGCGATTTTTGGGTATTTTTTGTGACTTAAGAGCAAATTCCATGTTTCCAATAACAGATCTTTGTAGCATCACAGGTTTTTGGAAAACCATTGCTTGATATTTCTTGGGCTGTGCCCCAGAAGGCCCAAGGAATTTAACTTCTCCCTGGCTCGGCGTTATAAGTCCATGGCAAATTCTGAGAAAGAGACTTTTCCCAGCACCATTGGGACCAAGAATCATAGTGTTAACATTGGTTCCAAGCTGCAGGGTTATGTCTTTAATATAACGCATGCCATTTATCGAATGTGAAACATTCTTTAAATCAAGTGGTAGAATTTTTGTATTATTTGGCATAATTTAAAAAAATAATTCCATTTTGTTAAATTCTTATATTAGATACACTTTATATATGTTATAGAATAAATAGACTGTTCTCACATTAATAGCTATTAAAAGTTTGCGTGGAGTAGGCAAATTGAAAAGACCGGAAGAAAATAAAGATTTATCGATGCTCCTAGGTATTATTTTAGAACAGCGAACTTCACGAAATAAGTGGGTCGAGTTTGATTGGTCAGTTATTGCGGTTATCCCGGGCGCGGATTTAATAGACAATCCTGTCGAACTTCGTTCAGGTACTGACAACGAAGGAAATTGGGTTCAGTACCATGCCGCAACGTTAACCTTAGAAATTTTCAATAAAGAAACAGAGGGCTACAAGTTTAATTTGGGATTAGATAATCCTTCTGTTTACGTTGTACTCAGAGAGAATGAGTCTGAGCCTGATTCTGAAAATAATGAGGGATTAAATATTGTTCCTTTTTTAGTGACGGTGTGTCCATATGAGGCACAAGATTATCTGGATAGTGGGGAAGAAATCGTAGAGGGTGTTTTAATGCCAGCGAGCGTTTTTTCCTGGTTAAGTGCTTATGTTGACAAATATTATATTGAGGAAACGTTTAAAAAACGCAAACGCAAAGCCTTCGACCCTCGTAAAGAAGGATATGACAAGCCTATTGCACCAATAGGGAATACCTATTTTAGGACTGGCCAATGAGTAAAGCTCATGACGAGAATTTTCTAAAACGATGGTCAGACCTAAAGACTGCGGATCGTTCTGATACTATAAATAGAGACAGTAACGAAATAGTCGAGATATCGAAAACAGCTGGTGAAGTTAATACGTCAACCGAACAAGAACAAAGTACTGTCATTCCCGATGATTTGCCTGATATAGATACGCTTGATGGAGATTCTGATTACACACTTTTTCTTAGGAATGACACGCCAGAGCATCTCAAACGATTGGCATTAAAAAAATTATTTAATAGCAACCCCATATTTGCTGGTTTGGATGGTCTTAATGACTACGATGAGGATTACAGCATGATTGGAATGGTAACTGAGGCTGTCGCAACTCGTTATAAGCCCGGTAAAGGAATGTTTGATCCCGATCAAACGGAAGAAGTTGTAAATCAATCCGATAGCCAAATAATTGATGAGAATTCGGATGAGCACGATAATGAGGTTTCAACAAGTTTGGAGGGGTCTAACGATTTGGAAGACAATAAACTTGATGATGAAAGTGATGATGAAAGTGAAGATGAAATTGGTATGTTATCTTCAGAGAAAATCGAGAAGGTCAAATCTTAATCACATAGTTTAAAATAATTTTTAAATTTAGCTATTTTAATGCATCGATTTCGTTCAAAATTTTTGTTGCGATTTCCATATAGGCTTTAGCATGGGGGCTACTCGTTTTACTTATAACAATTGGTCTGCCAGCATCAGAAGTCTCGCGAATTTCCCTATCTAGGGGTATTTCTCCAAGAAAAGTGCAGTCATTTTTTTTTGCTGTTTCCCGGGCCCCACCATTATCAAATATATGGGCCTCATCTCCACATTTAGGGCAAATATAATAGCTCATATTTTCAATGATACCTAAAATGGGCACATCAACTTGACGAAACATATTCAATCCTTTTCTTGCATCCAGCAATGCTATATCTTGGGGCGTTGATACAATTATTGCTCCAGCAAGCTCAGTTCCTTGGGCCATTGTTAATTGAGCATCGCCCGTTCCGGGCGGCATATCCACGATTAAAATATCTAGAGGAGCCCATTCTACATCTTTTAACATTTGCTCGAGGGCGCCCATAACCATAGGGCCTCTCCAGATTGTTGGTTCTTCCTCTGGGACCATGAAACCCATGGACATGCATTTTATATCATAACTTTCCATTGGGATTAATGTTTTGCCGTCTTCGGATCTAGGTTGTCCAGAAATTCCCATCATTCGTGGTATTGACGGACCATAAATATCAGCGTCCATTATTCCAACTTTTTTACCGAGGCGGGATAATGCAAGAGCAATATTTACTGTTGTCGTTGACTTTCCAACCCCACCCTTACCAGACGCTACAGCAATAATGAATTCAACTCCCTCAGATTTAATTCGGCGCTCTTCCTGAGTTAGGTCTAGTGTTGGGATAGAAGTTTTGTCTGAGATTTTTTTTTCGGAATTTGTATTTATTTCTTCGGTTAGTACAACAGTAACACTCAAAATATTAGTTAGATTTGACACTAATTGTTCACATTTTTTCCCGACGCCCTCCATCACATCCGCACTGTCTTTGTTAGTTTGCAAAGCAATGTGAGCTATCCCATCTTTTACAACAACACCAGAAATAAGGCCAAGTTCCGCTAAATTACTATCGCTTCCTGGCACGTTAACTTGCGCAAGGATTGATAGAATATCATCTTGAAGTTTTTCGCTCATTTTCTCACCGTTAGTCTCTGAAGTCTTATTTAATGCGTTATTAAAATAATTAGCCAGAAGTTTCTTAAAACTAATTTTTGAAAAGAAAAGAAAGAAACGGCCAGACGAAAAAAATATGCCTAAATTTTTTGAAAGAGTATTATTTTAGTTGACTATTTTTTTTAACCTTCCTAAGGTGGGGTTTAAGGACCACAAAAAAATAAAACTGGCGTCATAAAAAATAAAAAAGCCAGTGACAGGGAATAACTAATTGGTCCGAAATCAAGACACAGATAATAGCGTGGCAGACTTGGAACTCTTTAGAGCCCAACTGTACCTCTTGTTGTCGAGACTACTGGGAGCACCACCCGATCTCGAGCTAATTAATGTGGTAAAAAATCTTTACTGTGACGACTCGCCAATAGGGGAAGCGATTAGTGAATTAAAACTCCAGATTACATTAGAGAATTTGGAAAAATCCGTTGAAGAATATAATGAGTTATTCATTGGCGTCACGCAGGGCGAGCTAATTCCATTTAAGTCTTATTACCTAACAGGATTTTTGAATGAGAAGCCTCTCGCAGAGTTGAGAGAGCATATGGATCTATTGGGTATCGAAAAAACTGAAGAAATCAAAGAGCCCGATGATCATATAGCTTTTTTAATGGAAATGATGCACGGCCTTATTATTGGTAATTTTGGGAAACCTCTGATGCTTAAAGATCAAAATAACTTTTTTGATAATCATATAGACTGTTGGGCCCCAAAATTCTTTGATGATTTAGAAAGAGCAAATAGTGCTCGTATATATTCACCGGTTGGGAAGATCGGAAAATTGTTTATGAAGGTAGAAGGAGAAGCGTTCTTAATAGCTGCGTAATAATTTGGTCGACGGACCGGCAGTAATATTGTTCACAGAAAAATTATTGAGTTTGTTAATTTTAGTTAGGAGAAATTCAAATGAGTAAAGATAAAATAAAGGCTCCATCGCGACGAGATTTTATCAAATCTGCCGGGATGGGCGTAGGTGTTGCTGCTATAGCGTCAAGTGTTTTGTCATCAGGAAAAGTTAATGCTGCGTCTAATCCAAAAAATGAAAAGACTATTGGGTACCATGAAACGGACCATATAAAAAAATATTATGATTCTGCGAAATTTTAAATGAACAAAATAGAAAATAGGAGAGGCCTATGTTGATAAAAAAGACTGATGGATTGGCACATCGCCCTCGATTAACCAGAGCGTTATCGGGATTAACAGGTGTAGCAATGGATCGCCGTACTTTTCTCAGAAGATCGGGATTAACGGTCGGTGGTCTAGCGGCGGCCTCGACACTATCACTAGGTAGCGTTAAGAAAGCTGCAGCACAAGGAAAGGCTTCTTCGGATGTAAAAGAGATAAAGTCTGTATGTACTCACTGTGCAGTCGGTTGTACCGTTGTTGCAGAAGTAAAGAATGGCGTATGGATTGGGCAGGAGCCTAGCTACGATAGCCCTATCAACATGGGCGCTCATTGTGCTAAAGGTTCCGCGGTTAGGGAACATGCTCATGGAGAACGCCGCCTCAAATACCCAATGAAATTGGTAGATGGTAAGTGGCAACGTATGAAATGGGCCGATGCGATAGACGAGGTTGGTGACCGTCTTTTGAAAATTAGGAAAGAATCGGGGCCAGATTCCGTATATTGGTTGGGTTCTGCTAAATATAATAATGAACAGTCGTACCTATTTAGAAAATTTTACGCGTTTTGGGGTACTAATAACGGAGACCATCAAGCCCGTATTTGTCACTCTACAACCGTAGCTGGTGTTGCAAATACCTGGGGATATGGTGCAATGACGAACAGCATGAATGATATTCAAAATGCTCGTTCAATTATATTATTTGGAAGTAATCCCGCGGAAGCTCATCCAGTTTCTCTGTTACACATATTAAAAGCTAAAGAAGAGAATAACGCTCCAGTTATCGTGTGTGACCCGCGATTTACTCGGACGGCGGCACATGCTGATGAGTTTGTTCAGATGCGTCCAGGCACGGACGTGCCCTTAGTGTGGGGTATTCTTTGGCATATTCTCGAAAATGGCTGGGAGGATAAACAATTTATCCAACAGCGAGTATATGGAATGGATGAAATTCGAGCTGAAGTTGAGAAATGGAATCCGAAAGAAACGGAGAGAGTTACTGGTATTCCTGGTTCGCAGTTGAAGCGTGTGGCTCGAACTCTAGCAAACAACCGACCCGGTACTCTCATATGGTGTATGGGTGGAACTCAGCATACTAATGGAAATAATAACACTAGAGCATACTGTGTCCTTCAATTAGCGCTGGGTAATATGGGAACTGCCGGAGGTGGTGCTAATATTTTCCGCGGACATGATAATGTGCAGGGTGCAACTGATATGTGCGTTCTATCACATTCTCTTCCGGGATATTACGGGCTTTCGACTGGAGCATGGAAACACTGGTCAAGAGTATGGGGTGTTGACTATAATTATATGTTGGGCCGTTTCTCCTCCAAAAAATTAATGACTAGTAAAGGAATACCTGTTTCACGTTGGATTGATGGTGTTCTTGAAGATAAAAAGAATATTGCTCAGCCTGATAATGTTAAAGGCATGATATTCTGGGGTCATGCTCCAAATTCTCAAACTCGCGGAGTGGAAATGAAAACGGCTATGGAGAAGCTCGACACGTTAGTCGTGATCGATCCATATCCAACGGCAACAGCGGTAATGCAGGACCGTAAAGACGGGGTCTATCTATTACCTGCTACTACACAATTTGAGACTTATGGTTCAGTTACTGCTTCAAATCGATCGATACAGTGGCGTGAAAAGGTTGTAGATCCATTATTTGAGTCCAAAACCGATCATGAAATTATGTATCTTTTTGCTAAGAAGTTTGGCGTGGATAAAGAGATGTTCAAGAAGATAAAGGTTAAAAATAACGAGCCTTTAATCGAAGATATAACTCGTGAGTGGAATAGTGGAATGTGGACGATTGGCTATACAGGACAGTCGCCAGAACGTCTGAGAGAGCATATGAAAAATCAACA
>JADHRD010000025.1 GCA_016777585.1 Rhodospirillales bacterium | reverse complement strand
CTGATGGGGAAGGTCCACCCGAAGGTGAAGAAGGTCCACCTGTTGGAGAGGGTCCACCTGATGGAGAAGGTCCACCTGATGGAGAAGGTCCGCCTGATGGGGAAGGTCCACCTGATGGCGGGGAGCAACCTGTAGATGGAAACTTATCGGAAGGAGATTCGGCTCCTGAGGTTCGCGGAAGTCCGGGTGACAGTCCAGATGGTCCCGGTGGAGATTTTGGTGACGGCCCCGGTCCTGGTGGAGATTTTGGTGACGGTCCCGGTCCCGGTGGAGATTTTGGAGATGGTCCCGGCCCTAGTAATTTTGACGATGGTCCTGGTGGGGGCTTTGGTGACGGCCCTGGTGGGGGCTTCGGTGATGGCCCCGGCCCCGGTAATTTTGAGGATGGTCCTGGTGGGGGCTTTGGTGACGGCCCTGGTGGGGGCTTCGGTGATGGCCCCGGCCCCAATAATTTTGACGATGGTCCTGGTGGGGGCTTTGGTGACGGCCCTGGTGGGGGCTTCGGTGATGGCCCCGGCCCCGGTAATTTTGACGATGGTCCTGGTGGGGGCTTTGGTGACGGCCCCGGCCCCGGTAATTTTGAGGATGGTCCTGGTGGGGGCTTCGGTGATGGACCGGGTGGTCCTGGTGGAGGTTTTGTTGACGGCCCTGGCGGAGGCTTCGGTGATGGACCGGGTGGTCCTGGCGGAGGTTTTGGTGGAGGGGATTTTGGCGGAGGCCCAAAGAATTTCTTTACTCCTTCGGCAGGTTTTGGAGGTTTTGGAGGTTTTGGCTCGGGTGGGTTCGGAGACTTTGGTAATTTCGGACTAGATGGGCCCGGCGATTCTGGACCCGGCATTGGCGATTTCGGATTAGATTTTGGTCAGTTCTTTGGCTTCGAAGACGCACCAGTAGGCTTCACACCCGATTTTTTCTTTGAAGATTTTAAAGATGATGGCGAAGGTGGAGATTCTGGAGCTACTCCTAAAATATTCGAGACAATTGACGTAGCGGATTTCACTGGTAGCTCATCGAATGACATCATAACCCGTGATGTAACAGATAATAATGGCTCTACAGCACTTGTCGATTTGGTTGACGGTTCTCTTGACCAACTTAATTTAAACGATACAAAAAATGTATTAACAACAAGAAATGTTGAAACAATACTTGGTGGGACTGGAGATGATACGATAACTTTGGATTCAAACACTAATATGATACTGGATTTAGGAACGGGCACAAATGTCATAAAATTAGGTGCAAATGTTACCCAAAATAATACTTACGACATCTTTGATGCAGATACTATTGAGGGAAGCAGCGTGACGGATACTTTCTTTATTGCCGTTACTGATAACTCAACCGTAGTTACAGTAGATGGTGAGGGAGGTGAAGATCGCATTAATCTAATAGATGCATCAATTACGAGCGTAACACGCAATCTAAATGGTGACCTTATCGATATTAATGTCGTTAATGGACAATATGCACTAAAATATAGTCAACTTTCTGAGCTCGGGGACTTCATAACGGGCTTTGATTCTGGTCAAGATAAATTTGAGTTTAACGAAACTATTTTTGGCGGAACAGCTGGTCAAACCTTAGCAGGCAATGCTTTTGAAGCAGGGGTAGATAAAACTGCCGCATCCAATGCAAATATTCGTTTTTTCTTCAATCAAACAACCGATGAACTATTCTTTGATGCTGATGGTAGCACCGCAACCGAAGATGCCGTATTAGTGGCAGATATGACGGGTAGTGATGATATTGTTGCAGGTGACATAACTTTTATTGCCTAAATCATTAGGGTTTATATAAGAATTGTTGAATGAGGCTAGTCATAAGATCTCCGCCTTATATTTTACAGCAGACACCTAAAAATTATTTAAATTTTAGTCATTAGATCAGATCATTGATGAAAATGAGAAAAATGATTGGCGCTCTAAAGAAATTAAAGAAAGTTCAATATTTGAACAAATATTGAATTTAGTTTACAAAATAGCACCAGTGTAATAGTCATGGCGGTGGATTGTTTAGGATCAAGTATGAAAACGCTAAAATTAAATAATAAACAAATGGATGTCATCGAGGCTGAGGGCGCTGGCACCATTACCATAGATGGCTCATGGATCTTAGGGGCTGAGTTTGTTCGTCAAGGAACTGATCTGTTTTTAAAAGGTAAAGAAGGCCAAGAAACACTTATTGTAGATTATTTTAATTTTGAAACTATGTCGGATCTTTATACAGAAAATGGTGCTGTTATTTCAGGCGAATTAGCGGGTAAATTAGCGGGCCCAATTGCTCCTATGCAATTTGCTCAATCGAGCGGAAATGTTGAGGTTGCTCAGGCAAGTGCGAAATCTATTGGGCAAATTGAAAATATTGATGGTACCGCGACTGCGACACGTACGGACGGTAAACAAATTACTTTAAAGGCCGGATCGAAAATATTCTCGGGTGATATTTTAGAAACGGGTCCTGAGGGAGTAATTGGTATTCTTCTTGAAGATGACAGTGTTTTGTCCCTTGACTCCAACGGTCGTATGGTAATGGATGATGTAACGTTTGATCAGACATCTCAAGAGGGAAATGCGTCAATAAACGTAGTCCAAGGCGTCTTTTCATTTGTTTCAGGTCAAATAGCAAAAACAGGACCTGATTCAATGGTCTTAAAAACACCCGTAGCAACAATCGGTATTCGTGGAACCAAACTTGTTGGAACTGCCGCCGCCGAAGGTGAAAAAAATACAATTTCTCTGTTACCCGATGCAGACGGATCTGTGGGTGAATTGTCAGTGGCAACCGAAGCAGGAACGGTATTTTTAACCGAGCCAGGTGCAACAACAGAAGTAACAAGCTCTTTTGCCCCACCGGAGCCCCCGGTGATTCTTCCAATACGAACGATCACAGAAAAATATAGCACTGCTCTTAAAAGCTTGCCAGATCAGCCACTACCCCGTGATGCGGAAGGTAACCGCCCAAGCAGACAAGGAGAAGAAAAAGAGGACCCAGCTCCCACCTCAAAAGAAGAAAAGCCAACAGTAGCTGAACCAAATGAAACAAATGAACCACCAGGCATTCCTCAAAAAAATAATATAATAGCTCCTAAGAGAGAGCCAAAAGAAGAGAAAAAAGCCCCAATAAAAAATTATGAAGTGCCTCGCGAACCTGAAGAAGAAGAGGTTCCGCCAACGGGCGATTTTGGTAAGATTAGCAGCGAAGAAACGATACTTATCACTGGTCAAATGGAGCGAGTAATTATAAGTGTTACTAATCACAGCGCAGCTCAACTGATTATAAACAAGGGAGCCGGATTAGAGACATTTGGAAGTGGCAGTCCGTTTGAGCAAAATAATAATCCGTTTGATAATTTTGAAGGTCCCTTTGGTGATGCTGAGCCTTTTGGAGAAATCAAACTATTTTCCGACGATTTTTTTATCTTTCAACATGATAATTCTCAAGAGAATAATTCTGATAATTTTCTTGGCATTAGTAACATAGAGACTGAAAGTACGATTGATCCCAATTTAAACAGTTTAATTGGTAATTTAGAAACTCAAAAATTAGCAGTTTTAAATAGCAACGAGACCGTACCTTACGTGAGTCAGAATTCTCTGTTTGATGAAATAAATGAATTTACTGAAAGCCAAGAGGAAATCAGCTCTCAACCCTCTGTAGCTCTTATCAGTCAAGATAATAATTTATCGATAGAAGACTTTGCAATTGAAGAGCCTAGTTTCAGTGACACTTCAAACGACCAAAGTGCAGTTTTATTGGATGATGCTCCTTTCATTATCTAACGTATCGGTATTATGCCGTATAACGTTTATATATTCTAGAAACATTAATAGAATTTGGCGATAAAATGAAAGAACTTTTTCGAAGATTGATGGGAAGGCCCTTTTTAAGTTTAGAGCTGGTTGGAGCGTCTCTCTTCGCAAATTTATTGGCTTTAGCCGCACCAATTTATGTTATTCAAGTCCTAAACCGGTACGTTGCCAATGGTGTAGATTCAACACTCATGACACTCTCCATGGGAGCTGTTATAGCTGTATTCATCGAGTTTTCTTTTCGGCAGGTTCGCCACAGCCTCGCCAAGGGCATTAGTATCAAGCCTGATGAGCAAATTGCACGAATTAGTTTCGGCGCGCTTTCGCGAATAAAGCCGGGATCTTTAGACCGAGTAACCCCCGGTCAACAAAGGCAAGTTCTGCAGGGTGTAGATCATATTCGCAACGCATACTCTGCCTCAAACATATCGACTATCCTAGATTTACCTTTCGCAGTTTTATTTTTAGCCGTACTTTACCTTCTATCTCCAGAACTTGGAGCCATCGCGAGTATATTCATTATAATTTCATTTATAATTGGACTAATATTAACAACTGCAATCAGAACACCAACTCGGTCACTCTCAGACGCGGCTTTAAGAGCAAATATAATAACATCAACAGCAATTCAGGAAAGTGATACGATTCGAGTTTTTAACGCAGCAGATGCTTTAACTCAATCGTGGCAATCAAAATTTACACTGGCCCAAACTCTTTACCGAAAAATAATTAACAGGCAAGGGCTTCTAGCTTCCTTGTCGAACAGTATCGTTGGATTAATGAGCATTTCCACCATAGGTGTTGGTGCAATCCTAGTTGTACAAGGAAAACTGGACGTTGGAGCGCTTATTGGAGCAAATATTTTAGCTGCTCGCGCGCTCCAGCCAATTACAAAGTTTTCTCAAATGGGAGAAACATTTCTTAAAGCAAATCAATCTATGACCCGTTTAAACGAATTTTTAAAATTACCAAGAGAGGCAGAAACTGGCTCCGCAAAACGCGATTACTCCGGGTCACTAGAACTAAGAGATCTGAGCTTCATGTATCCACAGACAACTGGACCACTCTTTGAGAGCCTCTCGGTTAAAATACCAGCTGGATCAATATGTGTAATAAGTGGACAAAATGGTTCTGGGAAAACGACACTCTCTCGCATGATCGTAGGATTAATAGAGCCAGATCGAGGACAAATACTTGCTGATGGATTAGACTTACGCCAAGTACACCCTGAATGGTGGCGCAAACAAATAATTTATCTACCCCAAGAACCTGGATTCATGAATGGTACTCTTCAAGATAATTTAACTATAAACAAAACTAATATTGATCTTGCTCAGCTCAATGAAATAGTAAATATGGCTGGGTTAAGAAGGTTTTTGGATGAAACTCCGGATGGACTTTCCACAAACGTGATCGACAATGGCCGCAAATTTGCCGTCGGAATTCGTCGTCGCCTTGCCCTTGCTAGGGGACTAGTTACTGGAGGAAAACTTGTAGTTCTCGATGAACCCACAGAAGGTATGGACAAAGAGGGAAGCCAAATAATTTCTATGGTACTCACCAATCTTCATAAACAAGGGCATACAGTGATTATGACAAGTCATGATCCTCAAATTATCAATCAGGCAAATATTTTTATTGATTTAAACTCGAAGCCCACCCCTGAGATAAAAATAAGTGATAAGATCTTGGAGACAAAATCTAATGAATAATGATTTGTTAAGCCTTTCTAAAAACCAAAAAGAAGAACGTGTCTCCTCCCATTTATTCTTGCTTACTTGTATTATTGCATGTATCGCCTTTGGTATTTGGGCATGGAAAAGCACTCTAGCAATCGTAAGTGTTGCGGAGGGTGAAGTGGTTCCCTCCTCTCAAGTCAAAACAATACAGCACTTAGAAGGGGGAATTATACGCGAAATACAAGTGAGAGAAGGGCAGCGGGTCAAAGCAGGCCAATCTTTGATTACTTTAGAGTCTACGGCATCGGGGGCAGACGTAGGTGAGCTAAAAAATAGAATAACCAGTCTCAAAATTGAAATAGCTCTGCATGATGCAGCAGCGACTAATATTTCTAAACCTGAATTTTCTATTAACCTAATTAAAAAATACCCCAAGTTAATTGAAGAAGCGCTTCAATTATTCAATAGCCGACAGAATAGCCTCAACGATGAATTCGAGGGACAACAAGCAATAATAGCCCAACGCCAACAAGATATTGAAGAAACAACTGCGAGAATTAGAAATCTTAAGGCGTCACTTGAGTTACAAAAAAGGCAAATTAAAATAAGCGAGGAATTACTCAAAGATCAACTTACAAACCAGTATAAACATATAGATTTATTAAAAGAAGCAGCCCAATTGAGTGGAGCTATTGAAGAAAATAGTGTTGCCTTACGAAGAGCAAAATCTGCCCTGAGACAAGCTTCTGCAGACAAGGATAGAATTAGAAGTAGGTTTTCTGAAGATGCTCGAACGAAACTTGATTTAGCACGGCGCCAATTAGATGAATTCGCCCCGCGTTTATCTAAATTTAAAGATAATTTAGATAGAAAAATTTTAAGGTCGCCAGTTGATGGTGTAGTAAAGACCTTGCATGTAGTGACCATCGGCGGCGTTGTGAGAGCAGGTGATCCCGTTATAGATATAGTCCCAGAGGGAGATCGATTAATTATTGAGGCGAAGCTTAAACCTCAAGATATTGGCTATGTACGTTCCAAGCAACCGGCCCGTATTACACTAGCTTCATCAGATGCAATGCGTTTTGATAATCTTGATGGAACTGTGCTGAGAGTTAGCCCTGATACTATAATTGGAGCAGATGGCCAACCTTACTACAAAGTTAGAATTGAAACCGTTAGAAACCACTTTAGAAGAGGTAACAATAGATATGATCTATTTCCGGGCATGCAAGTAATGGCCGGTATTCATACAGGAGAGAGAACGGTCCTAGAATACCTATTAGACCCTTTTTTAAATGCCGGAGAAACTGCATTTAGAGAGCGGTAGTTTTTTCTATTACTGTTATGGTCTTATTCAGTTAAAATTAGAATTAACTCGGAAAATGTAGTATTTAATGTTGGCTACTGTTCTAAAGAAATAACATCTTATAAAGTTTTTCGAAGCTTGTTTTAATATTACCGCGGCTGGTCTCATAAACAACGTGAGAATTTGAGGTATAATCTTTGTTTAGCCTAATTGCCCAAAGCGCTTTGATTTCATTTGGTACAGTAGAGAATCTAACATCTATAATTCGATTTAATTGTGTTGGATCAACAGCGACGTAAGCATTGCTAAACCAACTAAAACGTTTTATGTCCCTTGCCTGTTGGGATTTAGGATCAAGCCAAGCAAAATCTCTCTTCAAATCAAGCTTAAAAAGAGAGTCTCCTTCAAATATTTTAGGAGACATTCCCGCCCTAACAGCATCAACATAGAATTTCTCTTTAGTCTCATAAACGATTTTCCAGACTAAAATGTTTGCAAAACTTGGCTTTGCATCGATACGAACAATATTATGCCCCCTACCCTCGGCAAGCATGCGTCCCATATCAATAGCATTTTCGCGCTGTATCAAGCCCAAAGCCATATATCCAAATATCCAAACCAGTGCAAACCGAGCGTATTTTTGATTTTTCTTAATTATTGCAAATATAACAAGGGTTAGAACAGGGATCGTAAATAATGGGTCAATTATTGAGATTGTATTCCATGCAATCCTCTCGTCACTAAAGGGCCACAAGAGCATTGTACCGTATGTCGTGCATGCATCAACTAATGCATGGGTTGAGTATCCCATTGTGCAGAATATCAAGGACTGCTTAAACGTCAGGTTAATCCACCTACGGGTTAAATAAAAGAAAAGAAAAGCACAAATAAAACCTCCGAAAGGTATAAATATGAGCGAATGAGTAAATTGCCGGTGATATTCAAGAAATAAAAGCGGGTCTTCCGACGATCTTATAAAAACATCAAGATCTGGAGCCAAACCAGCTAAAAAACCGCACGCACTGGCGACCCAAATATTGGTCTTTTTTGCGAAAGACTGAGGCAAAGTCGCGCCAACCAGACCTTGTGTTAATGGATCCAAAGTATTTTCCTACAAAAAAAATATACTAAACTTAATTTCAATATGATTATAGTTTTCTGGATAAAAAGAGACTAAACTATAAGCTTTTTAAAAAATTCATTGCCCTGCCCCATGATAAATCAGCCGCCTTCTCCTGATACATAGCCCCCCTATTTGGAAACATATATCCATGTTCTCCGTCCGGATAAATATACAGTGAAGTATTATTTTTCGTCTCACAGGCCGCTTTAACAATATTTATAGCTTCCATTGGAGCAGTCTTATCATTATCGCCATAATGAAATTCCAATGGACAAGAAATATTTTGAAACTCTGAAAGAAATTTCTCAACATAGGATCCGTGAAAAACAACCCCGCCGTCAATAAGGCCATCAACACCAGCTTGAATTACGAAAGGACCACCAAAACAGAAACCAAATAGCGCTATTCTGCCATTACAAGTAGATTGTGATTTTAAATTTTCAATGGCTAGTTTTACGTACTCATTACACCTAGCACGATCAATTCTTTTTGAGCGTGCTGAGGCTCGCTCTATTTCTGCAACTGTCAATACACCCGTGTCTTCTTCATCCTCCCAGAACATATTTAGAGCAACTGCTGGAAAACCTTCGCTAGCGAGTTTGGAACACATTTTTTTTGTGTCATCATCAACCCCGAAAATAGCGCTTACCAATACAACCCCTGTATTTGAGCCAGACTCTGGCAGGGAGAGAAATCCTGGAATGCCACCATCAGGATGAGGCACCACTATATCATTATTTAACATTCTAACTTTCCTTTTTATTCAAAACCTTACTAAGGAGCATATTCCACTCTTTCAAGAGGAATTCCATAAAGTTGGCGGAAGAGAGTGGGAGTCGAACCCACTAAGAACGTCTTACGCCCTTCACTAGTTTTGAAGACTAGCCAGCCCACCGGGACTGCTTCCCCTCCGCTTTCAGGTTTAAGCTATTTTTTAATAGATAAGCAACACTTTATACGGTCAAAATTACTGGATTGTATAGAAACATCCAACACGTTTAGAAACTAAATCTGAATTAATATCCTTACCAATGTGCCGGTATCATTTTTTCCAGGTTATATTTACGGCATCGCCGCAAGATTATCGCAGATCTCTCCAACTATTGGGGGGAGGGCTATGCCACGTTGCAACCGATTTGTTAATGATAACAGGCATGAGCATCTTTGCAACAATATTAGGTTTTGCTGACCTTGCACTAGCACTAGTTCTTATTAGTTTCTTAAATGCCGGAACAAATATTTTATTAATCACTGTACTAAAAGCATAACCACCAAGAAAAAACTCAGTTTTCTTGGGAAGAGTGCTGTAATAAATACCAATCTAGAATCTCAGAACCTGTCATAAACACAACTGCGGGATTGTCAGACAACTCTTTGAATATTTGCCTAAAATACTTAATTCGATGGGGAACACCATGAATATATGGATGAACTGCGATGCACATAATACGAACATTCTGCTCCCCCTCCCTCAGTAATGTCTCAAAATAATCCATAGTTCGGTCATAAAGTATGGAAGACACATGATTTTGCGACAACATAATTGGAATATCATTGAGTTCAGTAGTATAGGGTATGGAGTATAGTTTTCCTTTTTGCGTCTTCACCTCACATGGTTGATCATCTAAAATCCAGTCGGCTGTATATTCAAAACCAGCTTCAACTAGTAATTCCGGGGTATTCTCCGTTTGTGTAAGGCCAGGTCCCATCCATCCACGAGGTTTATACCCGCAAAAGTCTTTCATAGTTTCCATTGTTTTAAATATTGCCTCGGCTTCATCTTCTATTTCATACATCGGCTTCTGAATATAGCTATGGCCCATAAACTCCCAACCTGCTTCTAAAGCCGCTTCAGCAACACGCGGATAGGCTTTTGGAACTGTTCCATTCATCGAAACTGTAGGTGTCACATTAAATTCAGCCAACGCTTCCATTAATCTCCAAACGCCTATTCTCATTCCGTATTCGGACCAACACCAATTAGGAATATCCGGAACATGCCCGCCCTCTCCCGGAGGTGTTAAAACACGGCGAGGGAGCGGCAATTCTGGCGGCCATTCCTCTAAATTAACAACGGGCCATACTATAACTTTGCCATCTCCAGGCAGTATTAAAGGTTTGCGGTCAACAATTGCGCTATAGTTAATTCGATCTTTAATATTCATTTATTATACCCTTCCTAGTTACCTTAAATACATTCCCACAAAATGGAATGATGTAACTAAATTTATTTTGACTTAGAATATTAAAATCAAATATAAGAAGCCGTATAGTTTACAAACTACTTTTAAAACCAGATTTAGGTCAAGCTAACTAAAAATACTAAGACCAATCAAAAGTGCAGGCCTAACAAATTTACTTACTAGAAATGCAAAAATAACCGCGCAAGAGAGTGCTTTGGCGAACAATCAATTAAATTCTTAGACACTAATAATTTGAGAATAACTAGTATGCTCTAATTATTTTTAAGGAACTATCGCGGAATGAATAAAAAAGAAACGCCCACACTATTTGACGCATTCAAGGTTTGGCTGAAAATCAGCTTACTCAGTTTCGGAGGTCCCGCGGGCCAAATCTCAATTATGCATAAGTTTTTAGTTGAACAAAAACAGTGGATTAGTGACAAACGGTTTTTGCACGCTTTAAATTATTGCATGTTACTTCCAGGCCCAGAGGCACAGCAACTAGCAACATATATTGGCTGGCTTTTACACAGGACATTTGGTGGTCTGATAGCAGGATTATTATTTATTATTCCCGGCGTTATTATAATTCTAATACTGAGTATTCTATATGCGGAATTTCAAGAATTAAAACTCATAAATGCTTTGTTCTTCGGTTTGAAAGCCGCTGTATTAGCTGTCGTAATAGAAGCTATTATAAAAATAGGTAAACGTGCATTAAAAAGTAAAGCAATGTATGCCATCGCTTTTGGTACCTTTATAGGAATATTTTTTCTATCTATTCCGTTCCCAATTCTCATCATAATAGCCGCAATTATTGGCGTAATTGGAGAAATAATAAAACGTAAATCCGATTTTAACGTTAACAATATTTCTGTACAAATAGTGCCTGATAAAAATACAGCAATAATCGATAAAAAGCTGAATAATAAAGTGTTAGCTCATACAGAACCATCTTTTCGACAATCTGTTAAGGTTGCCATAATATGGTTGATAATTTGGTTAGGGCCTATTTTTGTGATGATTTTAGCATTGGGCACAACAAACGTATTTGTGCAAGAAGGATTATTCTTTAGTAAAATAGCTGTTGTAACCTTTGGCGGAGCATACGCTGTTTTAGCATATGTCGCTCAGCAAGCCGTGTACAACTATCAATGGCTTAGTCCAGGCGAAATGCTAAATGGGTTGGGGATGGCGGAAACAACACCTGGACCACTAATAATGATTGTTCAATTCGTTGGGTTCATGGGGGCATATCGAAATCCTGGTCAACTGGACCCAATCACAGCAGGCATATTAGGATCAATGATAACCACTTGGGTCACCTTTGCTCCGTGTTTTCTGTGGATTTTTTTAGGAGGTCCTTACATTGAAAAGTTACGCAATAACAAGTTATTAGCATCGGCGCTCTCAGCTATCACTGCTGCTGTTGTGGGTGTAATATTAAACTTGGCCGTTTGGTTTTCACTTCATGTAATCTTTAAGACGGTTAACGAAGTATTCATTGGATTTATTCACGTCTGGGTACCCGTTTGGGGTACCATTGAATATGCATCTTTAGCAATTGCAGTCGGAGCGCTAATTTCAAGCCTTTTGCTAAAAATAGGAATGATCCCAACGTTGTTAATTAGCGCTGTTATTGGGGTATTATACCACTATAGCTTTGTTTAATATTAGAAATCCGTTTTACAAAATTTAGAGCCATCAGAATTAAAAGTATGGATAGCTTAATTTCTGCCTGTAACAATCGATATTACATTCTCGAAATTACTTAAGTTTTCACCCCGCCAACAAATTATTTGATCAGGACGAATTAAGACTAAGCTTGCGCCATAGGTTGCTCTTATTTCTTCATTATGCAGTTCCAATATTTTTAAAGGTAGATTCAGCTTGATAGCCAAGGAACGAGCTGACCCCAGGTCAAGGTGATCCCGAAAGCCTATCAAAGTAAAGTCAACAGCAAATTTATCATAAATAGATAGATTTTGATCAATCCAAAAGTGAGGCGCTCTACCGCCAGGAACTCCCGAAGGCTGGTACTCATTTGCTTTATCAGGCGGTGGGACTTGATTTACACCAGCTAAAACGGGCGAACCATCATACCTATAACCAAAAGTAATTCCGGGAATATTAAACTCAGCTCTCGCATGAGATGAGAGGTAATCCCCTGCTTTTTTTCGGGCTTCTTCTCCCATTACAGTTTCATCTTCAAGGTCATCTGTAGCCTTGTATTTGCCTATAGAGTCGGCAAACTCTCGCGCAAATGAAGTGTTTCTAAGAGCACTTTGATGTCGTTCTGTATGATAGCTGTCCAGAAGCTTTTTCTGTCCCCAACCATTCAAAACTGCCGCTATTTTCCATCCTAGGTTAACTGCGTCCTCAATACCGGTATTATAACCCAAACCACCTGTAGGGGTAAAAAGATGGGCTGCGTCTCCAGCAATAAAAATACGACCTTTATGAAATGAGTTAGCGACAAGTGTTAAACCTGCAGTCCATGACAAACGCGAAACAATATTCATATTAATCTTATCACCGAAGGCTTCAAAAAACATTGAACGTGCTTTGGTTTCATCTATCTCCACGTCTTCCTCTTCTGGTTTTAATTGGGTATGAAAAACAAACTCCGATTTTCCATCAATCGCAGCCATGAAGCTTCGGCGATCTCCATTAAACGCCCAGTACATCCATGCTTTTTTTGCATTTAATCTCTGATATAAATCGTCACTTTGGAAATAAATAGCGTGCATGCGCCCACCCAAAAAATCTCGGGCTTCACCGGACTCGCCAACAAGTTCAATATTTAAATGCTTTCTCACCAAACTACGCGGACCGTCACACCCAACCAAATATTTAGATTGAAACTTTTGTTCTTGGCCATCAGCAACTACTATGGCCTGGCACAGATTTCCGTCATCCGAAATTTGATTCACTCGCTTACCAAATTTTAATTCAACGGATGACAATTTTAATGCTTGTTCGTACAGAACCTCTTCCACAAACATTTGCGATATTCTATGAGGAAGCTCAGCTGCGCTCCAGGATCCTGTCATTTTTTTTATAGCTTTTTCAGCATCTTGAGAAGACGGCAGAGCGAACCTTGCTAACTCATGCTTCGTGTACCGCGTAAAATAAGTTATGTCCGTTGGGTAATCAGGCGGCAGCCCCCTCTTTCTAATTTCGAAAGCAAAACCAAGCCTCCTAAAATGCTCCATTGTCCGCGCTTGGGTCGCATTTGCTTGCGGTAATGGCGAGGTGCCCGCTCTTTCATTAAAAACAATAACCGAGATGCCACGTTGACCCAACTCGATAGCCAACATTAAGCCACACGGCCCACCCCCAACAATTATGACATCCGCGTCGACAACATTCATATCTTTTTTCCAAAATATAAATTTTATTTAAATTACAGTATTTACCTAAGCTATATTACGTGGCAACGTTCATTGTTCAATACTAAAAATTTGTTAGACTAGGATGGTAATAACAAGGAGAGAATTGTGAAGAATAGTTTAGTCGCGGGCATTTCAACGACCACAAAAATTTTAATAGATAGAGAACGTACGATCGCTTTTATGGGTGATGAAGGCCGTGTTTATGGAACGCCTTCAATGATACTAGATATTGAATATATGGCGAGAAATTGGCTACTAGAACATCTGGATGATAATGAGGATACCGTAGGAACCCATGTTTCCATTGATCATATGGCTGCAACTGTAGAGAAAGACAGTATCGAAATAACACTTACTGTTGAAGAAATTAACGGGCGAGCAATCAAACTGATCGCACTAGTGAGGGATTCGTTAGAAGATGTTGGGAAAGGCGTCCACAATCGGTTCGTTGTAGATAAAGAAAAAACATTCGAACGCCTTGAGGCAAAAAGGCATAAAATCGAAGCGTTAAAATAGGGGCACATTTAAACAATGGCATTGACAGATAAAAATTCAAACAAAAAATCTGTTGCTACATTCTGCTACCAGTGTGTCGCAGGTCCAGACCTTATGAAAGTAGAAGTAGAGGATGGCATAGCAACGCGCCTTGAATCGAATTACGATATACAAGATGAACATCCAGGGGGCGGACGGGTCTGCGTAAAGGCATTTGGGCTAATACAAAAAACCTATAATCCACATAGAATTAAATCTCCAATGAAGAGAACAAACCCAAAAAAAGGTCGGAATGAAGATCCGCGGTTTGTTCCGATCACATGGGAAGAAGCTCTAAATACAGTTGCAAATAAAATGAAGGGTATACTTCAAGACAACCCCTTAGATAAGTCAGGTTATCCTCGAATTGCCGCAAGTTTTGGCGGTGGTGGAACCCCGACACAGTATATGGGCACATTTCCAGCTTTATTAGCGGCAATTGGTAAAGTCGATATGGGTTTTGGGGCAGGACAAGGCGTAAAATGTTATCATTCTGAGCACCTATATGGCGAACTATGGCATCGTGCCTTTATAGTCGCGGTTGATAGTCCCCACGTAAATTATATTTTATCTTGCGGACATAATGGTGACGCGGCAGCCGGAGTCGCCGGTATTTGGCGTCATGCCGACGCTCGCGTTAGAGGAATGAAACGGGTTCAGGTTGAACCCCATCAATCTGTAACAGGGGGCGTTGCCGCAGAGTGGATCCCAATAAAGCCCAAAACAGATGCCGCGTTCTTGTATGGTGTAATATACAGGATCGTAATTGAACAAAACTGGCGAGATATTTGTGATGTGGAACGATTAGAGCAAGATACCAATTCTCCATATTTAATTGGCCCTAATGGTTTTTGGATGCGTGATCCAAAAACCGAAAAACCACTTATATTTGATCTGAATAAAAAAAAATCTCGGCCATTTGACAAAGAAGTAAAGAATCCTGGAATGGAGGGCGAATTTATAGTTTCAGGCATTGAAATAGGCGCAGATGAAGATCGATGGGTTCATAAAAACATTAAGGTTAAAACATCTTTCCAAAAGTTCATTGATCATATGAGAGAATATACCCCTGAATGGGCGGAGAAACATAGTGATGTGCCTGCCAAGACAATACGCAAGGTTGCTGATGAATTCATAGAAAATGCATGCATAGGCCAAACAATTGAAGTGGAGGGTGAGGAAATGCCTTACCGCCCGGTCGCCATATTATTAGGTAAAACTGTAAATAATGGATGGGGCGGCTACAATTGTTGCTGGGCAAGAACGATGTTAATGACGCTAGTCGGTGCTCTAGAAGTTCCAGGTGGCAATGTTGGATCAAATGTTAAGCTTAACCGTCCGGCAGATAGCCGACAAAAATCTGCCGTCAAGGGTCCAGATGGATTCATGGAATACCCTTTTAATGAGACGACTAAAACTGACTGGGAGAAAGATCCAAGTATTCGAAACGCATTTAAAACGCTCGTTCCACTTGCTGCTAATTCTGCCTGGTCGCCAGCTCTTGGCCCAGCCCATCTTCCTTGGCTTTTCCAAAAGAAAGCCCCGAGTAATTGGCCTACCCCTACAAAGCCAGATATATGGTTTTGTTATCGGACAAACCCTGCCATTTCTTCCTGGAATGCTCCAGAAGTGGCAGATAGAGTGGCTGAATTTCCATTTATTTGCGCTTTTGCATATACGATGGATGAAACTAATCACTTTGCGGATATTTTGCTCCCTGAAGCAACTGATTTAGAAAGCACTCAACTTATCCAGATAGGAAGTGCTAAGTTTGTGGAACAACTATGGGGTCATGAAGGATGGGCAATACGTCAACCTGCTTGTGATAAAACTGTAGATTATATGGACATGACAGATATTGCTACGGAGCTCGCTGCACGTTCTGGATTGTTGGAAAAATATAATGCTGCAATAAATAGAGGAGCTGGAGGACAAAAACTCATTACCGAAGAGTTTGATTATGGATTAACTGAAAACAAACAACACTCAAATGAAAATATTTGGGATGCAACAGCCAAAGCAGCCAGCCATAAATTATCAAATGGTGAGGAAATCCATGACCTAAATTGGTTTAAAGAAAATGGATACATGTTAAAACCATATTCGACAAAAAATTGGTATTTATACCCTCATATGAAAAAAAATAAAATTCGGTTTGAATTACCATACCAAGAGAGAATCTTGCGCCATGGAACTCAATTAGCTCGCCGACTTCATGAAACGGGCATCGAATGGTGGGATAAACAACTCGAAGAATACGAAGCACTTCCAAGCTACGATTCCTTCCCCGATATTTGGCTAGACCATGTTAGAGAAGAAGGAGGTAACCCAGACGACTATCCGTTCTGGGCTGTTACATCTAGAAGTATGCAATACTCTTGGGGACTAAATGCAGGTATCCCAATGATAAATGAAGTAGCTCAGAATGTAACAGGTCATAAAGGGGTTCTAATCAATCGCGGCGAAGCCAAAAAACTTGGGATAAGTGAGGGTGACCCTATCAGGATTGATTCAATATCAGGTTTTACCTCGGGCTTCGCCGTACTTAGAGAGGGCGTGCGGCCTGATACGGTCGTCATGATAGGGCAATTTGATCATTGGAAGACTCCGTTTGCTAAAGATCTAAATCTGCCTAGTTTAAATTCACTCACATCTCTCTCGTTATCCTTAACTGATTCAACTGGCAGTGGATCAGATTTAGCGAGAGTTAAAATAACAAAAACTAGCGGTCCCAAAAGAACAGACCAAAGAATTGAAAGCGGTGCTAACCTATGAATGAAACAAGTCACAAAAGATGGGGGATGACAATCGATGTTAATAGGTGCGTAGGTTGCCAAACCTGCACTGTGGCTTGCAAACATGCGAATGATACGGTTCCAGGAGTTCAATGGCGAAAGGTTCTTGATGTTGAAGTTGGAGAATATCCAGACGTAGAGAGGCTTTTCTTAGTTACAGGTTGTCAACACTGCGCAGAACCATCGTGCGTCCCAGTCTGCCCTACAGGAGCAACAAAACAGCGAGATGATGGTTTAATTACAATGGACTATGATTTGTGTATTGGCTGTGCTTCATGTGCTGTTGCATGTCCATATCAAGCCCGAACTATTGTTCATGATGAACCAACATACTTTGGAGTCTCAACACCTCAAGAGACAAAGGTTGCTCATGATGAACGGATTGGCGTAGCGCAAAAGTGTACTTTTTGTATCGACCGCGTGGATGAAGGTCTAGAAGCTGGGTTGAATCCTGGGGAAGATCCACTTGCAACGCCAGCCTGTGCATCGTCATGTATTTCTCAGGCGATTAAATTTGGTGACTTTAATGATCCCGCCAGTCATGTCTCAGAATTGGTTGCAACTCGTGACTATTTCCAGATGCATGAACAACTCGGAAATGACCCTCAAATAAAATATCTTATTGAAACACCAGCAGTTCCAGCCAGAAATTCCGATCCGATGGACTTAAGCGACGAGACACTTTTGGATACTGAACATGCATTAGTTGGAAAACGTCAAACGTTCTGGGATATGAGGGCTGCCATGAACTTTATTATGGGTGGTATTGGTTCAGGGTCTGCGGTCGTAGCATATTTACTATGGATCTCGGGCAATGTTAATTCTCAATTTTTAGTTGTCGTTAATATAGTATCCAGTATTATTTTAGCGATAGGACTATTTTGTGTTTGGCTTAAAATAGGTCGTAAACTACGTGCGCCATTGGCAATCCTTCGCCCCCAAACTTCTTGGATGTCGCGTGAAATTTATGTGGCAGGTATCTTTTTTGGTTCAGTAGCGCTGTATTTTTTTGAACCAAATTCTTTATTTCTGACTTCTGCCGCAATTGGTGCGGGACTATTTCTTTACTGCCAAGGACGTATCCTTCATTCTGGAAAAGGGATCCCAACTTGGCGTGTAAGTCAAATGCCCCTAATGCTTGTAGCTACTGGCTTACTTGAGGGAATTTGCTTGTCGGCGGTTTTACATTTTGGATGGGACTCAGAAATCTCAGTTACTTCTATTTTACCACCCGCAGCTATAATACTTATACTTTTCAATTCGTTTTTATGGAGAAGGTACGCAAGAAACGCAAAAGTCTGGGGGATAAGTCCAATTGATCGAAATATAATTGGTTCGTTATCGCCTAAATTGTATATTTTTGGACATTGCATTCCATTAATATTATTTGGCATCGCGTTCTTTGTTCCAAATACTGAGAGTTCTATCGTATGCATCGCGTCTCTATTAGCACTAATTGGCAGTATACTTTGGAAAGCCACTATTATAACAAGGGCATGCCACATGCAAAACTTCGCACTTGGCAAAATGCCCCATAGGGGTTCCGGAAAGTTTGCTGCACCTGTCATTAATTAGATAGTTTAAGTTATTTTAGACTACGATTCACAAGGAATTCATAAAAATGGACCCTACTAGGCGACAATTTTAATTAACAGGCTTGTTTGCGTCTTTTGGCATCCTCCCATTCACAGTGTTTACGTCTAATGCAAATAATAACAACTCTAATTTGATAAGCCTTAAATTAGCGAACACCCTCCGTATTATCGGGAATCAAAAATGTTTAAGATATGCTGAAAAATTATCCTTAATCAGAGAAAATGATGGTTTTTACTTTGAATTACGCGATGCAAATATTAATCAACAAGATGCAATCTTAATTTCAAAAGTTTTAACAAACTCAAACAAAGTTGAACAATCTAGAATTGAATTATTTAGTTTAAGTTATAATTCAAAAATTGGTGATTACGGAGCTCAAAATTTAATTGGAGCACTTCCGCATTCTGTGAGAGAACTCGGCCTGGTTGGGTGCAGTATTAGCGATCAATGTACTAAAGCCCTATCAAAATTTATACGAAGATCTAACCATATAAAAATAATGTGTATTGAAGATAATAAGTTTAATTTTCAATCCAAGGAGACTTTAATTCAACTAGCAAGTCGAAAAGGAAATTTGATGCTAGTAATTTAAAAAATGCGTTTTTTTAAAAAAAATATACGCCTATGTTTAAATGTAATAATATTATTCCCAAGATTAATCAATATTTACTCGCCCAGCTAACTTTTTGACCACAAAATAAAATCCTATTAAAAATAAAGATATTATTCCTGTATAATGGTTCGGCATTAATAGACCAAAACCGGAAATACCTATAATTAAACGCTCCCAAATAACCAAATGAGTTTTAAAATAACCTTCTAAAGCCGCTGAAATAAGAATGAGACCGGCAATAGCTGTTATCAACGATATTAAAATTATGTGCCACGGTCCTTCAAAAAGTAGTTCCGGGCCATAGACAAATGCAAATGGTACAATGAACGCAGCCAAGGCAAACTTCACAGCAATCACAGCAATTAATAGGGGGTTATCCTCGGCAATTGAAGAGGCCGCGTACGCGGCGACCGCTACTGGCGGTGTCAGAGCCGACATTACTGCATAATAAAATACAAACATATGGGCAGGCAGTGTCGCCACACCTATTTCAGTTAAAATTGGTGTCATCAACGCCGCCGATAGAATATAGGCACTGGGAGTAGGCATTCCTAATCCCAAAACAACAGTAAGGCAAGCAGTCACGAAGAGAGTTGGAAATTGCAGTGATCCCGTTAAATCATTAACCAAATGGGCAAATTTTCCTGCTAATCCTGTCATAGTCATACCGCCTATGATAAGCCCGGCCGCAGCGCATGCTCCCGCTACTGGCACCATTCTATAGCACGTTTCACTTAACGCCTTTGCTAGAGCTATAATTCCAATTCGCGTGTGAGCTCTAAATACGGATATCGCCAAAACAGCGACAGTTCCCATAATACCAACCATTGTTGGCGTAAAACCATAAATAAGGGCTGAAGTCAGAACAACAAGGGGTACTATAAAAAGTCCTCCTTCTTTAAGCGTATCTCTCATCGAGGGAATCATTTTATCATCTAACCGACCAAATCCCTGTCTTAAGCACGAAAAGTGTACTTGTGCATAAATTGAAACATAATAAAGTATCGCGGGTATTACTGCGGCGATGGCGATCTGCAAATATTCTAAACCTGCGAAATCCACCATAAGAAAAGCAGCTGTTCCTAAAACTGGCGGAACAAAGCTTCCACCTGTTGATGATGCTACTTCAATTGCTCCTGCGTGTGACCCGCGATATCCTAGTCGTTTCATAATGGGAATTGTTATTGACCCAGTAGTTACAACATCTGATGTTGGACTTCCTGATAACATGCCATACATCCCCGATGAGATTACGGCAACTTTAGCTGGCCCACCAGGGCTTCTTCCGCTAATTGCAGCTGCAAATTTAAAGAAAAAATCACCCCCACCGCATGCATGAAGGACGGTTCCAAACATCACAAACATAAATGCATAAGTGGCTGCAACTCGAATAGGTAAACCAAAAATGCCATCTGTTGTAAAAACTGTTATTTCGAGAAAGTGGAGATAATCAATCTTACCATGTTGAAGAACGCCACTTAAATGATGTCCAAATAAATTGTATAAAACGAAAAAGATTACAATAAACGTTAATCCCAATCCAGTCGTTCGGCGAGTAATTTCAAGCGTTAGAAAGAAAACTAAAGTTCCAAAAACAATATCTAAGTTAGTAAGCTCATCTAGTAGCACAATACGATCAACAATTGTTGGCGCCTGAATTGCGAAATAAATACCTACTGAAATACTTGTTAAAGCGAAAAAAATATCAAAGGCTGAAGGCTTTGAAACATCTGAGTTTTCAAATGGTCCAGTTGTTAGAAATGCCAAGGCTATAATTCCCGAGAAAAAAATAACTGACAATGTCCATGGAGTAATAATTATTAGAGTAGCTGCCATTATAACCCAGATACCAACAGCAACTGAAAAGGGTGTAAATACCCAGTCATAAATTCCTTGAGGACGGCGGCGAGCACCAACCGAAAACCAAGTGTTTATACTTATGAGATTAGAAAGTTTCATTTTAATGGCTTACGGGGAAACACAGTTATAGACAAAACTGTATTCCCCCACTTAAGCGATTAGCCTTTAATAAACTAAACCTTTTTCCTTAAAGTATTTTAGCGCACCAGGATGATGCGGTGCGTTACCCTTCTGAGCCAAGACTTTTGGACTAGCAGTTTTCTTAATCAAACGATGAGACTTATTCTTAAAAGTTTCAATTTGTTCAACCATTGCTCTCGTTAAGTTGTAGGCAAGTTTAGCATCCATATTTGCATTTACTACGACAACCGCTCCCATACATACACTGGCAGCACCATTTGGTGACCATTTATACTCACCAGGCTTGACGTAGCAAACCTCGCCTCCAAATTGCTCGGCGACCTTTGATGCAACATCTTTGCCATAACTCAGTAAAACTGGAGAAGAATTTTTTGCTATTTCTCTTACACGCGGGTGGTTATATGAGATACCAAAATTTACTACATCTAGTCGGTTATCCGAGACTAAAGAAACGATTTCCTTTGAAGCAGCATGGATTACTTGTCCTCCCCAACCCTCAACTTTCGCTCGAGATATACCCATTAGGTTCATTGCAGCTTCACCAACATCCGCGTCCATATTACCCCGTCGGTTTATAGCGATTCTGATCGGTAATTTCTTACTAACTATGTCCTGAACGGTTTTAATACTATGTTTGTCTGCGAAAGATTTTGTTACAGCAAAAAAGTCCATTTGGAAGCGTGATGCTGGAGTATAAACTCTAAATAGAATTCGCGTATTGCCTATTGCTTTCTTGTAAGGCTTCGATCCCTTAACCGCAGCATTCAATTCACCATCTGTTGCAAGGCCCATAGGAACTTTGCCAGCGGCCACTAGAGGAACATTAGCAAGTCCACCCGAAGACGTTTGATAACTAACAGTTGAGCCAGGGTAAGCCTTGGCTATTGCCGCATCAATCCCACCGCCTATTCGAGACCATAATCCACCAGGACTAGCTCCACTCAGCGTTGTATTATAAGTCTGGGCGTAAGCAGTGGTGTCGAAACCAATTGTTACAGAAACTAGCGCTAAAGCTCCAGTTATTAACTTTATATGTTGCATTTTTTAACTCCCTTTGGTTGATTAACTCAATTTAACACGTCTTATGTTTAAAAAGTATCTTAAAAATTTTAAACAGTATCTCTTAGCCCCCTCCAATCAACAGATTTTGACACTATACCCTCAAAGGATGAGAGCTGAGTATGTGCGACAGCTGATTTTTTGGTACCTATCGCCGAAGATCCATTGTTAAAATCTTCGGCAGCCTTGATCATCAAATTCCTAAATTTTACGATACTGAGGTCACTTGATCCCAGTATTTCTTTACCTCGATCCGCAATCCGTCCCATCGACTCCCACATCGCCATGTCTTGGGCAGGAATCCCTTTTATACCAGTAAAGTCACCTTTTTTCATAGCCTCTCTATCTTGATTATACCAGTTACTAATATCCAACTTCTTTTGATAATTATCATCTAATTCTTTTCCAACTTCGGCAGCGCAAAATTTCCGCCACTCATCTTGAGTAATACCTTTCGTAGCATCGGGGTGCCATGCAACCCAGTAAAACATCGTATTATAATCATCGATTGGAAATAAAATTTGAGCTAATTTATACTGATTATTCGGCGGAATTAAAACTGTAAATGGAGCAATAAAAACCGTGGTCCGAACGTAAACATTTGTATCATCATTTTTAATCGGCTTACGTAAAGCCGCATAATGGAACCCGTAGTCTGTCATTTCTATTTCTAGTTTCGGTGATTTGTCTTTAGACGGGCGCAACCAAGCATCAGACGTCGCCGTTGAACCTTCCACTTCTGCAGAAGGCATATTAGTGGAATGCAAACTGGAGCTATGCGCTGAATCTATTGATCCCTCAAGCACCTGAGCCCAATTACATTTTACTTGGATTTTTACAACACTGGTTTTAACATCGGGGGAAGGCGCCCATGCAGGTGGCTGAAATTCTGTGATGTTATCTTCAGGTCCGAGATAAACCCAGATAAACCCCCCACTCTCCTCGATCGGATAGGCCTTATGCTTGATTGTCTTCATCTTACGTTCGCTATTAGGCTCGGAAGCCATATCCATCACCGTGCCATCAACTGAAAATTTCCACCCATGATAAAGACACCTTAAGCCGCACTCCTCATTTCTACCAAAAGCCAAAGATGCCTTTCTATGTGGACACTGTTCGGCTAAAGCACCTAGCTTTCCATTCGTATCTCGAAATACTACAATATCTTCGCCAAGCAAACGAGATCTAACTGGGGTTCCATCCGGCAACTCAACCTCATCTGATAAACATGCAGGCAACCAATGGCGCCGCATAAGCTGGCCCATGGGCGCATCACCCTCAACGCGGGTCAAAATATTATTTTGTTTTTCCGTAAGCACTCAAAGAACTCCCTACTTACACTAAATTACTAAAAACTTTTATTTTTGTTTCTATTGCTATAAAATTAGGTACCTAAGTTTATAGTGTACATTAATCGATAAGTCTAGGCACAGAAAACTAAAAACGTAAGAATTAGAGAATGAAAAAAAAGTCATCAAAAGTTTATGGTTTAGGCGTTATTGGAATGGGAAGAGCATTCACAATAATGTTGCCAACTTTTATAAAAGACCCTCGCATCAAGATGATGGCGGGGATAGATAAACGTTCGGAGGCTAGGATACAATTTCAAAACGATTTTGACGGCATTGTTTCAGATAGTATGGATAGCATTCTAGATAACCCCCAAATAGACATTATATATCTAGCCACTCCAGCAGAACAACACATCAGCCAAATAAGAAAAATCGTCTCTGCTAATAAACACATTTTACTTGAGAAACCGATGTCTCTAACAATTAGAGACGCTCTTGCTATAACTAAGTTAATAGCCTCCTCGAAATCTCAATTGATTGTGGGGCATAGCCATAGTTTTAATCTACCAATTCAATTAACCCATGAGTTAATAAAGAGTCAAAAATTTGGCCCTCTACGAATGATGAGTGCTTTAAACTATACAGACTTCATGTATCGACCACGTCGGCCTGATGAACTGATAACAGAAAAGGGAGGAGGAGTAGTTTATAGCCAAGCTGCACATCAAATTGATATTTTAAGATTTCTTGGAGGGGGATCTGTAAAAAGCATTAGAGCAAATACTGGAAATTGGGATACGACGAGAAATACCGAAGGAGCCTATAACGCAATACTTACCTTCAATAATGGTGTAACAGCAAATGCAACCTATAGCGGATATGCCCATTTTGATAGTGACGAATTCCAAGATTGGCACGGTGAATTTGGACAACCAAAGAAAAAAACAGACCATATGAATGCTCGAAAAAATTTAAATAATAATACTCTTCAGATGGATGAAGATGCACTTAAAGCTAGTAAAAATTACGGGGGTATTAATTATTTACCATTATTGAAGAATTCTAGCTTAGTGCAGCAACACCAGCATTTCGGAAGCATTATAGCATCATGCGAAAATGGTGATTTAAGGCCAGTGCCATCTGGAGTTTTGATTTATGGCGATAATAAACACGACAAGCAAATTTTAAAGGCACCTAAAATTCCACGTGTTGAGGTTATCGATGAATTAATCGGTGCAATTGAAAACAAAAAAGGTCCGATTCATACCTGCTCCTGGGCTTTAGCAAACTTGGAAGCCTGCCTTGGAATATTAGAGTCTTCAAAAAAACAAAAAGAAGTTTTCTTGAAATATCAATGTGAATTAGGTGATTGATAAATGGCTGATGACTCAAAAATTAACTTATATAATTCGCAGGACTTCCTCATCGATGATAGAATTGCACATGTAATAAAAGACGTTACCCATATTATGGTGAGGTCACTCCAAAAAAAATTAAATGATTATGATGTTCCATTTAGTCATTGGGCTATACTCAGAATTTTATGGAAGCAGGATGGAATGTCGCAACGAGAGTTGAGCACTAAAGCTGGAGTAATGGAGCCTACGACTGCAAATATTGTTCAGCAAATGGAAGTTAAAGGCCACATCACTCGCCGATATTTAGGTTCAAATAAAAGAAAAAGGCATGTCTTTCTTACGAAGCAAGGAAAACATCTCGAGCACCAACTGGTTCCGCTCGCTGAAGATGTTAATAAGATAGCCACTCGGGGCATCTCTAAAAAAGAACTTAAACTTCTTCGATCAACCATGATAAAAATGATTAAAAATTTAGATGATAAGTCTTGAAGACAAAAAAACTAGACCTACGTAGGTTGTATTCCAATTTTAGTATCGCGTTGCCTGATATACCAGATTACCGGTAGTGCCAATAAAACCATCCAAAATTTTCCTAAAATTTGCCCGGGCAAATAATCAAGGCTGCCAAAAGCTAACTGTAAAAATATTACGCTGTCTATAAATAAGCCAACCAAACCACTCAAAAGAACAGCAAGAATCAAACGCTTTTCTTGAAGTGGCGTGTATACTGCAAAGTCTACCAGTTCTGACAATAAAAAAGCCACTGCAGAAGCAATGACAAGAGTTGGGGGCGCAACCAACCCAGATAACAATCCCCCAAGACAAATAGCTATGAGAGACCATTTTTTCCCCAAGCGGCGCTGCACCAAATCTCTTAAGACGAGCGCTAATCCAATCATCAAAACACCACTTGGTGCCATTAAGTCGAAGCCCACCGGTATCAAACAAGGGCTCTTTGGGGGGCAAACGGCTCCGAGGCTTCCAATCATCCAATTGGCAACGGGGATTGTAAGAATAAAAGCACAAAAATATGCTAATCCCTCTTTTTGAATATTATTCATATTAATTCTAATTCCTATTTGTTGAACAATAAATGCCACTGCGTTTAACAACTTAAATATAAGTAAATATTAAGTCGTATTTACATATATTTTCGAAGTAAAACAATAAGAAATAAGACTAAAGTTTTAGAGAGTTTTTTATAAAGAATACGGTAAATAAAAAAATAATATCTCTTTATATAATTCCACATTCTCTAATTTTTTTATTGCTGGATAAAAGAAGTTCTGTTAAAAATATGAACCTTTAACTTTAACAATGTCTACGAATTTCACTTAAATATCGTATTTATTATTATTTTTAAACCCGCGTTATTTATATTACCGCGGGTTTTTTTATTTTAATCCGAAAGAAAATTATGGGTTCCCAAAGTAGTATTCATGAACAGGTATAATATCTCATAAAAAATAAGGCCTTGATTTCTCAAGGCCTTATTATATTTCACTTTATAAGTTATTATAAATATTAAGGTCCTTAATTAATAACCTTTAGGAGACTAAAAAAAAATTATTAATTTTGTTTATAATAATTTAACTAACCAGTGAAATTATTTACTAGTAAACTCAGGATATGCTCTGACCCCAATTTCACTGCTATCTAAACCTATATCTTCATCAGCTTCCTCGGCACGTATCCCAACCGTAGCCTTGAGAAACAACCAAACGATTAAGCTTACAAAGAAAACAAATATGCCTATTGCGACTATACCGGTAAGCTGAGTGCCAAATGACCCGCTTCCAAATATACCCACACACAAAGTTCCCCAAATTCCAGCAACCAAATGAGCTGGAATAGCACCGACTACATCGTCAATCTTAAATTTATCCAACAAAGGTACTGTAACGACTACCAAAATTCCGCCAACGCCACCAATCAATACAGAAATGAGGTGGTTTTGAAGATCTGGGCCTGCGGTAATAGACACTAATCCTGCAATTGCTCCATTTAGCGCATAGGTTAAATCAATTTTGCCATAGAATAGTTGTGTTACAATCATAGCTGAAATAACTCCTCCAGCAGCGGCTAGATTTGTATTAACATAAACAATTGAAATCGCTGTTACATCAAGTGCACTGCCCATGGCTAGCTGTGATCCACCGTTAAACCCAAACCAACCAAACCATAGAATAAATGTTCCAAGGGTAGCTAATGGTAAATTTGATCCCGGCATAGGGTTAACTTCCCCATTTTCTCCATATTTTCCTTTTCGCGCACCTAATATGATCGCTCCGGCCAAAGCAGCCCAACCGCCCGTTGAGTGAACTAAAGTTGAACCTGCAAAATCACTAAAACCCATAGTGCTCAGCCAGCCTGCTCCCCATACCCAAGAAGCCTGAATAGGATAGATAAATGC
>JADHRD010000024.1 GCA_016777585.1 Rhodospirillales bacterium | reverse complement strand
GTGACACCAACCTTTAAGCCGTCAAGGTCTGCATATGATTTAATTTTAATGCTAGATGGGGCAAACACTCCTGAATAAAATGGGGCATAAGCGCTAGAAAAATTTATTGACTTAGCTCTTTTAGGATTCGCACCCATCGTGGAAATCACCAAATCGACTTTATTAGTTTCTAAAAAAGGTATTCTCTGTTTAGATACAACCGGAACCAGTTTTAGTTTAACTCCTAAGTCCTTTGCAATTAATTTTGCAACGTCAACATCGTATCCCTCATGTTCACCGGATTTGCCCACGGAACCAAAAGGAGCAAATGCTTCAGGAACAGCTATTTTTACCTCACCACTTTTAAGGATTGCGCTCAAATCTCCAGCAAGTGCCGAAGTAATTGAGACACAAGTTCCAAAAAATATTGATAGTAACAATGATTTTAATTTCATAATATTCTCCATTTATTTTTTATACTTAGATCAAAGCAATTATTATACCAAGTTGAGAAAGCTCTGAAATCTTGTGGTTTTGTATTCGATTATATTTTTTTATCTTAATTATGCTTAAATTATAATCAAATTTATGTTTGTTTTAAAAAGTTTTTAGTCATATGACAGAGACTTTTTCTCTAGATTTTTCGCGAGTAGAGCAAGTGGGTAGCAGAGACAGAAATAAAACAGAGCCATAAGTGGAAAGATTATATATGGTTCTGATCCTATCACTGGCGCATTAGCCCACCTTTTGCCAATTAACATTAGGTCATGAAATCCAATTATGTAGGCGAGAGAAGTGCCTTTGATAATCTGTATGAGGAAACTGATCGTCGGCGCTACACTATATCGAAAAGCCTGAGGTAAAATTATTAAGCGGAGTGTCTGTTGAAAACTGAAGTTAAAGGCTAAACCAGCTTCCCATTGCCCTTTTGGTATCGCAAGTATGGAACCTCTCCATACCTCAGATAAATAGGCTGAAGTAAAGATGATAAACGCAATTGAAGCTGCTAACCACGGATCAATATCTCGCTCCACTAACTTAGGAATGCCTAATCCAAGAAGAAACAAAAGCATTAATAAGGGTACAGATTGGAATAACCAAGTATAACAATAACTAAAGGTATTAAGAAATTTATTTGGAATAATTCTCAGAACGGTAATAATTGCTCCAATTAGTCCACCGCCTACAAAAGCAATAAGTGATAAGTATATTGTAAATTGGCATGAAATTATTAATTGACTTATAATAATTCCTCCAGGCTTTCCAAAAAAACTTATAAAAAATTCCTGTATCATCCCTTTTTCCCCAATGTCTTATTGAAAATAACTTCTAATGAGGATTTGAAAATAAGTGATAAAATTACATAAAGAATGGTTAGAATAATAAAGATCTCAAAAGATCGAAAGATTCTACTATCTATGAAAAGTCCAGCATGGGTTAGATCTGTAACACCAATTTCTGAAATTACACCGGTAGTTAGGAATATAAAGATAAATTGACTCGATAAAGAGGGAAACATTTTCTTTATTGTTTGTGGTAGAATAATTTTGCGAAAAGTAATTACCCTTCCAAGATTAAGTGCGGCTGCTGCTTCGAGTTGTCCTTTCGGGATAGAAGCATATCCACTTCGCAATATTTCGGCAAAATAACCTGAAAAATTTATCGTTAAGGCCAACAGTGCATGACACCAAAATGGCCACACGTAACCAATCAGGGCTGGCAACCCAAAGGTAATAAAAAATAATTGAACTATTAGTGGGGTATTTCTAATAAAATCTACATATATTGCTGATAATAGATTTAGGCCAAAAATTTTCCAATATCGAAAGGCAGCAAGGATAAATGCTAAAATAAAACCAAAAATTCCAGCCGCAATTGTCAGTCCTGATGAAATTAATAGTCCTTCAAAAAGCAGCTCAACATATTCTAAAGACCGATAAATTTCAAAAAATCTTAGTTCAAACATTCTACTCAGACCCAAATTATGATAATATTAGCTGATATTGATCTTGAAATTTCCAGGCCGCTGTTATTTTATCGCCAACTTTTTTAGCATCATCATAATAGATACTATCGGACAAGATTATAGAGAATTCTTCATTATCGTTCGGAATAGAGACGGATATATGAACGTGATTACCTTGAAATTCGACGGAATTTATTATCCCGGAAACTGTAAAATTATCTTTTTTTACAAAATTTGCATGATTTAATTTAATCCGATCTTTGCGGATAGCGAATATGTCATTCCCTCTTCTAATAATATTTTGGCCACCCATGAACCTAGCCACAAATTCTGTTTTTGGGTAATTAAATAAATCCGTGGGATTCGAAACTTGTTCTATTTCCCCATTTCGCATAACCACAATTGTATCTGCCAAAGCCATAGCTTCATCTTGTGAGTGTGTAACGTGAATAAAACTTATACCAAGATCCCGTTGAATTTTTTTCAACTCAGACCTCATTTTTATTCTTAAAAATGGGTCTAGCGCGGACAATGGTTCATCAAGAAGTAAAACTTTGGGGTCGGTAATTAATGCGCGTGCCAAAGCCACTCGTTGTTGCTGACCCCCCGATAATTGGTCTGGTTTACGAAGGCCATAATCACTCATTTGAACCAAGTCTAACAATTCACGAGCTTTCGCATGCCTAATTGACTTTTTGATACCCCGCATTTTAAGGGAAAAAGCAACGTTGTCTAAACAATTTAAGTGAGGAAAAAGAGCATAATCCTGAAACATCATAGCCGTTCCGCGTTTTGCGGGCGGTAACGCGTTGATTTCTTGACCGCCCAACCGAATGCTTCCGTTGCTTATGGCCTCGTGACCCGCTAACATGCGCAAACTAGTGGTCTTTCCACAACCAGATGGCCCCAGAAGACAGCAATATGTATTATTGGGTATTTTTAGGTTTATATTATTTACCGCTAATTGTTCGCCGTAGAACTTTGAAACTGATATAAATTCAATAGTGTTTGGAACGTCCAATTTTTTGCCTTTTTTTAATGAGTATTTTGTTAACCTTGACTTACATTACATTGAAAAATACTATTTTTTCAAGCATTCAAAATTTGCCTAAAATTTAATCATATTGGTAATAATACGCATTTTTTATCAGCTTTTTTTTGTTAGAAAGCGAATTATTCAATGAGAATCAAGAAAAATGATTTTGGCATATGTTTTGCTATTTATTAGGTTGGTATTAAAAAACAGAAAGGGAATTAGCATGAAAAAATCAATTGAGGACGTGAGTAAAAAAAAGAACGTAAAAAAAGTTTCAAGGAGAAAATTTGTTAAGCTTACTGCGGCAGCGGCGGGCGTGGCAGCTGGTTCGAATTTAATTACTGGATTTCCAGCGGTACACGCATCAGGGCAGATCACTCTAAGATATTTGAGTACAGCTGTAAATCAGCACCCCGGTATCGCAAAGAAAGCACGGGATGTTCTTGGCATAAATGTTCAATATATCCCGGTTACAACTGACGAAGTAACCAAGCGAATAATCACTCAACCGAATAGTTTTGATATTGTTGACTCCGAGTATTTCAGCTTAAAAAAATTAATGCCAACGGGTAACTTGGTTGGAATAGATGCTAAGCGTATTAAAGAAATGAATAATATTGTTACAGCATTTACAAAAGGAGAGGTCAACGGTAAAAAAATTGGTGACCAAGGTACGGCTCCAAAAAAAGTTTTATATCTTAAGGGGGCAAACTCAACAGAATTTTCCTCGACCCCAACAGATCATGTTACGCTTATTCCGACAGTATATAACGCAGATACATTGGGCATAAGGCCTGATTTAATTAAGCGTCCGATCAATAGTTGGACTGAGCTGTTGAATCCTGAATTCAAGGGTAAAGCGTCGATCCTCAATATTCCTTCTATTGGTATAATGGACGCAGCTATGGTTGTTGAAGCTATGGGTGAGTATAAATACCCGGATAAAGGTAATATGACCAAAAAAGAAATTGATTTGACTATGAAAATTCTTACCGAAGCGAAAAAAGCAGGCCAATTTAGAGCGTTTTGGTCTGATTTTAATGAAAGCGTCAATCTCATGGCTTCCGGTGAGGTGGTTATTCAATCAATGTGGGCACCTGCAATTACGGCAGTAAAATCTAAGGGCATTCCGTGTGTTTATCAACCGCTCAAAGAAGGATATCGAGCTTGGGCGGCTGGTTTTGGTCTCCCTTCAACCTTAAAAGGGAAGAAGCTTGACGCAGCTTATGAATTTATAAATTGGTTTTTATCAGGCTGGGCCGGAGCATACTTGAATCGACAAGGTTATTATTCAGCTGTTCTTCCAACTGCGAAAAAGTATATGGAAGCCTATGAATGGGCCTATTGGATGGAAGGCAAGCCGGCCACTCAAGATATTAAGTCACCAAGTGGTGCTTTGCTTGCAAAAACTGGAGAGACCCGTGATGGTGGTTCCTATAATGATAGGATGGGTGCAGTTAAATGCTGGAATGCTGTTATGGATGAGAATAAATATATGGTTAGAAGTTGGAATAAATTTATTGCGGCATAATGCATTAAGTTTTAATCTATTCATATAGTTGTGAAAAAGAAATAGGCGGTGAAAACCGCCTATTTTAGTAGATACGGATTATGATATGAATATGGTATTTAAATTTTCTAAAAGTTTGAAATTTGATTGGTTAATTATTCCATATTCTGCGGTTTTTTTATTTTTCTTTATTGTTCCAGTAACTTTAGTGGTTATCGTTAGTTTCTGGGATTACACTGAATATTCCATAATCCCAGATTTTATTTTTTTAAATTATATTGAAATTTTTGAGGATTGTTTTAACTTGGAAAAAGACCTTTGCGTCACATTGAAGACGTATTGGTCAACTCTAGTATATTGTTTTTTAACATGGATTTTTACTATTTTAATAGGTTTTACCATAGCTTATTTTTTAGCATTCCATGTTTCTAGCTTGTCACTGCAGATTGTTTTATTCCTTATTTGTACGATACCGTTTTGGACTTCGAATGTTATAAGGATGATTTCATGGATACCCCTTTTAGGCCGTAATGGACTGATTAATCAAATATTGATTTCCTCAGGCCTTGTCTCTGAACCTCAGGAGTGGCTTATGTATTCAGGCTTTTCCGTAGTTCTAGCCTTTGTCCATCTTTATACGTTGTTTATGATCGTTCCAATATTTAATTCAATGATCAAAATTGATAAATCATTAATTGAGGCTGCAAGCGATTCTGGGGCTAATAGATGGCAAACCCTTTGGCAAGTTATCATACCGCTGTCTAAACCCGGAATTGTTATTGGTTCAATATTTGTAATAACCATAGTAATGGGTGATTTTATAACCATAGGTATTATGGGTGGCCAGCAAATCGCATCTGTTGGAAAAATTATTAATGTTCAGATGAATTATCTACAGTTCCCAGCGGCAGCGGCAAATGCTGTTATTTTAATATTCACCACACTTCTAATCATTTGGGGCATGACTAAAATGATTGATATCAGGAAAGAACTCTAAGAATGAACAATAGAGGTTCGATATTACATTATTTTTTAATATGTTTCTTTTTTTTATTTGTTCTTTTTCTCTATGGTCCAATACTCACTATACTTATCTTAAGTTTTCAGGGGCCTAATGGTGGATTAACATTTCCATTAAACGGGTTATCATTTCATTGGTTTATAAAATTATGGGAAGGCGCGAGTGTGGTAGATATCTGGTCAGCTTTTCGACGTTCGATAGTGTTGGGTATTGTTGTTATGATTATAACCGTAATATTATCGGTCTGCGCCGGATTAGCATTTAGACGTCCATTTCGCGGAAGTAATATTATATTTTATGTGACAATTACGAGTTTAATTATACCGTCGATTGTTGTATCGCTTGGGATCGCGCTAGAATTTCGAATTATGGATAATATAACTAAATTTTTTGGAAAGAGTTTCGAAATTGATTGGATAAATTCTAACTTTCAGACTACGTTAAATATGTTTTCAAGTGGTCTCGGTGCTCAATTAACATGGACGCTGCCTTTTGGCTTTTTGATAATGATTGGCGTTTTTAATCGTTTTAATCCATCTTATGAGGAGGCTGCACGTGATCTAGGGGCGACTAACTGGCAAGCCTTTAAAGAGATTGTTTTACCTTTGATCGCCCCAAGTTTGATTGGAGTTGCGTTGTTTGGTTTTACCTTGTCTTATGATGAGTTGGCTCGCTCGTTCCAGGTTATGGGTGCAACTAATACTTTGCCGCTCTCGCTAAAGGGGTTGACAACAACGGTTACAACCCCGGTTATTTATGCACTTGGTAGCATTACAACGTTATTCTCTTTTTTTGTGATAGCTTTATGTTTGTTTCTTGTTTTTATATTACGACGTCGGAAATTGAACTTGTCAAAAAAGGCCTAATAGAGAGTGTTTTTATGAAAATTTGTATCATTAATCCAAATTCGACCAAATCGATGACAGTCAGCATTTGTAACACTGCAAAGAAGATTGCAAGTGAAACGACCGAAATAATTTGTTTCACACCTGATAACGGGCCAGAAAGTATAGAAGGTTATTATGATGGAGTATTTGGAGCACTAGGTACCCTTGAGGGAATTCAGAAATACCCCGATGCTGACGGTTATATTATTGCGTGTTTTGACGATACTGGACTTGATGCCGCACGTTCCTATACAAAACAACCAATTGTTGGTATTGGTGAAGCTGGGTTCCATGCAGCGTGTTTGATAGCTGAAAATTTTACCGTAATTACTACTTTGCCAAGATCTGTGAACATAATTCGAAATAATCTCGAAAAATACGGTCTTATCAAACGTTGCAATAATGTTCGAGCATCAAACATTGCTGTTTTGGACTTAGAAAATTTGCCAAACGCTAACGAAGAAACAATTTCGAACCAAGTCAAAAAAGCAATTGAGGAGGATCAAGGACAAGCAATAGTGTTAGGTTGCGCAGGTATGTCATATTTTGCATCAGAATTATCAAAAAAGCATTCCATCCCAATAATAGATGGAGTTTCTAGCGCAGTTTTTTTAGTGGAAGGTTTAATACGCTCAGGGCTTAAATCTTCTAATTTGGGAGGTTATGAACAACCAAGGAAAAAAAAATATAAAGGGCAATTGCAACAATTTGAACCGAAATAGAGGAAATGTAGTGAAAAAGATTATTGAACATCCTTTGGTGCAGAGAGATGTCACTCAGTTACGAAATAAAAATACAAATAGCGAGGACTTTCGTAGGTTAGCTAAAAGGGCGTCCATTATTGCTGGCGTTGAGGTTCTCTCTGGTTTAGAGATTTGTCGGGAAGACGTTGTAACACCTTTAGGCCCATTTCCTGGTATAAAAATCTCGAAACCATTCCCATATTTTGTGTCTATAATGAGGGCCGGCTCAATCATGACGGATGCCCTTCATAATTTATATCCAGAGGCTAGTATTGGTCACATTGGTTTGTCACGAAATCACGATACACTAGAACCAAGTCAATATTATCTTAACTTAGCAGATGATTTGTCTGAATTGATGGTAGTTATTTGTGATCCAATGTTGGCTACTGCTGGAAGTGCAATACACTCAATTAATTTATTAAAACAGAAGCATGCATCGAATATCATATTTTTTTCATTATTAGCCTCAAAATATGGAGTTGAGCGTTTAAGTGAAGCTCATCCGGACATCAAAATTTTTACATGTGCTATGGATGAAGAACTTAACGATCATGGTTATATACTTCCGGGACTAGGTGATGCGGGAGATCGTCTTTTTAATACTTAAATTTATTATGAATACAATTTTGGAGATTAATTTTGGATGTAATACACGAAAGTGGTTTTCAACTTGAAGGTAAAGCGGCTGAGTTGTATGAGATGCAAAAAGTGCCTAGTATGTTTGCTCCACTCGCAGATGCGACGATAAATTATATTAATATATTAGAAAATGATATCATTTTAGATGCGGCATGCGGAACTGGTATTCTTGCCCGAAAATTAAGAAGGAAGCTGGGCTCTGACTATAAAATAGTGGGTGCTGATCTGAATAAAAATATGATTCAAGTCGCTCAAAGTTTAAATAATAATGTTGCAGATTCTTGCGAGTGGCATGTGGCTGACATTTATGATTTACCATTTAACAGTGAGACATTTTCGTTAGTATTTTGCCAGCAGGGAATACAATATTTCCCTGATAAAAATAGAGCGCTTCTTGAAGTTTATCGAGTTCTAAAAAAGGGCGGTAGAATTGTATTAACTGTTTGGTGTAAAAATAGTATTTTTATGCGATCAGTCTCACGAAGATTATCAGATAGCATAAGTGAGGAAGTTGGAAGTAAAGCATTAGCTCCATTTTCTTATAATGGTGAACTATTAGAACCGATTTTATCTAAAATTGGATTCTGTGATTTTTCCGTCAAAAGACTAACTGTGAATCGAATTATAAGTTCTACCAAGGACTCAATTGCTGATGAGCTAATGAGCCTCCCCATAGCAGAATCAATAAGGGATAAGGGTAAAAAGATCCTTAGAAGTTTAGTAGACGGAATTTTAGAAGATATGGAGGGTTATGTGAGTGGCAAAAACATTGTAACGCCTCAGGATACACTGCTTATTCAAGCACGGGTAAGAAATAAAGTCTAAAAGTGATTAAAATGGTTTCTCTCCCTGGGTATTTGTTCTGCGCATCAAGCGTTCATGTTCTGGGTTAAAAGTTTCGCGTCGATGCATTCCAGAACGGTTGTCCCATATTATTAGATCACCAAGTTGCCACTTCTGTATCCAAATAAATTCTGTATTTTTTATTGAATAGAGATAAAGATAATCTAATAATTTTTCGCTTTCTTCGTAAGGCATGCCAGGTATATAAAGATTTAGACGACGGCCAAAATAAAGTGCTTTTTTATTTGTTATTGGATGTGTGCGTACCAGAGGATGCTCTATTCCATTATGTGTTTTCCACCATTCTTTTTCATGAAAATTATCAGGTTTTGGCATTCCCGGAAGCAGCTTTCCGTGTTCTTTACTTCCTTTCTGTAACGATAAGCTCCAGATGTCGTGTCGAGCTTTTAGATTATTAATTTCTGCTTTTTTCTTTTTCGGTAAATTTTCGTATGCTAGACGTGTATTAACGAAATGTGTCTCCCCTCCAGTTGGAGGTATCTTTAGTGCATGTAATAAGCTCCATGCGTGGGGTCGCTCTTTATAGTTTAGATCTGAGTGCCAGTCTAATTCTTCGTTTCCGAATTGACCTATTTGTTCCCCGTTTATCTTAATATTTGATACCGTTGACATAAAATTAGGGGTTCCCTTCTGGTCCTTTCCGAGGGTTTGCTTAAGAGTTGGAATTGACAATTGACCAAAATTTTTTGTAAATTCGAGTTGATCACTATCCGAAAATTTCTGGCCTCGGATTCGTACAACGAAGTTTTCATGAACAGAATCGTACATAAATTGGGGCAGGAGGTACGGTCGGTCAACTCTTGCTTACGCAATCTCTGAAAATTGCGGACGCATCTTTGGTGATGCCGTTTGATTTTATCAAACTGATTTGGGCAAGCATTTTCGGGTTTTTAGTATTCTCTGAAATACCAACAGTTTGTGCCTTGGTCGGAGGGGTAATTATTTTTGCCAGCTCTTCGTATATAACATACAGGGAAAGTCAGCTTTCCCATCACGCCGAACCTCCAGCCCTTTAACTTGGGTCCAGAATGACTGCTTTTGGCTAACAAGTGCCATCAACGAGCGTTAAAATGATGACTGTTCCTCCCTCGAAAGCGGACATTGCCAAATTTTGCATTTATGGTAGTACTGATTATGGTTAAAAATCAAAAATTATCAAAAGCCTTTGCGTTGTCAGTTTTGCTCACGCTGCTTTTTTCAAGTAGTGCTGTTCTAGCTGAGTCACTAACCTTCGTTTATCCCAATGAAAAAAATGCGTTTCACGATGCAGCGGCTGATATCGTCAGTAGCGCATAAAAGGAATTGGGTATAGAGGTTGTATATAAGACCTATCCTGCTGAACGGGCTTTAATGCTCTCTAATAATGGTACCGCTGATGGGGAATTAGTGCGCATAAGGGGAATCGAAACCAATTACCCCAATCTGATACGCATTCAGATTAGTCATGTGACGGCTGAGCAGATGGCCTTTTCCACAAATTCTCAAATTAAAATATTGGGCTGGCCGAGCTTAAAACCCTATCGAATTGTATTTCATCGGGGATATAAAGTTGCTGAATTGAACACAGTGGGTATGAATCGCTTTATTGTATCCAACGACCAAGCCGCCTTGAAAATGGTTTTAAAGGGAAGAATGGATATTGCCATTGCCAACCGGTTTTCAGGCTTGGACACAATTCAGGAATTGAAGCTGAATGGCATTAAGATGCTGACACCGCCTATTCAGAGTGATCCACTTTATCACTATTTGAATGCCAAGCATAAGTCCCTTGTGCCTCAGGTATCAAAAATATTAGGACGCATGAAATGGGATGGCGGTATGAACAAAATTCTTTCAAATCATAATGTGCCGAAACCGTTTCAGACAAAATAATAAAATTTTCGGTGCTTAGTTTACTCACTCTCAATGTCCGTTGTTGGCTAACAACTGCCATCAACGAGTGTTAAAATGATGGCCGTTCTACCCCCGAAAGCGGACATGGGACGCAAAAACTATCCACAGAGACTCAGCTAAATTCTCCTGCTAACATCACGCTACTATTAGGGGAGGACTTCTTGAATATATCTGCAGAAATACCAGAACGGCTGCACAGTCTTGCAACAACTCTGTCGTGGCAAGACTGTGCAAACCTTCTGTGTCTATATGATGGTTGGTCGCAAACGGAGCCGAAGGCTGAATCTCGCATCCGGTGCGGCAAGCTTGCGGATGAAATGAGACTGCTTGTGCAAGAGCTGCCGTTTGAGTGGGAAGTGCCGCCGGTTGAGGAACACACAGTGGTGACGGCAATTGCGGAAATGCTTCGGACTGGGGTGATGCCTAGGGCGCCGGAGAGGTACCGGAACATAGATACTAATCCGATTTTGAAAAGTCGGAGAGAAAAAATGGAGGGTAATTAATTTTGGATAGCGGCAATGAAAAAATGAATGAAGATGTTCGGCAGGGTCATCCAAGCGGATTTGTATATATACTCAGCAATCAAGCTTTTGAAGGACTCTTAAAAATTGGAGAGACTTCGATAAGTCCATATCAGAGAGCGAAGGAACTCCAGGGGACAGGGGTTCCGAGGCCGTTCATTGTTGAAAGGGCTTTTTACGTCAAGGATAGGCAAGCCTCCGAGCGTATTGTCCATGAGGCTCTAGCTATACACCGCCTTGAGGATAATAGAGAGTTTTTTGAAACAAGCGTTGAAAATGCCATTTCAGTTGCAACAGCTGTTTTGAGGCAGCAAGAGCAGATTGATGATAAAGTCTGGCCCGATACTGATCGCGAAGCAGAATTGAAAGAGGAACTATCTAAAAATATACAAACTACAAAAAGTTTAAATAATCAGTTTGATACTGTTAAAGCGGAATTGAATGATTTTAAGCAAATGTATAGTGTGGCGAATATGACCATAGAAGATATGAGTAAAACGGCAGAATCATATAAACTGAATAGCGTTACTAGAGATAGAATGCTTAGAGGCATCAAGTCGTGGTGCGAAAATAATCCAAATGAAAAGGCCATAGTGGTAGTACAAAAAATAGGAAATGCTGATTTCAGTTAGAATTTGACACGTCTGTTAAAACAGTCACAATCAAATTTATTGCTATCGCTTTCTCCTATAAAAAATCAATCAAAACCGCTGGTTATTCGGCAATCTGGAATCCCTGGGTGGTATGCACGTGATGATAATGAGTCGCATAAATGTAGCCCAATAAAATGACGAAAATGACGAAACTCGACCTATTAAATGTGGGGAGAAATGAACATACAAAAACAATCATCTTCGTTTCAGATATATAGGTTTTGACCTCATTTCGTCATTTTCGTCACTCTAATCCTACGCATTGTTAGCCACCATCAACCACCAAACCAAATACCGCATTGCCATCACCCCTACGCCTTACCTCATAACCAAGATTCTCTAGATTCGATTTAATTGTATTGCGTGATGCGATGTTTCGGATGCCAGCGCCTTCAGCCCAAAATTTAAACTGAAAATAAAAGTTCTTGAGCAGGGTATACCCGGTCGTGGAAACCTGACATTCCTCATTGATAAATGAGGACAAAGGGTTTGCCTGGGCAAGCCATATGTCATGTGCTGCCTTACAAGTGGTCGGTTGTGAAAAATTTCCTCGTTGGCGCAATCGATTCAATCCTTCAATTGCACGATTTAGTATCCCTGGAAGTTCATTTTGCCAGATAAATGGGAATAGTGAATCGTCTGCATCTTCTTCAGTGAACACTCTTTCAAACGGTATAATGTGCGCTCTCCGCCTCATGCCCCATGACAAATCAGCGGCATAGGGATAGTTGTTCGCCAAAAGTACTGGCAATGCGGTACAGATAAACTCAAAACTATCTTTGAACTTTAACTCACCCGTCATCAACTTCCGCTCAGAAACTTTTTTGAGGAACCCGTCCGGCAGTTTTGTTCCCGTATCTACATCGTCATCAACCAGAAGTAATTTGCCGGCAAGAGCGCCGATGGCAAATTTATTCTTCTCTATGCTTGCCAATCTATCGGAGTAGATTGCCCTTTTATTAATCAGGCGCTCTAGAGTTTCCATTAATTTTGTTTTGCCGTTTCGCCCTTTGCCTCGCAGCATAAAAAATGCAGCGATGTCTCTCTTGGGTTGAATTGCGTATCCCATAAATTCCTGAAAGTGTCTTGCCATGTCGGTGGGGTCACTTGAATTGCTGAAGATGTCTATGAGTGCCTGGTCAAAACGTGGGGATTTTGCTGTTGGGTCATAAGCCACGTCGAGGACATAAGTCAGATAACTGGTAAAGCGGTGGGGACGGAGTTCCACGTTGCCATTTAAGTCAATCCACAATTCTCCATTCTGGCAATTGATCACCGATGGTGGTTCTTCAGCTAATTTGAGGACATCATCATCTGCTGCTTGTTTGGAAATAATTAATGACAACGCTGCCCGCAATGTTCCGGCAAAGGATGCATCGTCGGGATCAACATGGGTTTTGATGATCTCTAGAACCCGGTTTTGAACCTGCTCGTCTGTTTGACGCTCCCAATGTTTACCATTGTACTTCCAAAAACCTTTATCTATACCGCGCACCAAATGATTGCCGCCCGCATAAAATCTCTTAAGGGTCTTTTCAGCTACTACGTAGGCTAAATCTTCAGCCGGGCCGGACGCCTTTTTTTTAATTTCAACCAGCCCCTTCCTCAGATCGCCAAGGGGAATATTTGCAGAATTTTTAATTTTCGACAGCAATTGACGGTTCTCAACCGCATTTAAATTTGCCTCTGAAGCCATCTTCAATACGCCATTGATGTCCTCTGGTTGGCTTTCAGCAGTAAGCTTTGTCGTTTTGGAAATACAGTCTTCAAATGTAAATTTTGGGGTCTGAATCAACCCACTGTAACCGGCTTCTTTTGCCATATAAATGAGCGTACCCATTGTCACTGCGCCAGAGCCAAAACTGTTCCAGCGGCTTATACATTCGTCTTCACCTTCATAATTTTCTCCCCGGCTCGACCAATGATGCCAAACTGAAAAGTCGTATCCCCCGCTATGGAGAGCCATGCCTACTTTAATCCACTCGTCGTTAGCGATGCTGGGATCGATACAATCAAGCATATCAGCGACTTGATCATCAGTTAGTTTTTCGTGTCCGACTGAGTGTTGCGATACTTTCGATTTTTGTTTTCGCTTTGAAAAGCGTTCAATCAACCAATTAGGTGCAGCTGCTATTTCCATTTCATCTGGGCAGCGACCTACATCCCATTGATATTCGCTTCCTGATCTATGTTTTGATGGTGGGACAATTATATACCCACCAGAAGATCGGCTATCTAAACCAGAAAGTTCGCCAGAGGTATTAGATCGATTTACAACTTCAATATCACCTGGCTTTTTAAATAAATAGTGGGAGCCGCCGCCACCGGTTCGATTAGTTACGGTTTTGGGCAGCGCTCCATGTTTTTTTTCAAGCTGATTGAGCGTCACATCGCCTTCGTGCCTTGGGTCAACATCTAATGCCCAGAAGTCACCATCGCAAAGAAGACCAATATTTGCGCCCGCATGAGTTTCTGACCACCACTTTAGCACTATGTCCAATTCGCTGGTGGCGTCCTTGCATCCATGCTGTGTCCTAGGATGCTTGCCAACCTGCTTGCAATTGTGTTTTCCGCAAGAACATTTTCCGTTGATATTGACAGCGTGTACCGGGAATACCTTCCATCCTCGTTTGGCATATAGGATTGCCGCTTCTCGTTTGCTGGCTATTTCTGATTCTGGTATATTCATCTTCTGCTACTTTCTTTAAGGCCGTCACCCGCGCCACACGGGGGCGGCCTTATTTCATGCCGCCAGACGGTAATTTAGTTTTGTTTTAAATGGAGTGTTTCTGCTTCTGAAACTGCTCCGGCAATTCATTGAGATCGATCAAAGCGCGTGGTGTCGGATGCACGCTGTTTTCACGCAAGATGCGGCGTAGAATTGCTTTGGTGGACGCGACATAGCTGATTGATTGCCAGTACGCCTCATCTTGTCGATTTCGACGTCTCAACAATATCCATTGTTTATCGTCGGCACCGATGGCCCAGCCTGGGGCGAGAGGGAATAGGAGGGTCATGCCGATCCTCCCAACAGCCTGCGTTCCTGCCAAGCTTTTGCTTCGCTATCGGGAACTAAGGTTCTGCTGCCATATTTAATAATTTTTAATTCGCCGCGTTTCACTTCCTCATAGAATGAGGTGCGGCAAATACCGTGGGCTTGGCAGAAGTCGTTTACGCGCCAGTTTATTGGGCGTATCTCAGGGGTGCTGAATGAATTGTTCATTTGTTTACTCGCATGGTTGTGAATACCAGCGAGTAATACGAAACTGACAAGTTGTATTATAATGGAATAAACAAAATCTTATTTTGGCGATTTTTCCATAATTCGTTTAGTCAAACTTTCTACACTGTCATCAAGACCGATTGCCAAAAAAACTTCCCTCAAGAAAGACTCAAACTGACTTTCAACCGCGCGACCATAAGCGTCATTCTGTCTAGTAATAGGTTTTCCCGTCAATTTTTCATACCACTCTTTTGATAAATGGGTAACACTCCACGCTGGCCCAAACTTGTTGGGGCGTCCTCCCGGAGCTTTCACTTCTCGTAACTCATCAAGAGCATCTTTTGCTTTTTGTTGGAGCGCCCCAATCCGTGTCTTAACAGTGTAAACATAGGTATAGCCAATGTTTTCGACATATGGATCATGGTCAGCTTGCCGGTCAATTTTCTTAGTCGCACGATTTCCTAGTCCCTCAAGGTCGTAAATTAGTGCTTTCATCGATTTAAGGGCTTTCTCTATTTGTTTTTTGGCTTCCGCCTCTGCCCGGCTAATTTGTTTCTTTCGCTCTTCCTGGGGAACGGTGTCAGCCGAAATGGCAGCCCAACCAATCTCCTTCGTCGCCTCGTCGAGCATATCTGTCATTTCTGGTAATACCGGTAGACGCTCAAGGGCAAGAAGGATGCTTGGCCCGCTTTCACTTGGTCTTTTTGCCATTATTCACCACTTACAATCGAAACTACATTTCCAGTTTTAATTTATGTATTACGCGAACAGAACTCAGCCCAGGCGTTCATCATGTTTCTTCTTTTTTCAAACATATCGCCACGACGGTAAGCTGCCTCAACTTTATTACCAACCGAGTGTGCTAGCGCCATTTCAGCCATTTCACCGGGATAAGCTGTTCGTTCCGCAGCCCAATCACGGAAGGTAGATCGAAAGCCGTGAACCGTTAAATCGTTCCTATTCATCCGCTTTAACTGTTGTAAGAAGGCCATATTTGATAGCGGCTTATTGGATTGACCACTGGGAAATATATAATTTGAAACGGCAACCACTTGCATTTTAACCAGGACATTAATAGCCCTGTCTGAAAGTGGTACTCGATGTTCTCTATCTGCCTTCATTCGATCTGCAGGTATTGTCCACACGGCTTTATCAAGATTGATTTCATCCCAGGTGGCACCAATAACTTCTCCGGTTCTCGCCGCAGTCAAAATCAGAAACTCCAACCCCTGAGCGGAGATACCTTCGCGTCGAATCAATACTTCCATGAATGAGCCAATCTCTTCATATGGCAAGGCAGCATAATGCTTAACTTTTCCTATCTTGGTTCTAGCTGGTAACAGATTATCCAGATTACCTTTCCACCTAGCAGGATTGTCCCCTTCGCGGTATTTCATAACCGTGGCCCAATCTAATATCGCTTCGATCCGTCCTCGTACTCTTGATGCAGTCTCATTTTTAGTTTGCCAGATTGGGTGCAGAACTTTCATCACCAATTGAATGTCGATACTTTGTACAGGGAAGGATCCAAACTCTGGATAAACGTAAGTTTCGATAGAGCGAATCCATTGTCTTGCGTGCTTATCACTCTTCCAACTTGCTTGGTGGTCTCCAATGTAAGTTTCCGCGCATTCTTTGAATGTTTCAGAGGTTCTAGCCTGTATTAATTGCTGGAGTTTATTTTGGTTTTTAGTATCGATTGGATCAATGCCATCTAATAAAAGTTTGCGGCATCCAGAGGCACGTTCCCTTGCTTCTGATAATGACAAAGCATTAACGCTTCCCAGACCCATCTGTCTACTTTTGCCATTTAAAGTATATCTGAAAGCCCAAGACTTTGTTGAAGGCCCCTGGACTTGAAGGTACAAACCACCGCCATCTGCGTATCGTCCCTTATTACGTTCACTTGCTACTCTTCGCGCCGATAATTTGTGCAGTGTTCTAGCAGCCATATTAATCAACCCACATTATAACCCACATTAATAACATGGATTATGACGAACAGTGACGAACCTGTCCATATAATAAATGTCTTAAATACGGGAATAATTATCAGTGTTAATATGAGGGCGGACGTTGATGGGCAGGGAACTGGAAGAGGGGAAGGGATTCGAACCCTCGATACGCTATGAACGCATACACGCTTTCCAAGCGTGCGCCTTAAACCACTCGGCCACCCCTCCAGAAAATAACAAACTAACAAATTTAACCAAAAGATGGGAGAAGCTACTAAAACAAATCACCTCCCGCAATAGATATTCAATATATTTATTTTTATTTTAGATAAACTTGTGCCTATCGTTAGTTCTTTTTCGCTGTTATTGTGCAGTATGGTTTTAGGAAAATTTATAGGCTGGGCTCTTGTCATTGCAGCCCTAGCTTTTACAGTCGCTGAAAATAGTGCTCAAGGTATTATGGATGAACATTACTTTGGAATAATGAGTGCGTATAAAGTTTTGCATGCTCATGTTCCTGCTGAACTTATTCAAACTAGGATTTTTATAACTCAATATTCACATTTAATCATATGGGATTATATTTTTAAACCAATGCTCTGGTTGCCTGGTTGGCTAACTCTTGGTTTACTCGGTATTTACATTTTGTTTAAATGTCGTAATCAATCATCAGAACTGAATGATGGCAGTGAAAATAATAACGTATCATCTTATGAAGATATTGTGGCGTCGGCCGTTGAAGCTGATGAATATCTCGAACTTGATTTAAAGAAGCTACCATCTGAATATGGAGAAATGGGACAATTTGATCCTAGTAAAGAGGCTGATAAATAATTATTTTACTCTGGAAAAAGTTAAGTGGAATACAAAAATATTTTTTTAGTTAGACTGAATATTTAAATAATAAAAATATTAAATGGCTGAATTCTAATTATCACTCATTTTTAATGCTGCGAGAAATGCTGATTGTGGTATTTCTACTTGGCCAAACTGGCGCATCTTTTTCTTTCCTTTTTTCTGTTTTTCAAGAAGTTTTCGCTTGCGACTAATGTCACCGCCATAACATTTTGCGGTAACATCCTTGCGTAAGGCCGATATGGTTGCTCTAGCAATTACTTTGCCTCCAATAGCTGCCTGAACAGCTATTTTAAATAATTGCCGAGGTATTAAATCTTTCAAACGGTCACAAATAGTCCGCCCTCGAGACTCGGACTGGCTTTTATGCGCCATAAATGATAGTGCATCAACAACCTCTGAATTTACCAAAATTGTGACTTTTACTAAATCAGACTCCCGATACCCATCCATTTGATAGTCAAAACTTGCATAACCTTTGGAGGTTGATTTTAGTTTATCATAGAAATCAAATACAATTTCATTGAGAGGAAGACGATAAACAACCATTGCACGAGTACCAACATAGGTTAGGTCAAGTTGTTCCCCGCGACGATCAGTACATAGTGTTAAGATTCCTCCAAGATGTTCATCAGGCACTAATATTGTTGCTTTTATCCAGGGCTCTTCAATAAAATCAATATTTGTCACTTCAGGCATATCTGATGGATTATGAAGTTCAATGTCTCTTCCATCGGTCATGTGCAACCTATAAACAACACTTGGTGCCGTGGTAATTAAATCTAGATTAAATTCACGTTCTAGCCTTTCTTGAATAATTTCCAGATGTAAAAGTCCAAGAAATCCACATCTAAAACCAAAGCCAAGCGCGGCTGAACTCTCGGCCTCATAGGCAAAACTAGCATCATTTAGCCTTAGTTTTGCTAAACTATCCCGTAATTCTTCAAAGTCAGCAGCATCAACAGGGAATAAACTTGAGAAGACTACCGGTACAGAGGGTTTAAAGCCGGCAAGAGGCTCACTGGTAGGATTTTTTTCTTCGGTAATTGTGTCACCCACATTGGTTTCTGCTACCGTTTTTATTGAAGCTGTAAAATAACCAATATCTCCCGCTGTTAACGCATCTACCTTAGTTGCCTTTGGGAGAAACTTTCCAACATGATCGATGTGATGAATCTCACCGGAAGACATTAATTGAACTTTCATACCTTTGGATAATTTTCCATCATGCACGCGAACTAATATCATTACTCCTAAATATGGGTCATACCAACTATCAACAAGGAGTGCTTTTAAAGGTCCGTTTGGGTCCTTTTTTGGAGCAGGAAGACGCTCAATAATTGCCTCCAAAACTTCATCAATGCCAATACCGGTTTTTGCTGAAACATTTATGGCACCGGAAGTATCAAGCCCAATAACATCTTCAATCTGTTTTTTTATTCGATCAGGCTCAGAGGCTGGAAGGTCTATTTTATTCAGTACTGGTATAATTTCGTGGTCCGCATCTACAGCTAAATAGACGTTCGCAAGTGTTTGTGCTTCAACTCCTTGGGTTGAGTCTACCACTAAAAGGGATCCCTCGCAGGCGGCTAAAGATCTGCTAACTTCGTAAGAGAAGTCGACATGACCCGGCGTATCCATGAGATTAATTTCATAATTCTTACCGTTTTTTGATTTATAGGTTAGGCACACGGTTTGAGCTTTTATCGTAATACCGCGTTCGCGTTCAATTTCCATAGAATCAAGAACTTGCTCTTGCATTTCGCGGTCCGATAGTCCACCGCAAAATTCGATCATTCTATCGGCAAGTGTCGATTTGCCATGATCAATGTGAGCTATAATTGAAAAGTTTCGTTTATGAGCAAGATCAGTCATTATACTTCTTTAGCATTGAAAATCACGGGGTTCCTAACATTGATATAATTTATAATCAAACATCCATCACTTGATGGTATTTAGAAATCATTTTTAACAATTATTTTGATTACTTATTTTCTTGAGGTTGTTCAATATCATTTTGAGCGCATGCTGCCGAAAGTGTATTCTTCAGCAGGCAGGCAATTGTCATAGGGCCAACACCCCCCGGTACGGGGGTAATATACCCAGCATTTTTTCTTACCTCATCAAAATCTACATCACCACAAAGTAACGATTTCCCATCAGAACCACTTGGTAATCTGTTCATTCCCACATCAATTACAACCGCACCTTTTTTTATCCAATTTCCTTTGACCATTTTAGCGATACCAACAGCCGCAACAACAATATCTGCTCGACGCGTCTCAATAGGTAAATCAATAGTTTTCGAATGGGCAATAGTAACCGTGCAATTTTCTTGCAGCAGAAGCGAAGCCATTGGTTTTCCTACGATGTTAGATCTGCCAATTACGAGAGCGTGTTTTCCAGAAATATTTTCCCCAAGTTGATCTTTGATCATCATAAGGCATCCAAGTGGTGTGCAGGGAACTAATCCATTTGATCCCGTTGCTAATTTACCCGCATTGATTACATGAAAGCCGTCAACGTCTTTCATGGGATTGATTTGAGAGAGAATAGATTGCTCATTAATTTGCGCTGGCAGCGGAAGTTGAACTAGAATACCATTAACCTCTGGGTCGTTGTTTAAGCCTTCAATTAATGTTAATAACTCTTTTTGAGATGTCTCGGTCGGGAGTCGGTGTTCAAAACTTCTCATTCCAGCTTCTATCGTCATTTTATTTTTATTTCTAACATAAATCTGACTTGCGGGGTCATCTCCAACCAAAACGACTGCTAAGCCAGGGGTAATATTAAAATCTATTTTCAGATTTCTGACATCATCGCCGACTTTAGCTCTAATCCGCTGAGCAAATGATTTGCCGTCTATTATTTTTCCAACAGCCATATTTTCTCTCTGGGTAATTTCATAGAAAAGGTGCCTTAAACAAAAAGATCAAATATTAAATCTAAATGCTAATGCCTCCACCGTATTCACGTAATAAATTTCGAATAAAAACCAAAACTAATATCAAAATAACGGGTGAAATATCCAATCCCCCTAAATTTGGAAGTCGTTTTCTTATAGGAGATAGTGCTGGTTCAGTTATTCGATATAAAAAATCATAAATCTGAGATACCAATTTATTTTGAGTATTGATAACATTAAATGATGCGAGCCAACTCATTGCAACAACAATGATGAGACACCACATATAAAGGCCAATAACCTGATCGATTAGAAAAAGTAGGGATTGCATTTTTTTACCATTATATTGAGTAAATTAAAATAAAAAACTATAACAATCTAACCTTCGACACTATTCATGGCAAGAGCGTAGGTGTATCTGGTTTATTTAATGAAATAATTAATTTCTGAATTGAAATACGATGCTGAACCGCGGTAAAATTTTATGTTCTATGTTTATAGAATACATTAAATTATATAGCTGAGATTTATCCCCTGTTTTATTTGTGAAAAACCCCCTCTATATTTTGCCATGTTGATACTAAATATTATAAAGTAGTTTATGCAGATGAATAAAAATGGAATTATATTAAATGATTTTGACTCTATAAAATTGAATATGTCTGCAAACTTAGAACGTATTATTTATGAGCAAGACCTGATTAATTTTGCAGAAGTCAGCGGAGATACTAATCCAATTCATCTGAATAAAAAATTTGCTGCAAAGTCTATTTTTGGAGAGCAAGTGAGCCATGGTATGCTAGTGGCAAGTTTTATTTCAGCTGTCTTTGGCACTATATTTCCTGGACCAGGTTGGATTTATATCAGTCAAAATATAGAGTTTAAAGCTCCAGTTTTTATTGGAGACAAGGTTGTTGTTAATGTAAATGTTGCCAAAATTCTCAAACTTCGCAAAATGGTTGAATTTAAAACAATAGTCACAGTAAGAGATAAAACTGTTGTTAATGGGTTAGCTGTGCTAAAAGCTCCCTAATATCAACATAGTGAAATTAATAAGATTTAATGGTTAGCTAGCTGTATCCAGGATTGGCATTCATCCAACTAATTGTGGGAAGATTTTATCAATTGAATAACGATTCAAATATCAGATCAGTAATTTTTAGAGGTATACGCAGGAGATGCCCAAGTTGTGGAAAAGACAAAATATTTGATGGTTATTTGTTAGCGAAAGATAATTGTCCAAGTTGCGAGGTAAAGTTCGAAGGAATAAGGACTGATGACGCAGCGCCATGGGCTACGATATTTGTGGTTGGCCATCTCTTAGCTCCAATTGTTGTTATTTTGGTTAACACAGACCTCGAGACAATTACGGTAACCATTTTATTGGTTTTACTGGCTGTACTTGCTTCATTGGTTCTTTTGCCTTTTTTTAAAGGCCTATTTTTGGGCCTAAATTGGTATTTTCAAAAAAAAGAAAATAACTGAAAGACAAGCTCTACAAAATTTAATTTGCCATATTCACGGATTTGGTATTTTGACGATTCGTACTATTTATATAATATTTTAATAACCGAACCGGTTCTGGCTCATCCCACTCAATTTTACCCTCTAATTTTCCTAACCTTCGACCAGTTCTATCAAAAACTATTGTTGTTGGCATGACTCTTATGTTCAATTTTTGAGCTGAGGCGTTTGTTGGATCTAAATAAAGCGATAGATTTTTAAGTTTTAACCGTTTAAACATTCTTTCAGCAATTTTTTTGCCGCCTCGATCAAGACTAATTGCGATAGCAACAAAATTATCCCCGCCTATTTTTTTTTGTAAACGGTCAATTGAGGGTAATTCCTGAACACATGGTGGACACCAAGTTGCCCAGAAATTGATTAAAACAACTTTACCTTTGAAATTATCAAGGCTTAAAATATGATTATACTTATCTCTCCATGTGATTTCCCTATCAAGGGCTAACTCACGTTCGCTGAGAGGGGTCGTATCAAACTTTTTCATTGGTCCAGTAAGCGCAGGACCATTTGCAAAGGCATTGTTAACCATAATTAACGTAAATAGTAGAATAATACATTGATTATATAATATTTTAATCATTTTATGCTCAATTGAGTTAATAGATTTCACAATGATATAGTGAGCTTCTAAAGAATTAAAGCTTTCTTTCAGTATGAATAATCTTTGGTGAGTGATATTTAAAAAAAATTCCTAAAACCGAGGGGTTTACCGGTGACTTTGATTTGAAAACGAGATTATGCTTTGTTTATGTTATAGGAACAGTTGGTTCTAAGGATAAAAGAAAATTGAACACTTATGTGGGCTGGACAAATGATCTTGAAACTCGCCTTATCATGCATAATACCGGCAAAGGAGCAAAATATACGCGTGGTCGTAAGTGGATTATTTTATATGTTGAATCCTACCTGACTAGAGGAAAAGCCATGAGCAGAGAATGGCAATTAAAACGAGATAGAAAATTTAGATCAAGGTTGTTAAATAATTTAAAAGCATATCTCAAATAGCAGTCATTATGATTTTAATTATAACGCCAATCTTGAAAAATTACGTAACAAACTGTGACTTGGCCGAGAAGTAAAGATATGGCAATACATTAATTATGTAACTTGAAGGAAGTTAAAGTTTTGAAAACATCTGCAATTATTCTGGCCGCGGGTTTAGGGACACGCATGAATTCAGAATTACCAAAAGTCATGCATAAAATTGCTGGTCGTCCAATGCTGTTGTATTTATTAGATACATTGTCTGAACTTGAGCTAGAAAAAGTTGTATTAGTTCTGGGGCCAAATATGGAGCAAGTGATTGATTTCGTCGCTGACTCTGGTTTTAAGGTTGATATAGTAATTCAAGATGAAAGACTTGGAACGGGTCATGCGGTTAAGCAGGCTAAAAAGAATTTCTCCGGGTATAAAGGTAATATAGTTGTTCTGTACGGAGATAGCCCCTTAATTGGCACTAATACAATAAAAAAGATGATAAATACCAGAAATGAAACGATTAATCCTGCTCTGGTTGTCTTAAGTTTTTCCCCAAATGATGTTTCGGGTTATGGGAGACTGATGCTAGATAAACCAAACTCGGTGGAAAAAATTGTCGAGGAAAAAGATGCAACTAAGGATGAGCTTGCAAACAGATTATGCAACTCGGGTATTATTATTGCTGATGGAGAAATTCTTTTTGAATTAATAGAAGAGCTTTCTTGTGAGAATAGTAAAAAAGAGTTTTACCTGACCGATGTTGTCGGCATTGCACGAGCTCGTGGTCGTGAATGTTTGGTTGTTGAAGGAACTGAAACCGAATTAATGGGGATAAACTCTAGGGCAGAGCTAGCCGTTGCAGAGACAATCACCCAAAATTATTTACGACAAGCCGCAATGGAAAAAGGAGCAACCTTGATTGACCCAAGTAGTGTGTATTTCTCTTATGATACAATAGTTGGGAGAGATGTTGTAATTGGTCCAAGCGTATTCTTTGGTCCTAAGGTCAGGGTTTCTGATGGTGTAGAAATTAAGGCTTTCTGTCATTTGGAAGGAACCACAATTAATAAAAATTGTACGGTAGGACCGTTTGCTCGATTACGACCAGGGTCAAATATTAGCGAAGATGTTCATATTGGTAATTTTGTAGAAATAAAAAATGCAAGTTTAGGCAGAGGTGTTAAAGTTAATCATCTCTCATATTTGGGAGATGCAAAAATAGGAGAGAGGACGAATATTGGAGCTGGAACAATAACGTGTAATTATGACGGTTATAAGAAATCGGAAACTGTGATTGGTAGTCAGTCTTTTATTGGTTCAAATACCGCGTTAGTAGCACCAGTTGTTGTTGGCAATAACGCTATTATAGGTGCAGGAAGTGTCATTACGAAAGATGTAAAAGATAATGCCCTTTCGCTTACGCGTGCAGAACAAAAAGATATATCAAATTATGGGTCTAAATTAGAACGAATGAGAAAACGAAATTAATGTGTGGTATAGTAGGTATAGTTGGTCGTGATGATGTTACACCGCACTTATTAGAGTGTCTTAAAAGGCTGGAATACAGGGGGTATGACTCGGCAGGCGCGGCAACCGTTCATAATGGTAAAATTAGACGAAAGAGATCCGAGGGTAAATTAAATCGCTTAATAAAACTAGTTAATGAAAAACCTCTTCCAGGAAATATTGGAATTGGACACACGAGGTGGGCGACCCACGGAATTCCAAATGAAGTAAATGCTCACCCTCATGCAACTAGCAGAGTTGCGCTGGTTCACAATGGAATCATTGAAAACTTTCAAGAACTAAAAATTGAGGTTGAAAATTCAGGACATAAACTAGTTTCTGATACGGATACTGAAGTTATAGTTCATTTAATAACGCATTATATTGAATTGGGCCAGTCATTCCAAGATGCAACCGCAGCAACGCTTCGGCGGTTGGAGGGAGCTTTTGCTTTAGCAATAATATTCTCGAGTGATGAAAATATTATGATAGGGGTGAGGAGAGGCTCTCCGTTGGCTATAGGTTATGGTGATGGGGAGATGTTTTTGGGATCTGATGCTTTTGCCCTGGCCCCACTGACACATCGTATTACCTATTTGGAAGATGGCGATTGGGCAGTAATAAAAAGCGATAGTGTGGTTATCAGGGATCAAAATGACATAGAAACTAAACGCCCTATACAAACAACGGAAATCTCTGGGGCATTATCTGGCAAAGAAGGATTTGATCATTTTATGCTCAAAGAGATTTATGAGCAGCCCCAAGTTATCGGGGATACGCTAAGTAGTTTTATTAATGTAGCTGAACAGAAGATTTCATTGCCGCAGTTTCCTTTTGAATTAAACAATGTACCCAAGATTACAATCTCAGCTTGCGGCACGGCTTTTTATGCTGCACTTACAGCCAAATATTGGTTCGAGCGTATTGCCAGAGTATCGGTGGAAGTCGATATAGCCTCGGAACTAAGATATAGAGAAATGCCTTTGCCAGAGGGTGGGCTAGCAATTTTTATTTCCCAATCTGGAGAAACAGCAGATACGCTTGCAGCGTTAAGGTATTGCAAGAAGCAGGGTCAAAAAATACTTTCCATTGTAAACGTCCCAGAAAGTACAATTGCTCGAGAATCGGACTCTGTTCTTCAGACTTATGCTGGACCAGAAATTGGGGTGGCATCGACTAAAGCTTTTACCACTCAACTTACAACTCTAGCCTGTTTGGTGGTTGGGTTGGCTAGTTCGAATGGCGCGATCTCAATTGAAACCGAGGCTAGATTGGTTAAAGCACTCGCAGAGATCCCTGCGCGAGCGGCAGAGGTTCTAAATCATGATAATTATCTGAAAGAGTTGGCTAATAAAATTGCTAAGTCAAATGATGTCTTATTTCTCGGGAGGGGAACAAGTTATCCCATCGCTATGGAAGGCGCACTTAAATTAAAAGAAATTTCCTATATTCATGCAGAAGGTTACGCTGCTGGAGAGATGAAGCATGGACCAATAGCCCTTGTGGATAATGGAGTTCCTGTAATCGTGATAGCACCCTCAGATGCCTTAATCGACAAAACAGCTTCTAATATGCAAGAAGTTATTGCACGTGGTGGGAGTGTTTTCTTTTTGACAGATTTTTCAGGACATAAAAAATTGGGAGCTATGGCTGCCCACACTATTGCTCTACCCGACGTTGACCCATTTGTTACGCCAATACTTTATTCAATCCCTGTGCAATTAATAGCATATCATGCAGCTGTTGCAAAAAATACCGATGTTGACCAGCCTCGTAATTTAGCAAAATCAGTTACCGTAGAGTAGTTCGGAACAGTGATTATTTTTCTGACGATTATTCGCAATATCTCTGTTTTTCGGTGTATTTTTCCACAAATAACTTAGTTTTTGACCGAAATACTCATGTTTGGTCAGAATCCCAACAAGAGATTCACGACCAAATTAAAACTCTGCATGATGAAGGTCTGGGTTATCGAAGAATTGCAAAACATCTCAATGATCACGGAATAAAAACCATTCGAGGAAACGAGTGGGGGAGTAATAATGTTCACTCTGTTCTCAAAAGAAACAAAGAACGATTGGAGAGATTAAAAGTAAAAGAAGAGGAATCTGAAATTGAATATGGTAAGATGAAACTAGTCTGGTTGAGGGAAGGAGAGTCATACCAATGAAGTTCATGTTAGTAGTTCTAATCACAATGGGAAGTCCTGTAATTGGTGAGGAAAAGAAAACCTTTGAACTCAGAATCCCTCAAGAGAATAAAGAGACTTGTGAGAAATCTGCCAAGACATTTAAGTTCTCTCTACCAATTATTTCTATGGACACCAGATGTGAACCTCAAAAGGATAATGAGGAACCAACTATCCAATCCACCTAATATCCATTCTATCCAGATTTGATCGCTAAGAGGGTTTAATTACCTCTCTGGTAGGAAGTGATATCTGAACACTGAGATGCGTCTGTATACCTCTTAAAATGCATTATAGAGGTATATAAACCGCTGTTTTCTGACATTTATTACCATTTATCGATCTGAGATATACCGAATTCGAGAAAACATTACTTTTATTTAATTAAATGCATTTCTTAAGGTATGCGTTTGTCTAAATAAGTTTGGGAGAACGATAAAATGAATGCAATCAAACAAACACAAGACATAAAGATTTTCTCTGGATTAGTTGAAATATTGATTTCATCTGGTCTAGGGAAGAAAGACTATGGACTTAATCATAATCATCACCAGACACGATATGAAGACCTTGCAGAAGTAATGAATAAGGAGGGTTTTCGTAATC
>JADHRD010000118.1 GCA_016777585.1 Rhodospirillales bacterium | reverse complement strand
ATTCCGTCAGGACTATTATTTGGAGAGGCCAGAATTTTATAAGAATTTGGTTAAGAATGGACAAAGTCCTGAGACCATGATCATAGCCTGTTCTGATAGTCGTGTTAGTCCCTCAACAATGTCGCAAGCTGATCCTGGTGAAATCTTTATGGTACGCAATGTCGCTAATTTAGTTCCACCCTATGATAAAAATAGTATTCATCACGGAACAAATGCGTGTATTGAATTTGCGGTCAGAGATCTTGGGGTACGTAATATTATCGTACTAGGACATTCACATTGTGGCGGAATAAAACGTCTCTGTGATAGATCTGAGAATGAAGTAAAGAGGGAGTTTATTGATAGTTGGGTATCCATTGCACAGAAGGCATTAGATACTAATCTCGAGGGTGATGATAAATATCGTTATGTTGAGCGAAGAGCGATTGAAATCTCATTGGAAAATTTACTTACTTTTCCATGGCTTAAAAAGAAATGCGAGGCTGGTGATTTAGAATTACATGGTTGCTTATTTGATCTAGAATCTGGGAAACTATTTACTAGAGGGGTGGATAATGATTGGACTACCATAACTTAAATACTTTCATAATGTATTTTCTATAGTTTATGATAATAAATTAAATTCTATTAGAAAAACGATCGAAAGCATCGAACTTTACTTTTGGAATATCAATATCTTTTTGAAATATTTCTGATCTTAGGTATAACAATTCTCTATCTACAGTTTCTTCAGTAACATCCTTATACCAAGACTTTGGTTGACCATCATTCCCATCATTCCATCTATAACCACGTTGTTTTAATAAGTCCTTTAAATCAAAAGGGGCGCCCTCTGCCCAGATCCGGAAAGTGCTTTGGCGTGCGGTTTCTAGCAGAATATTTAACGCTAATCTCTTAGATTTTGGAAGTTCGAGGCTAAGTAGTTCAATTCCAGCATAACAATCATTTGATGCTCTATGGGCTTCATAGAAAAATCCACTTTTCATCCCTAAATATTCAAGTTTTAGGCTATCAAATCCCTCTTCTGCCCACCCTATTTGCATCATTGAACAAGCCCAGGGTTTATCGATAAATATATTTAGGTATTTCTCAGCAAATTTTCGATCAAAGTTAGCATTATGGGCTATTATAATTGAAGCAGGTTTTATGATTTCTATAACTGATTCTTTATCGATTTTATGTCCGCTTACCATATTATTTGTAATGCCGGTAATTTTGGTAATTTCATCTGGAATTGGCTCTGAGGGTTCCTGAAATTGATTAAAAGCATCATGGACCTTGAAAATACGCCCATCAACAGAGTATTCGAAAGGAATTAAGCCAATTTCAATTATTTCATTTTCTTTATAATCTAGTCCGGTCGTTTCTAAATCCAAATAGATTGCTAATTTTGTATCAGTTTCATCTGGATGATTATAGTTTTTTGGCGGCTGTAACTTCTTGAGAACCCTATAGTTGCCAGTACTTTCGAGTTCATAAATTTTCTCACTATCTTCTATTTGTTGATTATTTTGCATTCTAAATTATGTTCCATTCTCGATTATTTGATAAGACGAAACCACTTATCTTTATCAAAAATCTATTTAAAAAATACTAGAGATTTTTTTAAATTTACTGTTACTCATTTGAATCGACTTTATTTGTTCTATTGCCCTAGCTAGGTCTTCAGGATTATTTCTATACGGTATTGGAAGACTAGCACCTTTAGAAGTAATCATAAAAAATCCAACAGTATGATTAACAAGGTAGTTTTCGTCTTCAGGGTCTTCTCGCGAGAGAGAATAAGTTGCACCTATATTAAATGTAAATGATTTAAGATCTCGATCTGTACCCGTTAAACCTAAAATTATAGTGTCAAAGCTGGATAGATAGTCTTTGATTATTTTTGGTTTGTCTCGATTTGGATCGACAGAAATAAATATTGGTTCAAATTGAAGTTTCTTACTATCGATCTTTTCAAGAGCAATTGTAAGATTATTTAGTGCTGTGGGACAGGCATCAGGACAGAAAGTATACCCAAAGTAAATGATCCCAAGTTTATCTTTTAATGATTTAATACTCCATGTTTTACCATTAACATCATATAATTTTGCTTTAAACAGCTTATTTGACTGCCATTTCTGTGCATAATGATCTGAGATAAAAAAAACTCCAAATGAAAGTGCGGAGAAAACTAATATAATTAGAATACTATAGATTATTTTTTTCATATAATATATCGTGTGTGAATGGATAAAGAACTAAAATACATTCTTTTTTTTTCAGGGTTAGTTTTTCTCGTATTTGTGGCGGCATTACCATTTTTTGGCCGAGTAGCTCTAAGCATGCCATCTCTGTTAGCATTATGCGGTTTTAATGTAAATTAAAATTCTTCCAAGTCCATTTGCCCTCAAAAATGGGTCCATGGAATTTAGTGGTGCACATGTTTATAGTTTGAAGGTTTCTTTTGACTCCAGCCAATATTCTTAATATCGACCATAATTTCTAGATTACCTAATTTTTCAAATTTTATTATTAATGGGAAGTGACTATTTTTTTCTAAAGGTCTTTTGAGCCCCATCAGCATAATGTGAAGCCCCCCAGGATTAAATTGAACTGATTTATTAGGTCCAATCTCAAGAAACTCTATGTGCTGCATTTTTGCAACCTCATTCTTCACCACAGTGTTATGTAGTTGAACTTTCTTAGCTATGTTTGCACTAAATCCAGTAATTTTAACTGCATTCTTCCCTTTATTGTGTATATTTTTAATGTAAACTGCGCCAGTCTTAGCTAATTTTGAAGTGGCTCTTGCCCAAGGATCCGAAGCATTAACTTGCTTATAGGTATAATTTTTTGCCCCGATATCAGAGATAATAGAGACGAAAGCTATTGTAGTAAGAATTAATATATTAGTTGTAAAAAATAGTTTTTGGTTCATTTCAGTATTCCTGGCTTCTATAAGAAGATAGTTGCCATTAACCTTAATGTTTTTGATTAATGGCAACTTTTAATGATTATATAATTACTAGCCACATAATTAATAAACTTCATTAATTATCACGTTTCCACCTTGGCGTTCTGGCATAGAGGCATAAATATCTTTTAGTCTTCCAAGAAGCTCTTGCGCCTTTGGCAAAGCTGCTTGTTGCTTTTCTTCAGACTCATAAATTGCTAATACGATTGCTTTATCATTTCCTTTATTTATCATCACAAATTGGTTGCAACCGAGGTCAGAAAATTCTGGGCGCATTTTTTCAGCAATTTCTATAGCATTTTTTATCATACCAGTTTTAAATTCCATTTCTATAACACTTGAGAACATATTTTTTCCTTCATAAGAATTTTGCCACATCAGAGAATATGTCTAAGTCCTTTATTATTTACAATCCAAATTTTTAATTAAAAAAAATAGTTTTAGTAAAGATTGCAACGCCAATAATTAAAAGAAAACGCAATATAAATTTCTTAAATGATGTCTCATTGGTTTTTCTAAAAAAATGTGAACCAATCCATGCAAAAGTTAACATGAACGGAAGAAGCATAAGAATAATAATTAATAATCGTATTTCTAGTGTCGTTATACATACGATCGAAAGTGCAGAAATACTTTCTTTAATAAAAGATGTGGTATTCAATGTAGAGCGGGTTTTATCAGCGGATAATCCTAGAGCTAACATATAAACAGCAATCGGAGGGCCTCCAATACCGGCAGCAGTTCCGCTGGTTCCGGATAACAAACCAACACCGAATGAAAGTGATGAATTTTGTTTTCCTCTGTAACTCCATCCAGATAACATTAGTAAGGCGGATCCAATTAATAATAAGGCAATGATTATACGCATTGCGTCATCAGACATAACGTAAAGTATATAAACTCCAATCGGTGTAGCTGCAACGCTCCCTATAAATATTGGCATAATTCGTTTCCAGTCTGAATCTTTGGCAGCACTTGGGAACATTGGTACCATAGCAATGACGTCAATTGTGAGTCCTATTAAGACCGCTTCAACTGGCGGCATAAACAAAATAAATATTGGGACCATCACTAAGGTAGTGCCAAATCCAGCAAAGCCTCGCATAAAACCACCTAAAGCGGTTATAGCAATTAGACTTGCCCAGTCAATTAAAGTAAAATGCAGTTCGAGGCTCTCAAAATAAAGCATTATTTTACATCAGATAATATCATATCAGATGCTTTCTCCCCAATCATAATTACTGGAGCATTTGTATTGCCAGATACTAATGTCGGCATAATTGACGCATCGGCAACTCGCAGCGCATTGACGCCATTTACACGTAATCTTGGGTCGACAACAGCTTCATCATCTGGGCCCATTCTGCACGTTCCGACTGGGTGGTAACTTGTTCTACCACTATTTTCGAGAAACTCTAAAATATCTTCATCACTATCACGCTTTGATCCAGGACGAAATTCTCTTATAATATATTTTGCTATAGCATTCTGACTCATAATTTCCCTGATTCTTCTGACGCCTAATATTAATGTTTCCCTATCTTTATTAGCCGATAAAAAATTATAGATAATTTTGGGATGTATTTTAGGGTCATTTGATGAGATATTTACTTCACCTCTGCTCTCGGGTCTCAATAGAGCGACGACTGATGCACATCCTGGGAAAGGATCTACTGGTCCGCCAATGAGTTCAGAAGTAAATAACATGAGAAGGTTTTGAATATCGGGTGACGATGAATTTGGGTGTACATTCAAATAGCCACCAGCGTAGGCAACACCTGTGCTTAAAAACCCTCGTCTTTGAAATAAATATTTTAACCCATGTAAAATCTTCTTATCCCAACGATTTAAAACGTCATTTAGAGTAAAGTTCTGATTTAATTCAAACATTAATGGAGCATTGAAGTGATCCTGTAGGTTCTTTCCAACATTTTGTCTATCAGCGACTAATGGAATATGCATTTTATTAAGAAGGTCGGCAGGTCCAATGCCGGATAATTGAAGGAGTTGAGGGGTGTTATACGCACCTGTGGATATAATAACTTCGTGTTTTGCCTCTGCTAAACAAACTTTTCCTTTTCGTTCAAATTCTACCCCGACCGCGCGATTACCGCTAAAAATTATCTTATTGGTATGTGCCTCTGATTTTATTAGTAAATTTTTTCTCTTTCGTGCAGGTTTTAAAAAAGCTACCGCGGCACTGCATCTAAGGCCATTTTTTGTTGTCCATTGCTGATATCCGAAACCTTCTTGTTCAACGCCATTGAAGTCATAATTTCTTTTGTATCCAGCATCTACCGCTGCTTGGATATATGAATCTGCTAAAGGGTGGGTCTCTCTCGGGTCTGAAACGTTTAATGGGCCACCGATGCCGTGAAAAGGATCTTCACCTCTCTCTTGATGTTCTGATTTCTTAAAATAATCTAATACTTGTTCATAGCCCCAACCATCGTTACCAAGTTGGCGCCAGTGATCATAATCTTCTTTCTGACCCCTCATATAAACCAATCCATTTATTGAGCTTGAACCACCTAGTACTTTTCCTCTTGGTTGTTTGATAGGACGTTTTACCCAATCTATTCCGGGTTCAGATGAATATAGCCAATTAACTTTAGGGTTTGAAAAATTTCTACCATAACCGATTGGCATATGAATCCAGGGACTTGAGTCACTAGGACCGGCCTCAAGCAAGAGCACTCGGAATTTACCAGAAGCTGTTAGTCGGTTTGCTATTACACACCCAGCACTTCCAGCCCCTATAATTATAAAATCAAATTTATTACTTTCCATTTATGGCCATTTCTTCTTATGGTTTTAATTTACACCTTTAATAGAGAATTCACTCTTGGCATAACTTCTTTCGATAAAAGTTCCATGGAACGCATCCACCCCTCTTTTGCTCCTGGATCAGAATAATCAAAGCCCATCTGAAGTAAAACGCCGAAACCACCAGTCGAGTGATATTGATCTACTATTTGGGTAACCACAGTATCCGGGTCTCCAACAAACCATGTTCCCGTATCAACTAGGTACTTTGCATCAATCTCAGTGTCTTGAGAATCGTTTGGCTTTCGGAATAAATGGTTTATTTTTAATCTCTCAATTATTACTTTAAAATACGAATCCCAGAATTCAGATGCAAATCCATTCAATACAGCATCACGGGCTTCCTTATTAGTATCAGCAACGTAAATTTCGCGAATATGACGCCATTGTTCTCGATTGGCGACTCTTCCTCCTGATTTTGCCGCATCACTTATAACCGGCCAGTGAATGGCAACATTTTCTGGAGACACATTAAAGCTGAGAGGAATATAACCTTCTTTACCAGCTATTTTAAGTGAAGATGAATCAGGCATGAAGCCAGCAAACCCAATCCTTGGTTCTACAGGTTTAAAGGGTTCGAGGTGCCAAGTATAATTTTTACTATATTTAGGTTTTTTTACGGACCAGTATTTCCCATTAAAGTCATCTGGACCTCCGGGTTTCCAGCAATCAAGAATAATTTTTAGAGCTTCTTGTGACATTTCCTGGTGCTGACCTG
>JADHRD010000023.1 GCA_016777585.1 Rhodospirillales bacterium | reverse complement strand
ATTAATACTGAAGGATTGAGCATTCTTTTGGTTGAACAAAATACTCACATGGCGTTACAATATGCTGATCGAGGCTATGTTCTAGAGCTAGGGAATATAGTGGCGTCAGGCACACCTGCCGATTTACTAGCTGATAAAAAATTAGCTAAAGCTTACCTGGGAGGTAACTAAATTAAACTTAATTATCAACACTGACTATTATTAAAAAATTACAATAAACTTAAACAAAAAAGGGAAGTATTCTTATGAAGTTATTTTATTCAACTTTTATAGCAGGCTTAGCGCTCTCTGCGCTAACATTCTCATCACATGCTGGTGAAATTATTCTTGGGGCTTCAATGGCAAAAACTGGTCCTTATTCAACCACTGCTCGAACTTCTGAAACGGCTATTGATATTGCTGTTGAAGAAATTAACTCATCGGGTGGAATAAATGGAATGAAAATTAGGCTGGTAAAATTCGACACTGGGGGAGATCCAAAACAAGCACAACTAGCAGTAAAACGTTTTGCCCAAGACGATAAAGCTCTTGCTGTAATAGGACCTTTTTCATCAGGCGAAGCTCGAGTTTCTTTTCCAGCCGGCGAACGTCTAGGTATCGTGCAAATTCCAAACGCATCATCTGGTCCAAAGTTAGCTGATAAATTTTCATACGCTTATCGCCTAACCCTCGGCGAATGGCCTCAATTCATGAGATTAGTAAGCAGCATGAAGCGTAAAAACATTAAACATGATACCGCAAGAATTGTTTACGTGAGTGATGAATTTATATCAAAAATTGTTGGCACCGTCGTTATGCCTAAAATTTTTGGTATACAGAAAGTAAAACTTATCGGTGAGGCTGTCAGTTTTCCAACAGCAGCATTTGATATTGCTCCCCAGATCTCAAAGATAATGCAAAACCCTCCTCAGAATGTGGGTGTTGCTGGAATTGTTGAAGCTACAGTTAAAGCTGTAAAGGAATTGCGCCGACAAGGTTATAAAGGACGCATAATTGGCTCTGGTATTTCAGCAGACCCGGATCTTGCTGGCAAGTTAGGAAAAGACGGCGATGGAACTCTTTATGCATCGTGGTTCTGGAAAGATAGGGATGCTCGATCAAAAAGTTTTACCGCAAAATTTAATGCTATCAATAAGAAAAGAGGCATCGTAAAAGCGAACCCCCACCATGTTGATGCTTCAGCCTACGACATAGTCTATCTATTAAAGCAGGTTATGGAAAAAGCTGGTGTTACGGGAGAAGCAAGTAAATTAAAAACTGAGAGAACGGCAATACGTGATACTTTAAAAACGTTTAAATTCAGTGGCGTTACTGGTGATGTTTGCTTTAATAAAAACGGCGATGCTCAATTACCTACTTATATCATGGAAATTATAGATAGTGATGTGCGTATGATTGATAGCCATCCTTCAGCAAAATGCTCCTAGAAGTATTAACGTATTAAAATAAGGGGCCTAAAATGACTTAGGCCCCTTATTCTTCACTCTATCAAGCTTCATATAGGCTAACATTATAATTGATAAACAAGTATAGTTCTAACTTCTATGATAGAACTTTAAGTAATGATGGTTATCTCTTATCTGATACAACGTATTTGAAATTAAATCATTATTTTTATATACTGATACTTTACATCCCCACAAAGAAGACTAAATTGAGATTGAATAGTGTTTACACGTTTTATTAGCTTCATAATTGGCAAAATTGAAAAAAGGAATAAAAATATGATCGCTGTCGGAGAAAAAGCTCCTTCATTTTCGTTTACGAATCAAGATGGAGACTCTGTAGAACTTTCTGATTTTTCAAATAAATTCGTTTTAATGTGGTGGTATCCTAGAGCTGACACACCTGGCTGAACAATCGAAGGTAATGGGTTCCGTGATAGAATCCAAGAATTTACAGACAAAAACTGCTCTATAGTTGGTGTTAGCTTTGATACGAACGCTGACAATAAAGCTTTCAAAGATAAGGCTAATTATCCTTTCGACCTTTTGAGCGATTCTGATCATAAGGCATCTAATGCATTTGGTATAGTAACATCTGACACTGGGAGATCAAATAGAGTGTCTGTTCTAATCGGGCCCGATGGACTAATTAGTAAATCGTACAGTCAAGTTGATGTAGCAAAGCATCCTGAGCAAGTATTAGCAGATCTATCGAATTTAGCCTAATGACCTATAAATTATACTATTGGCCCCATATTCAGGGCCGCGGAGAGGTTGTTCGTTTAGCTTTAGAATATTCAAAGTCTAAATATGAAGATGTCGCGAGAAACATCTCGGATCCGGACAGTGCGAGAACTTTAATCACAGAGTTCTTAAATAATAATAATGGCGTCAATTTACCTTTTGCACCTCCCTTTCTAATTGATGGTAGTACTGTAATTGCTCAGGCAGCTCTGATACTGTATTACCTAGCTCCAAAACTTAACTTAGTAAGTGATAATGAAGATGAGAGGTTATTTGCGCACCAAATTCAATTGACGGTAACTGATTTCTTAATGGAGGTGCACGATACCCACCACCCGATATCAAATTCACTTTATTATGAGGATCAGATTGAGGAATCAAAAAAAAGAACTATAAATTTTATAGAAAACCGCATCCCCAAATATCTAAAGTATTTTGAGACGATTCTAATAAATAATAAAAAAATAAGCGATTGGTTAGTCGGCAGTCAATTATCTTATACTGACCTCTCACTCTTTCAAATTATTGAAGGACTTAGATATGCATTTCCTTATGCCATCACCAAATTAGAGAGCAAGTTTCCTCGGGTTATAAATGTTAGAAATAAAATAAGGGATATTCCCGCCATAAATGCGTATCTAAATTCAAATAGGCGAATACCGTTCAATACTATGGGTGTTTTTAGATACTATCCAGAATTAAATAAAAAATAATAATTTAAGTAAAGATAAACTAAAAGTCTTAGGGGGGCCTCGAAGAAGTGGTGAATTTAATTCGCAAGTCCGAGGTTGAATGCGTTTTAAACTACAGGTCCCTGCTTGGTGAATCTCCAGTTTGGAGTAGAAAAGATAAGTGTCTATTCTGGGTAGATATAGAAGGCTATTCTTTTAATCGCTTCAATCCAATTACCCGAGAAAATAAAGCAACCAAAACTAATCAGAGAATTTCTTGCCTAGCGATAGATAGTAACGATGGGTTTATCGTTGCTACTGAAAATGGATTTCATAAATATAATCCCCAAAGCAATAAACTATCTCTAATTACTGATCCTGAAAATAATATACCGAATAATCGGTTCAACGATGGGAAATGTGATCGCGCAGGCCGTTTCTGGGCGGGAACAATGGTGCAAAAAGGCTTGCAAAAAAATGCATCACTTTATTGTTTAGATAACGACTATAACTGCACAAAGAAATATGGCGGCCTAATTCTTAGTAACGGAATTGCTTGGAGCCCGGATGATAAGGTTATGTATTTAGCCGATACACGAATTCCCATAGTATGGGCTTTTGATTATGACATTCATACAGCAAATATTTCTAACCGCCGCGTTTTTATCGAGTTTGATGAAAATGAGGGTGTACCAGATGGCGCCGCTATAGATACTTTAGGGGGCTATTGGATAGCAATACCCAGAGCATCGCAAGTTCGCAGATATACAGATAAAGGCAAGATTGACACAATTATTGAATTACCAATAACAAAACCCACAATGTGTGCTTTTGGAGGTGACGGCCTTACTACAATCTATATTACATCCAACTCATATCAATTTACTAAAAGGCAATTGGAAGAGCAGCCTTTAGCGGGAAGTATTTTCGCTCTGAACGTAAATTACCAAGGCATGCCCGAACCAGAATTCCGGGGTAATTGAAAAGATTAAAATCATTCACTAATTAGCATCATTTATGATACGGATGATTATTTAGAATACATTGTGATCTGTATATTTGTTCAATCAACATAATGCGAACTAACATATGTGGCCAGGTCATCAAACCCATTGAAATGCACAACTGACAACTTTGGAGAATCGTTTCATCCAAACCATCAGAGCCTCCAATCAAAAAATTTAATTGGTTATAACCATTGGTCCGAAAATCATCGATACAATTAGACAGGTTTTCGCTGGTGAAATTCTTCCCTCTCTGATCCATTGCAATTAAAGGAAAGCCTTGAGAGATATTGGCTCTCAACAATGTAGCTTCTCGCTTCCTCATTTCATTTTTATCGAAATTATTCTTTTCAACTACCTCTTTTATAGTAACTTTCCATTTGAGGCGTTTTTGATATTCATCCCATATAGTTTTTAGTGGTCCAGACTTCATCCGACCCACCGCTATAATGTTAAAATTCATGACAGCTCAATATTATTTTCTCCACTTTCGACAGAATCAATTAATTCACCATTCCACATTTTTTCGAGATTATAGAACTCTCTGATTTCTGGTCTGAAAATATTAATTACTACATCTCCCCCATCAATTAGCACCCAATCATTTTGCTTGCTTCCCTCGATTGGAACGTTTGCCAAACCCACATTTTTTAATTTTTCACGAAGATGTTGGGCCATGGATGCTACCTGACGCTGAGAAGTACCCGATGCTATTACCAAATAATCAGTAAAATTTGCTTTCTTCTTCAGGTTTATAACAATAATATCTTGAGCTTTATCGTCTTCAAGAGATCTCCTAATTAATCTCAAAAGCTTATCTTTGAAAGTCTCAGATGAGTAATTTAATTTCGAGAATTGAGTCTTAATAGATCCTTTATCTTGTGTAATATCACTCTCCTATTTATATCTTTTCCATGTCTAATAAATATTAACAGCACCTATCCCAGTGCGAACCCTTGTAGCAGATATTGGATCAGGTTTGATATTTACAAATGTCCACGCTGGGGCTTTCATAAAACACAACTGGCTAGTTTGAGCCTGATTAATCCGATATCTAGCAAATCTTTTTGCTGCAATCCCATCCAAAGCTCTTTTGGAGAAATTTGGGCGAGTAAAAACCGCTATTGGTACTGTCTTGAAAATTTTTTTCCAGTCTTTCCACATTGGGATCTGCATTAAATTATCAGCACCCATTAACCACACAAAACGTGCTTTTGGGTATACCCTTTTAAGTTTGTAAAGTGTTTCAGCTGTATATGTCGTTCTTAGTTTAACTTCAATATCGGTAATCCGAATACGTTTATCTTTTGCTATTAAGTATGCAGAAGATATACGCTCGCTTAAGTCAGCCATTCCATCAGACGACTTTAAGGGATTTTGGGGAGAAACCATCCACCAGATTTCATCTAATCCAAGGCGATCTAGCGCATATCTACTTACGTGCAAATGCCCCCTGTGGGCTGGGTTAAAAGACCCACCCAAAATTCCAATTCGCTTTTGAGAAAATGAAGTTCCAAAGGCATTCAAAGAGACTACTCCAAAAGCAAATTTTTATATTCGGTTAAAATTATTATAGACAGAATGTCTAATATATAAAATATCTTCAAACAAAGATTTTATCTACTTTCTAATAAAATTATATATAATTCAATACTAACCATAATGCATGATTAGAAATAATAATTGCAAGCAATCATGCGATTATGGACGGATTTGTCCACTACCTCTAACCTTATATTTAAAAGTTGTTAACTGATCAACGCCTACTGGGCCACGAGCATGCATTCTTCCCGTAGAAATACCAATTTCTGCTCCCATACCAAATTCACCTCCATCAGCAAATTGAGTAGACGCGTTGTGGATTACAATAGCACTTTTTACCTCGTTCATAAATTTCTCAGCTATTTTCTGATCTTCGGTAATAATTGCATCTGTGTGCTCAGTTCCATAACAATTAACATGATCAATAGCTTCTCGCAGATCCTCAACTTGCTTTATACTCAAAATCGAATCTAGATATTCAGTTGACCAATCGGACTCCGAAGCTGGCAATATTTTATCCGAATAGTTTATAATAGATTCATCACCCCGAATTTCGCATCCGGCTGCCAATAAAGCATCAATGATCGATGGTAAATGCGTTTTAATAGCCTCTCTATCGATGAGCAAGGTTTCGGTAGCGCCACATATGCCAGGTCGACGCATTTTAGCGTTTAAAACTATATCACTGGCCATATCTGGATTGGAACTACTGTTTACATATGTGTGGCAAACTCCTTCTAAATGCGCAAAAATTGGGACCTTTGCCTCGGATTGCACCCTCTCAACAAGCGAACGACCGCCTCTAGGTACTAACACGTCAATATAATCACTCATAACCAACATTTCTCCAACAGCAGCACGATCGATTGTTGGCACCAACTGTATTGCTGTGTCTGGTAAATTTACTGACTGCAAACCTGCTTTTATACTTTTCATTATTTCAGAGGAAGTATGAAAACATTCAGAGCCTGCTCTCAAAATCGCAGCATTCCCAGATTTTAAACATAAAGCAGCTGCATCAGCTGTAACATTTGGTCTAGACTCGTATATTACCCCAATCACACCGAGTGGAACACTAACTCTGCTCATTGAAAGGCCATTCGGCCTTTCCCACTCCTTTAAAATTCTGCCTACAGGATCACCTAACTCTGCTACTGATTCGATTCCTGATGCCATAGATTGAATACGTTCAACAGTTAGTTCTAAACGGTCTATCGTTGCTGAAGGTAATCGCCTTTGCTTAGCCGACGTCAGGTCAACTATATTCTTTTCCATTATTAGATCTGAATTTTCGCGAATTTTCCCCGCTGCTGATACCAACGCCTTATTTTTTATTTCAGATGATACATTAGAAAGATCCAAAGCTGCTCTCTTCGCCGCAATCCCAATATTATTCATCATTCGCTTAATATTTATCTGCACTTCAAATATCCTAATTTAAAACCAAGTCATCTCGGTGGATAAGCTCATCTCGTCCGTGATAGCCTAAAATTTCATAAATCTCCCTTGATTTATGACCCATAATGAGTTGAGCATCATTGGAAGAATAGGCTGACAAACCGCGACCTATTTCTATTCCTTCTGTTGTCTCTATGGCGATAGAATCACCACGTTGGAATTCTCCAATGATAGATATAACACCAGCTGGTAATAAACTTTTACCCTTTTTTAAAGCATCAATTGCACCCATATCAACAACAAAACTTCCGATAGGCTTGAGAGTACTAGCAATCCACTTCTTTCGAGCCGTATACGGTGTGCCATTTGGTCTAAACCATGTGCATTTGGCTTCGTTCTCTATCGCAAGTAACGGATTCACTTCGGAACCCTTCGCGATGAGCATGGAGCACCCAGCTGCCAGACATTCTTTTGCAGCTAGAATTTTAGTAACCATACCACCTGAACTTAAATTTGACTGCGCTTCCCCAGCCATAGATTCAATCTCCATGGTTATATCTGAGACCTCAGGAACCAGCTTGGCATTGGAGTTTTTATTAGGATCGGAACTATATAAACCATCAATATCAGACAGTAAAATCAATAAATCTGCTGAAATCATAGCCCCAACTCGCGCGGCCAATCTATCGTTATCACCAAAACGAATTTCTTCCGTAGCGACTGTATCATTCTCATTAATCAGAGGTATAGATCCCAATTTTAATAACGTCATCAGTGTTGATCTTGCGTTGAGGTAGCGTCGCCGGTTTTCACTATCATCTCGCGTAAGCAAAATTTGAGCTATAGTTATTCTATAACTCTCAAAAGCCTCCTGATAAGCATGAGCTAAACGAACCATCCCAGCTGCTGCTGCAGCCTGTTTTTCCTCTAAACGTAATTCTGGAGACTGAATATCAAGGTAATTTCTACCCAATGCTACTGCTCCGGAGGATACGATTATAATCTCTTGGCCTCTATCACGAAATCGCTTTATATCTTGAGCTAAAGCCCTAAGCCAAGTTGTACGAAGAAGCCCAGTATTAGTATCAACAAGTAAACTGGATCCTATCTTAACAACTATTCTTTTGGCATCAAAAATATTTCTAACGATAGAAGTTTTATTCATCTATAATTGTCTCAAAATTTAGAATATCTGAATTTTCTGTTTTACCTTTTTCGACTGAGTTATCCTCTGACTTTTCTTTTTCTCTGAAGCTTTTAACAGATTTTGCAAGTTTACGCAGTATTTCCTCAACCCCACTCCCAGAAACTCCTGAAATCGCCGTAATTTTGTTTCCAATAGCCTTTTCAAGAGCTAAAGTCTTTTCTTTAATTAAAGTTGGCGTCAAAGCATCGGTTTTATTAAGCGCTATAATTTCAATTTTAGAATTCAGATTTTCTCCATATGATATAAGTTCGGAACGAATAATATTATAAGATTTAACCACATCTTCCTCAGTTCCATCTATTAAATGGAGTAGTACTCCACATCTTTCAACATGACCTAGAAAGCGATCTCCAAGCCCCGCACCATCATGAGCACCCTCAATTAGACCAGGAATATCCGCTAAAACAAACTCTTCACCATCTATATAACTAACTCCAAGGTTCGGATGCAAGGTTGTGAATGGGTAGGAAGCTATTTTTGGTCGTGCTCTACTAACAGCTGATAAAAACGTTGACTTCCCAGCATTTGGAAGTCCTATTAAACCGATATCCGCAATTAACTTAAGCTGAAGCCAAACCCAGCGCTCCTCTCCAGGCCACCCTTCTTCAGCTTGCCGAGGAGCTTGATTAGTAGAGGTCTTAAAATGGGCGTTACCTCTTCCACCATCCCCGCCTCGAGCTAGAACGATAGATTGTCCAGCTTTTGTCATATCGGCTATTAGATACTCATTATCTTCATCAAAAACCTGAGTTCCAATAGGTACTTTTAGATTTATATCATCTGATGCTTTACCATTTTTGTTTTGGCCTTGTCCATGATCACCACGTCGCCCTTTAAAATGTTGTTGAAAACGAAAATCAATTAGCGTATTCAGATTTTCAACACACTCAATCACAACAGATCCACCACGCCCTCCATCGCCCCCATCTGGGCCGCCAAATTCAATGTATTTTTCGCGACGGAAACCTACGCAACCAGCACCACCGTCACCACTTTTTATAAAAATCTTCTGCCTATCCAGAAATTTCATACCCGGATCCTAAGGTTTAATTCTTTAAGTAGTATTGATTATAGTCATATATTGAATTTATTAACATAAACAAATAAAAAAGGGGAACGAACAACCATTCCCCTTATAATTAATACAGCAACAAATTTTCTTCTAAGCCAGAGTTTCAACTCCCACAAACGTTCTACCACGGCCCGTTTTTCGAAATTTAACTTTACCTTCAATCAATGCATAAATTGTGTGATCTTTACCAATCCCAACATTTTCACCTGGATGCCATTTGGTACCACGCTGCCTTATTATAATGTTACCAGCTAAAACAGGCTGACCACCAAATTTTTTTACTCCGAGCCGCCGACCAGCTGAATCCCGACCGTTACGGGATGAACCACCAGCTTTTTTATGTGCCATATCAGTATATCCTTATTTTTCTTTATTTGAATCGTTTGTATTATCCGACTTCGGTGTTGTTACTTTTGCTTTTGCCTTGGCCGGAGCCGCCTTTGCCTTGGCCGGAGCCGCCTTTGCCTTGGCCGGAGCCGCCTTTGCCTTGGCCGGAGCCGCCTTTGCCTTAGCCGGAGCCGCCTTTGCCTTGGCCGGAGCCGCTTTTGCTCCCGAACTCTCTGAGGAATCTGCAGCCTTTTTTTGCGACGCTTTCTTCGCTACCGGAGATTTCACTGCACCTTTGCCGTTAATATCTAAAACGCGCAGAACTGTTTGATCCTGACGGTGACCATGTTTTCTTTTATAACCCTGTCTACGTTTTTTCTTAAAAACGATAACCTTGTCCGCACGAGACTGGTCCATAACCTCGCAATTAACTACAGCCGACCCAACCATTGGAGTGCCAACTTCTAATTTATTATCTCCCTCGCCAACCATCAAAACTTGATCTAATTTAATTTTGGCGCCGGTATCACCAAGTAATTTTTCAACAATAATCACGTCCCCTGGAGAGACCTTGTATTGTTTACCACCGGTTTTTATAACTGCGTACATAATTCTTCATTTCACTTTTTTTAAAAGACCGCGATTTAAATGGAAAGTAAATAAATTTTCCCAGAGCTGGCGGAAATTAACGGGCCAATGCTCAATTGTCAATGCCAACATTCCTTGTTTCTTAATAATTCTAACTACTGTCTTTTACCTCAAGTTGGCGTAATCTATATCGTTGCAACTTTCCAGTCTGCGTTTTTGGCAATTCCTTTACAAATTCAATAGCTCGCGGATATTTATAGGGAGCAATTGACGCTTTTACAAATTCTTGCAATTCAGCAACCAGTTCATTGTTTGACTGCGCTTTACCTCGCAGAACAATAAAAGCTTTGACAATATTGCCTCTGTCTGGATCCGGGGATGCTATTACTGCGCACTCACTTACTAACTCATGCTCCAATAAAATAGCCTCCACCTCTGGCCCAGAAATATTATATCCCGAAGAAACGATCATATCATCAGCCCGAGCCACATACTTTAGGTATCCATCTATTGACATTTCATATATGTCTCCAGGATAATTCCACCCATTTATTACGTAATTTTTCTGACGTTCAGGGTCGTCAATATATTTACAACCTGTTGGCCCTTGAACCGCCAAAAAACCAGGTACCCCTGGCCCTACTTCGTTTCCTTTGTCATCAAAAATACAAGCCCGGTATCCCGGTAATGCAGAACCAGTATAACCTGGCCGCATTTCCTCTGGTGGTTTTGAAATAAAAATATGAAACATCTCTGTTGAACCTAATCCGTCAATAAGCCGAACACCTGTAGCCTCATAAAAAGACTCCCATGTTGATTTAGGCAACGTTTCACCAGCCGATACGCCTTGCCAAAGAGATGAAATATCATAATCCTGAACCAAATCCAACATGGCTCGATAAGCTGTTGGAGCTGTATAAATTTGTGTAACTCTATACTTTTCAATAGTTGAGAGAATATGCTCTGGGTAGGGGCTTTCTAGGAATTGTATTGAAGCACCAAATCTAAGTGGAAAAATCATTAGTCCCCCAAGTCCAAATGTAAAAGCCAATGGGGGTGTTCCAGTAATAATATCGCTGGGCGTAACCTTAGTAATAGACAATCCGCACGTATCTGTTGTCGCCATTATGTCACGATGGAAATGCATTGCTCCTTTTGGCTGACCCGTAGTTCCTGACGTAAATGCAATAATAGCAATATCATCAGCAGCAGTCTTCACATTATCAAATTTACCTGTTTTTTCCTTACATGCTAATTCAAGTGTTGATTCGCTATCTAACGACCCAACGCGAGAAAAATATAGGAGGTGTTTTATTGTACTTGATGAATCTACAGCAATTTTCATTTCTTCTGCGAGGTCCTGGTCACAAAGTGCTATTGAGACTTTTGCTCGTTCAATAGGTGCTTGAAGCTCCCTAGCCTTTAGTAAGGGCATGGTAGTTACGCAAATTCCACCAGCTTTTATCACGCCGAACCAAGCCGCAACTAGCATAGGTGTATTTGGAGCTCTTAATAAAACTCTGTTTCCGCTTACTAAACCACAATCTTCAGTCAAGACCTCGGCGATACGATTTGATTTATCTAATAACTCGCGATAGGTCCATGCAACATCCCCAAGAGCAACAGCTCTTTTGTCACCAAAGCCTTTATCAATTGCATCATCAAGAATTTCAGTTGCCACGTTCAAATAGTTTGGATAATTGGATAATTCTGGTGTGTTAGAGTAGTCACAGATAGGAAGAGATTCAACTGGAGGCATGTTATCGCATGCAAAAGTATCAATATGAGCTGTTGGTACACCGCCGGGGTTTTTATTTATCATTATTTTTACCTTTATTTTCAGTTTTATCATCAATGTTTTCAGCAGCCAGAATGGACTCCTTAAGATCTCCCAACAAATTAAGTAAGTCACTGGCCTGATCACGTCTCATATTGCTCATTAGATTGTTTACCCAAGAACTATGGGCAGGTATCATCTCTTCTAGCGCTTCTTTACCATTCTGAGTAAGGCTGACATGTTGAACTCTACGATCTTCCGAAGATGGATCCCTCTTAATTAAATCTTCGTTTACTAGGCGGTCTACCAAAGGAGTAATATTTCCATTGGTTACCATCATGCGATTAGACAATTCTCTCATCGGCTGTCCATCCGGGGTCCTATTTATTTGAACTAAGGCATCAAAACGAGGCAAAGTTGTATTAAAACTATCCCTAAGATTCTTGCGAACTCTTTTTTCTATCAAATGGGTGCAAGTCAGCAAACGTATCCAAATTCGGAGATCTAATTGCTCATCCTCATTAAGCCCAGTTTCAAAATCACTCTTTAAATTATTATTTTTTTTTTCAAATTTCATTATTCTCAAATATTAAATTTACAAATTTTCGAAATGATATTTTTACTTTAAGTCTAAAGTATTTAAGTTAGAGCAAACTAATATGTTCGGCAAGAGTAGTATGACTGCTCAACACAATTAAGAATACTGATGAGCATTGAAATCATCAATTAAATCGTTGGTTTTATTTAAAAAAATATTCTCAGACCATTTCGTTTCCTACGATCTTGCCAAAAATTCCATTAGCTCATTTTTAAATAGTATGACTAACAGCATTTCTCAATAATACTATGGTTGCTTATTGATACAGTTGATTCTACGCTTACTAGCTTATAATAGGTAAAATTATTATGATTTTTGATAAGGAGAGGTGCCAGAGTGGTCGAATGGACTGGTTTCGAAAACCAGCAGGCGTGCAAACGTCTCGGGGGTTCGAATCCCCCTCTCTCCTCCATTTTCTCAGGTACCACTTAAATACCCTATAATTTCAATAGTTTAGCCTAACACAAAACTATTACGCAGACCTTCGTGTCACATATTGTAACACAGGAGTGCATCATGTTCTGCGTTAATCGTAATGGTTGTTCACATTCAGGAAACCTTAAATTCCCATCTATTAGAAAAGCCGTAGCATATTCCGACTTGGACTATCGAAAAGTTTGGTATCGGCTGAAGCGTGGATACAGCCTCTATTACGCAATTTTAATTTTTTAAAGAAGCTATCATGGACGATTCTAATAAATACTCCCGCGCTTTCATTGGATTAGAAGCAATTGCACTTAATTCTTTTTGCCGCGCCTTTCGTACAACTGGGTCGTTCTGTTCCAGCATGGCTTTATTGCGCAAAGTGGTTTTTTGAACGTATTCTGTTGCAACAGGGAGCCGTTCTTTCTCATACAAATCCAATAAACTTTCTTCAGCATCACCTCTCCACACACTAACTATTTTCTTAGACAGATTAATTCCGTCGTGAACACCGCCATTCATACCCATGCCACCAAGTGGATTGTTTATATGGGCGGCATCCCCGACTAGGAAAACTCGTCCAGATCGATAACTTTCAGCAACTCTTTGATGAACTGGATATGCAGTTCGATGAACGATCTTAAAATTTCCTTCAATTGGAACAACTCGATGCATTAGTTCCTGAACAGAGTCTTCTTGCACAAGCATCTCCGCGGTCTGCCCTTGATTTGATGGCATCAACACTCGCCACAAACCTGGTACTCGCAACAACAGGAACCAAAAATTCTCCATAGCGAAGTACGCGACTGGTGCTAGATTTTCAAAGTGATCTTCGAACTCAAATTTGGAACTTACGGTAAGCCAAAGTTCAGGAAAGGTCAGGCCAGGAAATTTTATATCCTGTGATACTCGAATGGTGCTTGAGGCACCGTCTGATGCGATTAGATAGCGACCTTTCAATTCTTCATGCCCATCGACGGTGTTTACCTTTAACGTTACGCCATGTTCGTCTTGATCAGCGCCAACGCCTTTGACGTTGAATAAGACCTCAGCGTTTTCCATTTTTTCGAGTTCGGCAACAATTATACGTGTCAGTTTAAACTGCTCACATTGGATTCGGTAAGGGTGATTTGTATCCTCTTTAAGAACGCTGAGATCCCAGTTTACCGACCAATCATCCCGAGTATCACGTTGCTGCCAGATTGGACAAACCAGACCCTGTTCAATTACTTTGTCGACCACCCCCAAGTCATCCAGCATTTCCAACGTCGGCGAATGAAAAGTTGACGCTCGAAGGTCCTCTGGGAGCGAATCACAGGATTCTATGAGAGTTACTGGAATGTCATTCTGGGCAAGGTAAAGAGCCGATGCGCAGCCGACAGGCCCGGCTCCGGCAATGATTACACGATCTACGTTATTCATGAAACATCCTTTAATTATATAACTTAATTACATTATTAAAGAGTATAATAATGTAATTGCCTACCCAACAAAAAAAGTAATTTCATGAATGCGCCATCGGACATGTTGGTTAACAGATGCCTCCTTATTTGTTAAACCAAATGCAACTCTTAATAATTTAAAGAGCTCAATCTAAATATAAAATTACCCGTTAATTTGTTTGTCAAATCGCCGGATTATTGAGGCCGTTTATGGGTTTAGAGTTAATAGCTCACCAATGCTGTAAAAATCTGGAAATATTTCTTATATTTTCGCTGGTAAATTGGGATAATAATTATAATCTCTAGAAAATAGTTTCGTAGCAAACTTGTTCCACCGCCATTTTATTAAAAAAATAGTAAATTAGTCAGAGGTGTTATATGAAATTAGTTACATTCCAAGATGATTTTGTTGAGAGCGTTGGGGTAATTACAGATAACAATGAAATTTTTAATTTATCGAACTTTGCAGACATACCTCAAACAATGCGCGAGATATTAGAGACAGGTGAGCCCGCGATGGCCACGATCAGACAAAAACTCATCGCTTTTGGGGAATCAAATTCTAATATCCCATTAGAAACAGCAATGTTATTACCTCCAATACCCAACCCAAAACTAATTCTGTCAATTGGGCTCAATTATTGGAAACATTTGGAGGAAATGGATGGAACCCCGACACCAAAAAACCCTGCCGCATTTATTAAGTCTCGAGATACCCTCCTAGGCTCTGGCATGCCTCTAACTAAACCTAAACAGTGTTCAGATATGATTGATTACGAGGGCGAATTATGCGTTGTCATAGGCAAAACATGCCATAACGTTGAAACTCATCAGGCAATGGATTACGTAGCCGGCTATACCATTGCGAATGATATATCCGCTCGTGACTGGGTTGCTGAAGTTTTCTCTTCCAAAGAAACCTTTGAGGCGGTGCATGCCTGGGAACGTAACATTAATGGAAAACAGTTACCGGGCTTTACTCCGTGTGGGCCTGTAATAGTGTTGAAGGACGAAATTTCTGATCCACAGTGTCTGCAATTAGAGACACGTCTTAATGGCCAAACTATGCAATCGACGAGCACGAGTGATATGATTTTTAGCATTGAAGAAATCATCGCTTACTATTCTAAATGGTATCGTTTTAATCCAGGGGATATTATAACAACTGGAACGCCAGCAGGCGTCGGATTTGGCAGAGACCCTCAGTTCTTTATGAAGACGGGTGATATTATTGAAGTCGAGATTGAAAAAATAGGCATACTTTGCAATGATGTTTTATAACGAGCTAACATCAATTTTTCTATTACAATTTTTTAAGCGTGCTTTATCTGACTAATTTCCCCATACTTTGAATGTTTATTTTATACCTGCAGCCAATTGCAAATCTCTAATATACTGAATTATTTTAGTAACCTTATCACGTGGTATTTTAATCGCTGGCATGTTGCCAAAAGACCAATGATGGGCCTCAACGCCTTGATCAACAGCACGATAAAAAGAGGCATCATCGTGATGACTAGGTTCATAAACCTTATGAACAAGTGGCGGACCCATTTTGGAGCCTTGAGCATATTTTCCGTGACACATTGAACAATTTTTAAGAAAGAGGCTTGAACCCGATTCCGCTGAGACTTTTTCTTTTAGAGATTGTTTATTATTATTTACGGCTTTTAAAGTTCTTCTTAAATCTTCAATTGAAATCCGATGTGCCACATATTCTTCTCGGTCAATTTTTATTTCTTTAGGGTAAGATTTTAGGAATATTTTTCCTATTTTACTTTTTTTGTTTGCGTCCTGAGCCATTTCTGCAACCTTATATTCCAAAAATAAAGCGAGAAGGTGATTGGGCACTTCATCTTTAATTCGTTGCGCGAAACTCATTACATCTTTCTTATCTTTCATTACCAAGTTCATAAGACCTAAATGGAATAGTCCATCTAAATTAATATTATCAATTAGTTCATATGCTTGAATAGTCATAGGTGCAAAACGTCTGGCTTCATTTACATCCCCTCGCTCACTCGCCGCCATTACACGATTAAATAGGCGGTCTGCAGCTTCACGCGGACTCATCTTAGAGAGATCAGGTGGCCGAGAATTTTGGGTCGATGATTGTGATGGCGGTAAATTTTTATCTGCAACATTCTCTTTAAAACTATCATTATTAAAACCTAAAAAAATTCCCAGGCTTCCCGTAATGGAAACAAACATTAATATTAACAAAAGTATAAATATTTTTAACTTTGGTATTTGTCGATCTATCGCTTTATTGATTTGAGTACCACAATTACTACAGTATTTAGCTTTAGTTGCGTTTTTTGTTCCACATTTAGGGCACACCACTTTATTATCTATTTTTTTATTTTTGGCCATCAGCACATTCTTTTATTCACGTGTCAAAGTTACGAAAGATTGATTGATTAAATTATGAATGTAAATAGTTGATTCCTTCCATCCATAAAATCCAAAATCTTTTTAGTAGGATAAAAGATAATAACTATCGATCTTTCACACACCTAAAACCAATATAAACAGCGGCCATTTCACGGGGTTTTAGTGCCACTGGAGAGTCGCGATGCATTTTGTGAGCTCCATACCACCAAGAGCCACCTCTTGTCCCCTTATAATCGTCATTATCTATATTGACCCATTCCCAAACGTTAGCTCCCATATCAAAAAGTCCATTAATCCCGACTTTTGTCTTCCCAACTCTTGCGTGACCTATTCCTCTATCAAGTAACTCTGAATAATTAATTGCAACGCTGTTGCCGCAGTCATTCAAACAATTTGCTCCTATCGGTTCATTACCAAGAGGATAAGAATAGGTGTTATTGTATTTAAATAATCCATTTGATTTTAGACGTTTCTCAGTATACGCAGCTAAGGTCCACTCTTGATCCATAGGTAATCGTTTGCCTGACCATTCACAATATTTGCTAGCTTCATCGTAGGTTATATGCACAGCAGGTTCATCATTGTTTGCTTTCGTGCCAAAAGGGTTTCTCCAATTCCACCCGACTTTCTGCTCCCACCCAGCTGCAAAAACAAATCCACCACCGGTTTTCTCGGCTTTAGTGACAATACCTGTTTCTGTGACAAATTTGTTAAATTCGCCCACGGTAACCTCTGTACGGTCAATGAAAAAGCTATCCACAAGTTGTATATCCCCCTCATCTGCAACGAGAATACCAGGAGCTATGATGAGAAAAAAAAATAAAATTCTGATAAAATTCATCTCAGTATTAACTATCATTTTAATAAAATAATTAAACCAAGGTTTTTAAAACTTTTAACATTTGATTGTTTTCAGCGGGTTTACCAATAGTAATACGTAAAACGCCCTCAAAATCAGAGGGGGTAATTGGTCTACCCCGTTGTCCTTTTATAAAAATACCAGTTTGTTGCATCTCTTGCTCAATTTTTAGAGCTTTCTCAAAAGATGGTAAAGAAAGACAAATAAAATTTCCCCCAGATTTAAAAGCCCGCAAACCCATCCGCGCTATTTCATCTTCTAATCTTGTTCGTTCGCTGTATATAGCTTCAAGATAATTATCTAAATGAACTGTATCGGATAGGGCCGCGACCGCGGCTTTAAGAGTTAAAACACCAACATTAAATACGGTATTTGCACGCTTCAATAGAGTAGCAAAATCCTCGTGATAACAAATACCATAACCAACTCGCATACCAGCCAAAGCATATGCTTTTGACATTGTTCGAAGAGATATAAAAGGTTGTCCAGCTTCATTTAATAAAGCAATAGCATCTGGGTAATCTAATTTATTTCCTGAAAACTCGACGTATGCCTCATCCAGAACAAACAAAGTACCCGGATCTGCTGACTCAATAATTAAGCTAAGCTCAGATTCCGAAAAATAACTGCCAGTTGGATTATTTGGCATACATAAATATATCATTCGAATACTTTTATCTATCGATAAACAAAACCTCTCTGCGGAAAAAGAAAGATCATCTTCATGGGGAACTCCAATCACAGTAGCCCCGGCAGCTGCAGCCCATATATTCAGAACGGGAAAAGTAGGTGAGAGACTTAAAACTTTATCACCAGGCCTTAAACAAACGTTCATTAATGACAACATTATAGATTCCGCGCCACAATCGAAAACGAGCTGAGAGACTTTTACATTTAGTAAGGATGCAAATTCCCTCGCGAGGTCAGAACATGTATTATCAGGGTATAGGTGAATCTTATCCAAATTATTGGTGATAGCATCCAAAACACGTGGGCTGGGACCATAAGGGTTTTCATTACTACCCAGGCGAATCAGATCGAGTTCTGGATTATTTTCTGTAAATTCTTCATAACGAACACCAACTTTGAAATTTGGTAATTTAGCAATTTCATCGCGAACGAGGGTATTTGGATCTGTTATAACTTTAGCCATTTAATTCGCCTTTTTTTTGAGAGACTGCTCTACTAATTCAGAGAGTGTGAAAGCGGGCGAAATAGCCTCCTCTGATACTACAAGTTCAATCAAACTGGGACCCTCCGTCTTTAATGCATTTTCAAATACACTCTCAAATTCACTAGTTTGAGAAACTCTGTATCCTTTTATGCCAAAAGCCTCAGCGTAAGAAACAAAATCTGGATTATTTAAGTCGGTTCCGATTGACCTTGTTGGAAACTCACGTTCCTGATGCATGCGAATTGATCCATATATCCCATTATTCAAAACAATAAAAATCGGATTTGCATTGTATTTCTTCGCCGTGGCAATTTCCTGAGCATTCATCAAGAAACAACCATCGCCAGCAAAAGCAATCGAAATTCTCTCTGGGAACTCGATCGAGGCTGCAATTGCAGCTGGGACTCCGTAACCCATAACTGCACCTAAAGGTGCTAGTTGCGTTGCATACTCCCGATGTTTGATAAATCTTAATAGCCAATGTGTATAATTACCCGCACCACAAGAAATAAAAGTGTCGCGAGGCAGGCGTTTATCAAGCCAAGACATTATTTCTCCAATATGCACGTCGCCAGGGCATGTCGTAGGCGACGTAAAACTAATGTAATCCTCTCGCATCGATTTTAATGCCATGGAATTATCTGAATGCCTTACAAAATCCTGTTTGACCAAGAGATCTATAAACTCGACCATCCCAGAATGAATAGCTAAATCGGGTTGATAAACACGGCCCAATTCTTCCTCGTCTGGATGAACATGCACGAGTTTTTGTTGCATCTTTGGAAAGCTGTATTTTCTAAAACTCTCGGTCACAATCTCACTTAACTCCACACCAAGCATTATTAGCAAATCAGAGTCATCGACATATTTTGAAATATATGAAGGTGTCCCCACACCAATAACCCCGACGTAATTGGGGTGGTCGTTATTTATCTTATCCTGGCACCTAAAACTCGTTACAACTGGAATATTATGTCTTTCCGCAAAATCAGCTAACTGCCCGCAAGCTTGAGTGCTCCAAGTCGAAGATCCCAAGGCAATCAGAGGTTTCTCAGCAGCTGAAATTAAATTTACTAGCTTCGCAATTTGAGGGAGAGACGGACTTGAACAAAATGAAGTATTTACCACCGGCAATGGTGTTTTAAACATTTCTCTTTGAACATCTTCAGGGAGACTAATAACGACGGGCCCTGGGCGTCCAGAAGTCGCTACTTTAAAAGCCCTTGATAACAGTTCTGGCAACCGAGAAACTTGATCAATCTGAACCGACCACTTCGCCAATGGCTTGAACATGGCTGGAATATCGATCTCCTGAAATGCTTCGCGATGTGTTGAAGAAACTGTTACCTGGCCAACAAATAAAATAAGGGGCACGGAGTCTTGACGAGCTACATGCACGCCGATGCTAGCGTTTGTCGCTCCAGGTCCACGAGTAACAAAACAAATACCAGGTTTGCCAGTAATTTTTGCATAAGCAGCGGCCATAAACGTTGCCCCCCCCTCTTGTCTGCAATTGATAAATTGAATTTCGTTTCTGCGTTCATAAAATGCATCCATGGCACCCAAAAAACTCTCTCCAGGAACTGAAAATACTTTATCTATTTTATTGCAAATAAGATGCTCGGCAATTATTTGGCCACCGGTCTTTTGCTTCTCTTCTTTCTCTAAATCACCCACATTTTCTCTCCTCTTACTAAATCAAACTAATTTTTAATTATTTGGTCGCCAAATCCTAAAAGAATTATTTTTTACTTTCCGAAGAAGGTCCATAAATATATCAATTTCATTATCCGACAAACCCTCTAAAACAAAGTCAATATCCTCTAAAACTGATGGTAAGACATCAGCAAACTTCGCGTGGCCTTTTTCAGTCAAAAACACCAATATATTTCTTTGATCATTGTTTTCACGACGTCGGACAACTAGCCCCTCACTCTCCATGACTGCAACAGAACGACTTAAATTTGTCCTATCTGTGTAACTTCTTTCAGCAAGAGAGTTCACATTCTGACCATCGTACTCGTTCAAATTCGCGAGCACGCGCCACTGCGACGGTGTTATTTTAAATGGCCTCAGAACTTCTTTAATTCTAGTATAGTTTCTAACATAAACCGCTCGAAGTAATGTGGTAGGGTAATTTTCAGAAATATACTCTAAGTGATTATCTTTAACTTCATCTGCCAACGAATGTCCGATCTTTGAAAATCAAATATTATGATGTAATCATACATAGTTACGATAAAAAAATACTTGTGACAACGCAGAATGTCCTTAAGATGCATCTTAGTTAATTTTTTCTATCATACAGACTTACAATTAAACGGGAGTGTTTTTGATGAATTTAAATAAATTAAGATCTAGCAAACTCATGGTGGGCTTATTTACCGTCATGTCGTTGCACTTGGTTACAGGGGATGCCGATGCGGATCGCTTAGCCGATGTTAAGAAAGCTGGCGTATTACATTGCGGTGTAGTTCCCGGAGTACCGGGGTATGCTTTCCCCAATAAAGAAGGGAAAATGGTCGGTTTTGATGTCGATTTATGTAGAGCTGTTGCTGCCGCTGTCCTTGGGGATCCCAATAAAATTAAAACTACGAAAATGAAACTCCCTGTAGCCTTTAATGCAATGAAAGCGGGCACAGTGGATCTTGTTACTCACCGCTTCACATGGACATTTGGGCGAGATGTTGGTCAGGGATTAGACTTCACTCGTGTCATGGTTTTTGATGGTCAGGGTTTCATGGTTCGCAAAAGCCTGGGTGTAAAATCAGCAAAGCAGCTAGATGGCGCAACCTTTTGTTTATCCGGTGGAGCCACTACCCAAGGCAATGTGTCTGATTTTTTTCGAAAGAATGGCATGAAATTTAAACAAGTAACATTTGGAAGTATGGGAGAAGCTCAAAAGGCTTATGATGCAAAAAGATGCGATGTCTATGCTACAGACAAATTTGGTCTTGGAGCTCGTCGTTTATCAATGACAAATCCTGATGAACACATGATTTTGCCGGAAACAATGTCTAATGAACCTATCTCTCCGATGGTTGGTCACGGTGATCAGGTGTGGAAAGATATCGTAGTTTGGACGTTCAATAGCCTTATTGCTGCGGAGGAATTTGGAATTACTAGCAAGAACGTTGACGATATGCGAAAAAATGCGAAGAACCCATTTATTCAGCGCATTCTCGGCGTAACTGGTAAATTTGGCGGAAAAATTGGCCTCGGTAAAGATTGGGCATATAACGCGATCAAATCAGTTGGAAATTACGGAGAAATTTGGGAAAGAAACCTTGGAAAAGACAGCAGACTAAATATGGGTAGAGGAAAGAATATTCTCTATACACAGGGTGGATTGCTTATTTCTCCTCCTTTTCGTTAAGCCTTAAATTATAAGAAATACAGGGATGCCTCATTTTTGGTGAGGCATCCTTTAATACCCTGCCTTAAAAGTTTTATAACATGAGAAATGCATTCAGTTTTTGGCGCAAAGAGAGCGTTAGGTCGCTAACGTACCAATGGGCTGTCGTGGTAGCACTCATCTATGGCTTATACTGGATCTACGACACAGCCACGACAAATATGGCACGATTAGGATTAAAAACTGGTTTTGATTTCTTAACCGACGAGGCTGGCTTTCCGATCAGCCCAGCTTTAATAGACTACAGTCCAAAATCAACATATGCAGAAGCAATGATTGTAACATTGTTAAATACGATCACTCTGTCAGGAATCGCAATTGTTTTTGCAACTTTATTAGGATTTTTTATAGCATTGAGCAAACTGTCTCCAAATCTTTTGCTTCGAAAGTTTGGAAATTGCTATGTTGAAATTTTTCGAAATGTACCCTTATTACTACAACTCTTCTTTTGGTATTTTGCCGCCTTAAAAATGCTTCCTGGGAAACGTGCATCAATTAATTTCTTTGATGTAGCTTTTTTAAACATAGAAGGTTTTTTTGTTCCGCTACCAGTACTGCAAGAAGGCGGCGACATCGTTGTACTTTCTCTATTAGTGGGGCTCTGTGTATCTATAGTGATATGGATATGGGCACGATTCCGTCAAAGAAACACTGGGCAACCTTTCCCAGCCTTCTCAGTTGGGATCGGTTTGGTTATTTTGGTTCCATTTTTTACAGCGTGGGTGTTAGATTTTCCGATAGGTTGGGAAATACCAAAATTTGGTCGATTTAATTTTAATGGAGGTACCTCATTAGAACCAGAGTTCACTGCTATGCTGTTTGGCTTAACATTATATAATGCAGCATTTATTGGCGAAATTATTAGAGCGGGTATTTTATCGGTTGATAAAGGTCAAAAAGAAGCCGCGATGTCTATTGGCTTCTCTCAAATGCAAGCTTATTCTCAGGTTATTGTTCCTCAAGCATTAAGATTTATTATACCCCCTATCACCAACCAATATTTAAATTTAGCAAAATCAACAGCTTTGGCTGCTGCGATTGGATATGCTGATTTCTTTTGGGCGATGGACGGAGCAATTGCACCTCAAACAGGCCAAGTCATGGAATTACAAGCTATTACACTCGCAGGCTATTTAGGAATAAGCCTTTTCATTGCTATGTTAATGGCAATATATAACCAATTTAGTAAAATACCTGAGAGATAAAGATTAATCATGCAAACAACGGCCAACCAATTTAAAAATCCAGAACCTGCGCCTTTCAAATCAGGCAGCTTCTGGGGTTGGTTAAAAATAAATCTTTTTTCATCGTGGTTTAATACGCTTATAACGATCTGTCTACTCTATCTATTATATGCATTTAGTACGTCTTTTATTAATTGGGCATTCATTAATGCGGTTTGGTTTGGAGATACTGCAAAAGCATGTCCAAACAGCAACGGAGCATGCTGGGCTTTTGTTACTGATCGCTGGCGCCTTTTTGTCTATGGTCTATATCCTAAAGAAGATTATTGGCGCGTAAATATTGTTTATGCGCTCGCTGCGCTTACAATTATATCATTTTTATTTTCATTCGGTCGCCTGAAAAAGATTTTTCGAATCTCAATGGTGACTATTTTACCCATCGCTGGATACATTTTATTGGTGGGTGGTTACTTCGGTTTAGAGTATGTCGCTCCAGAAAATTTCGGAGGACTATTACTTACTCTCGTTATAGCGAGCATTTCAATACTTGGTTCAATTCCTCTCGGACTAATGCTTGCTTTAGGTAGGACCTCTAACCTAGCAGTGATCAGTAAAGTTTGTACTTATTTTATAGAATTTTGGCGTGGGGTACCCCATATCGTAATAATAGTAATGTTTGTGGCCCTTCTTCCAATTTTTATACCCGATGGCAGTAAAATTGATGTGGTTGTTCGTGCTTTCATTGCTTTTGCTGCGTTCAACTCTGCTTATATGGCAGAAGTCTTTAGAGGCGGACTCCAGTCTATACCCAACGGCCAATTTGAGGCGTCACGTGCTCTCGGTTTATCCTATTGGAAAATGATGGGATATATCATACTTCCGCAAGCTATTCGAAATTCAATTCCAGCCATGGTTAATACATGTATTGGAATTTTTAAAGAAACCACAATCGTTATGTTGATCGGATTTAGTGATCTTCTAGGCATTATCCAGATATCTCTTGAGTCGTCAGATTGGGTTGGCCCCCCGCATATTTTTAGCTCCGCTTATACGTTTGCGGCACTCGTTTATTTTATTTTTACCTTCGGAATATCAAAATACTCGGAACGGCTCGAAAATCGAAGTAATGTTGATTCATAAAATAGGAATTTCTAATGGAATTTGATTCAATAATATTATTTGAGAAAGTAAATAAATGGTTCGGTGACTTTCATGTCTTACGAGATATTGATTTATCAGTGGTGAAAGGCGAAAAAATAGTGATTTGTGGGCCCTCTGGTTCAGGTAAATCTACTTTAATTCGGTGCATCAATAGATTGGAAGAACATCAAAGGGGAAAAATCATTGTTGAGGGCATAGAACTTAATGATGATCTAAAGAATATTGACACGATCAGGTCTGAAGTTGGTATGGTTTTTCAATCGTTTAATTTGTTTCCGCATATGTCCGTATTGGATAATTTAGTTATTGGGCAACATTTGGTGCGGCGCGTTCCCAAAAAAGAAGCGGAAGAAATCGCTATTACTTATCTCAACCGAGTAAAAATTGCAGACCAAGCTGATAAATACCCAGGTCAACTCTCGGGAGGACAACAGCAGCGCGTAGCAATCGCGAGATCCCTCTGTATGAGACCTAAAATAATGCTATTTGATGAGGTAACTTCAGCTCTTGATCCTGAAATGGTTAAAGAAGTTTTAGATGTAATGGTAGATCTGGCTCAAGAGGGCATGACGATGCTGGTAGTAACTCATGAAATGGGTTTTGCGAGGACAGTCGCGGATCGCGTAATCTTTATGGATGAAGGACAGATTATTGAGGAGAATAGTCCTGATGCATTTTTCGATGCTCCATCATCTGATCGTGCAAAGAATTTTATTGGACAGGTACTTCACCACCTATAATTTTTGTAAAAGTTAAGAATATTATAAAACATTAGATTGGGGAACAAAGAAATGTATTTGGAATTACCCTTTCTTTTTTTTGCAGGGTTCTTCGGTGGTATTCTTAATTCAATTGCGGGTGGGGGTACATTCATTACTTTTCCAGCCCTAGTTCTTGTTGGACTACCCCCAATTATTGCAAACGCTACCAATACGTTTGCCTCATGCTTCGGATATTTAAGTGGAACTTATGCGTTCCGGCACGATCTAGTAACTCATAAAAGACAAATACGCAGATTAATTATTATAGGAACAGTTGGAGGGGCTATAGGTGCATGGCTTTTACTTCAAACCTCCGAGCATGACTTTAAAAATATAATACCGTGGTTATTAATGTTTGCTACTATTATATTTGTATCAGGGGGCTATATAAATTTAAAAATCCAAACATTTGCAGAAATACATAAAATAGCATCCTATGTGGGTACTATCTCAACCATAATATTATTGTCTGGGATCTGTATTTATGGAGGATTTTTCAACGCTGGGCTCGGAATTATTGCACTAAGCTATCTCACCCTTGCTGGATATCAAAATTTAAACACAATGAATGGTTTAAAATTATTACTTTCAGTTTGCGTCTCTGTGGCGGCTATAATTTTGTTTGCCTTTAATGGGTCTATTGCCTGGATTCAAGGTTTCGCAGTCCTTCTTGGCACCTTATCAGGAGGTTATTTGGCAGCCAGAATTTCTCGTTATCTTCCGCAGAATTATATAAAAACATTCATTACGTTAATCGCTATTTTGGTGACAACGTATTTCTTTTATGAAATTTACTTCTTGGAATCATGAAAATATCGATAATTTATCGCATACACATATTTGATATAGTCTGCTATTAAAGAAGAAAAAAGGATATTGCATGACCACTGTGCCTATGACACTCAAAGATATCTATCAACTTGCCAAATCAGTTATGATAAATAATGGCTGTGACCAACCTAACGCTGAAGCACTAGCTGATATAATCATGAGAGCAGAGCGTGATGGATCACATTCACATGGATTATTTCGCGTAGCAGGTTATGTCAAAGCTTTACGAAGTGGGAAAGTTGACGGAAAAGCTAAACCAGAAATTGAAAAAATAACTCCAGCAATTATAAAAGTACATGGAAATGGTTGTTTCGCCCCGATTGCTCAATCACTTGGCCTGCCCACGCTTGTTGAGTCAACTAAAAAGGTTGGGATAGGAGCACTATCATTAACTGGCATTCACCATTTTGCAGCGTTATGGCCAGAGACAGAATATCTTGCAGACAATGGTCTCGTTGGCATTGCTTGCACTGCCTACATGCCTTCCGTTGCACCAGCAGGATCTAAAACAGCATTATTTGGCACTAATCCTATTTCTTTTGCTTGGCCGCGGCGAGAGGGAACGCCTATTGTATATGATATGGCGACGGCATCAATGGCAATGGGTGATGTACAGATAGCGTTACGAGATGGCCAAATATTGCCAGAGGGGACAGGACTAAATGCAGAGGGTGAACCCTCGATCGATCCAGCAGAGATTATAAAAGGTGTCCTATTACCATTTGGTGGTTACAAGGGATCAGCAATTTCATTGATGGTTGAGTTGCTGGCAGCTGGATTAACGGGGGAACAGTTTAGCTACGAGGCGAAAGAAAATGATAATGGCGATGGTGGCCCACCTCGTGGAGGAGAAATTATTATCGGCATATCTCCAGACATTATTGCTGGACCCAAATGGAACGAGCACGTAAAAAATTTCACTGATAAAATGTTGGCCATGGAGGGGGTGCGTTTACCCGGTGCCCGACGACATCAAAATCGTCTTAATACAGGAATTAGGGAAATAGATAAAAATCTTCTCAAAACAATCCATGAGCTTAATTCCTAATTGCATCGCAAAAACAAATTTAGCAACAAAATGCAAATTCTTATTTCAGTTAATCACCAATATTTGAATTTTCCCCAGCCCCTCGGGAGCGCGATAGCTCTGTTGATGGTGCATAAATCCTGCCAGCAAAAGTATTGAGAACCTCAATGCAACCGCCATAACAATCTGGTAATCTTAGAGATAGTATTTCAGGTTGCGGTTTATTCGGTACTTCACTAATTGGCCGAATAAAGCACTCCGCCTGGTCCACCAATAAAATATTAGACATATCAGAATGAGATACTAAAATTTCTTTTCCTAGAGCAAACAAAACACTTACTTCTCCGATGTGAAAGCCGTACCCTTCTTGCATACAATTTGAAACAAAGGGGAACAACAGTAAAGGTTGCCTTATAAGCCCCAGAGAAATCTCCGTGTTGCAATCATCAGGAATCTCTATTGCACCGTCAGAAATTGCTGTTCCAATGCTAAAGGGGCAGTATGGATTGGCAGTATTTTCTAATAGCGTTCCTGTCCATTCTGACATTAATGACC
>JADHRD010000117.1 GCA_016777585.1 Rhodospirillales bacterium | reverse complement strand
AGCACGTTGAGCAGCAACCATGACCAACTCAAAGCGATTGTTAATTTTCATAATGCAATCTTCTACAGTAACACGAGCCATAAAAATTCCTTTCAATCTGAAATTCAACAATTTATGTTGAGTAAACTCTTTTAAATCACTCAAATCCAATAGGCGTTATAGCCTCATACTTCAAAAACGCAAGCAAATGAACCTCATATTTTTGTTATTCTTTGTTCTTTAACTTGTTTCAACATTGTATTTATACTTATATTGGATAGAGGATGCCTCCAATCCGGCACTAACTCTGATATTGGCATCAAGACAAAAGCCCTATCAGCTAACCTAGGATGAGGTAAAGTCAAAAGATTGGTCTCCGTTATTTCATCATTATAAGAGATGATATCTAGATCAATGATGCGATTAGCATTTTTAGTTGACCTGATTCTACCCATCTGAGTTTCAATAGCTTTTAATTTGATTAAAAGCTCATGGCTGTTAAGTATCGTATTTATCAAAATAACCCCATTTATGAAATTTGGCTGGCTTGAAACTGGTATTGGCTCAGATTTATACCAGCTCGATTTGTCAACTAACGTTATTTTATGATCGAGCATCATATCAATTGACGCTTCGCATGCATCAATCGACGACCTATATTTACTCGATATTAAATTAGATCCGATCGCTATGATAATCATTTGCTAAGAACTTACTTGTTAAAAAAGATTTTTGATCATAAAGATTATCGATAATTTAAAGTATTTGTCCGGTAAGTCATTTTAAAACTCAACGGATAAATAAAAATAATAAATTACACAAATATAAATAATTTTAAAGTTATACTTCACCACAATGGAAAAGATACAAGTTCCCAACAAGAATTGTGATAAATGCCGCCGACTTAAACTATTGCGGTCCCAAAATAAACAAAAGCACCCTGATTGGCACAATGCTCCGGTTAATTCATACGGTGATATTTATGGAAATTTGTTGATTGTTGGTCTTGCTCCAGGCTTAAAAGGCGCTAATCGCACTGGTATTCCGTTTACAGGCGATCACTCTGGAGATCTTCTGTTCGATACATTAGCGAAATTTGATTTTATAAGAAATAAAAATCATTCCAACACATCGATGATGAATCTAAATAATTGTAGGATTACAAATGCGGTAAGGTGCCTCCCACCTGCAAATAAACCAATACAAAGTGAAATAAAAAACTGCTCAATATTTTTGAGGAATGAAATAGATGCCATGAAAAATTTACAGTGTATTTTAGCTTTGGGTAAAGTTGCCCACGATGCAATTATTTCTGTGTTTGGGGGAACTAAATCTCAATATAAGTTTGGGCATAATAATCAATATAATTTCAGAAATATTAAATTAATTGATAGCTATCATTGTTCAAGATATAATTTAAATACTCGTAGATTAACAGTTGATATGTTTAGTAAAGTTTTTCAAAAGATTGCAATAAATCTCGATTAAAATAATAGAATTAATCAACATATAACATTTAAACAAATATGGAGATGAAATTTTGGAAATTGTGTGTTTGGACCTAGAGGGTGTGCTGATTCCTGAGATTTGGATCGGGGTCGCTGAAAGAACAGGCGTTGAAAGCTTGAAAGCGACCACTCGAGATATACCTGATTACGATCAATTAATGAAACAGCGCTTGAGAATTATGGACACTCACAAGCTAGGTATTTCTGACGTTAAAGAAGTAATAAGAAGCCTAGAGCCACTAGATGGTGCAATTTCATTTTTAGAAAACTTACGAAAAGATTTCCAAGTTATAATTTTATCAGATACTTTCTATGAATTTGCTGAACCATTTATGATGAAACTCAGTCTACCAACATTATTTTGCCATAACTTAGAAATCAATCAGAACGGCCGTATTATAGATTATCACCTTCGGCTCAAAGATCATAAGCGAAAAGCTGTAGAAAGCTTAAAAAATCTCAACTTTACTGTTTATGCAGCAGGAGACTCATATAATGATACTTCAATGCTAGAAGCAGCTGATCGAGGCATTCTATTCAAGGCACCTGATAATGTGAAAAATGAATTTCCTCAATTCCCATTCGTTGATAGCTACAAGTTGTTGCGCCAAGAAATTGATAGGTTGCACCCACCTAGTTTGTAGTGTTTACCAAAATGATTTTAAAATATAAACAACCATAATCGAAATAAAGCTGACATACTCAAAGCTCAAATAATTTTAAGTCTAAAAAGTAGATTTTTTTATAATTTTGTTCTCAAGTTAAGTGTTTTTATCAATTAAAAGTCGCCTTTGCGATCTTTTCCAATCACGCTCTTTATCAGTTTGGCGTTTATCAAACTGTTTCTTCCCTTTGGCCATGCCTAAATCTACTTTAATCATACCGCGTCCATTAAAATGTAAATTTAATGGAACTACTGTATAACCCTCTCTATTTATAGCATTATAAATCTTTGACATCTCCTTTTTATGTAATAGTAGTTTCCGCGCACGACGAGTTTCATGTTGTGCAACACCCCCAGCTTTATATTCTGGTATATATGAATTTATTAAAAATAATTCACCATTTTCTTCTGATGCATACGCTTCTTCTATACTAGCCCGTCCACTTCGAATTGACTTAATTTCTGTTCCCATTAAGATAATCCCAGCTTCGTAATTACTCTCGATAAAATAATTGTGGCGAGCTTTTCGATTGCTTGCTGCAACGTTATCGTCCTTTTTTTTCTGTTTTGCCATAATCCGCGACCTTTAACTAAGTAAGTTTAAATCTTTCATAGCACTCTCAACTTTTTGCTTACTAGTGTCAGATATCTCACATATTGGAAGCCTTGATAGACTTGATGCCAAACCCAACAATTCAGCAGCATATTTTACCGGTCCAGGTGAAGTTTCACAAAACATCGCAGAATGCAAAGGCATCAATAAACTTTGCAATTCCATGGCACGTGTGACTTCTCCATTAAACCAAGCTGCCTGCATTTCTGAGCATAGCTTTGGTGCAATATTACCTGTAACGGAGATACAGCCATGCCCCCCGGCAGCATTAAATGGTATAGCAGTACCATCTTCTCCAGAAAGCTGGCAAAACGCTTCTCCGCACTCCGTAGATGTCAAAATAGGGCGATTAAGGTCGCTAGTAGCATCCTTAACACCAACAATATTTTGCATTGCTGATAGCCTTCCCATAGTTTCAACACTCATATCGACAATACTCCTTGCTGGAATGTTATAAATCAGAATTGGAATATTTCCTTGATCATGTATTTCCTTATAGTGTCGGAATAAACCTTCTTGTGTAGGCTTATTATAATATGGTGTCACAACTAAGGCCGCATCGGCTCCCGCACTCTTTGCATGCTTAGCTAACATTATCGCTTCTTCGGTCGAATTTGACCCTGCTCCCGCTATTACTGGCACGCGACCAGCGGCTACCTCAATGCAAATTTCAACAACGCGCATATGTTCATCATGATTTAAGGTTGGCGACTCTCCCGTCGTGCCAACAGGAACCAAGCCATTTGTTCCTTGCGAGATTTGCCATTCGACAAAATCACCAAAGGATTTCTCATCGATATTGCCCTCATTAAAAGGAGTTATTAATGCAACAAAAGATCCTCTAAACATAACGTTTCTCCTAATTTCAATGTGCCATACATATAACAGATATTTTCAACAAAAAGCGACACAAATAAATAAATACAAGGAACGATAACATATATCTCAAAATACCATCCAAGACTCAGAGCCTTGCCTGACACGTAGAGTAGCAATACACTAAAATTCCAAATTTACTTTGTAACAGAATTGAGTTTAGAATTATCTTTTTATGAAAAATCTACTGAATATTTTTAGTGTAATTTGCCTGACCTTCTTAAATATTTTGATGGCTCCTAAATTTGTTGATGCTAAAAATAGTGACTTTAATAATATTTCTTTAAAAAAAATATCAAATTATGATAACAGAGTTATAGAAAAACTATACAATGGCTCTGATTCGATGCCCTGGAAAAGTCGAAAGAAAGAAATAATAAAAATTAAAAATGAACTTTTAAGAAAAGTAGTTTATTGGAATAGTTTAACGGCGAAAAATTCAGGCGCAACATTCCATGAGATACAGAGGTTTATAGTCGATAACCCAACTTGGCCTTTAAAATTAGAGCTCAGGAAAAGAGCTGAAGAGTCGATAAAACCGAGTATGAAGGAAAATCTTGTAATAAATTGGTTTAAGAAATATCCACCATTAACAGTGGATGGTTCCATATTGCTCGGATCGGCATTTTTAAAAAAATTAAAAAATAAGAAGGCAATCGATATCTTTCAAAAAACTTGGATCAATGGTAATTTTGGCAAACGTCAAGAACGTCAGTTTTATAGGAGATATCGGAAATATCTAACCAAAAAAAATCATATTGATCGATTGGATCGCCTACTCTGGATGGGGCGATATTATCCCATTAGAAGGATGTTTAACAAAGTTAATAAGGATTACCGAGCACTTGCTTTTGCACGAATCACTCTGAGACAATATCGAGGAGGTGTAGACAGAGCAATTTCCAAAGTTCCAAAAATTCTCATTAACGATCCTGGCTTACTCTATGAAAGATTGCGCTGGCGAAGAAAAAAAGGTCGCCTAGATGGTGCATTAGAAATTCTAAATAAAAAACCAGATGAATTAAATTACACGGCGCAATGGTGGCGTGAAAGGTCATATTTAGTGAGACGTGCGTTAAGGGATGGCCATATAACTAACGCATACAAAATTGCTGCAGAACATAAATTAAAAGATGGTAGTGATTTCGCAGAAGGCGAATGGCTAGCAGGATGGATAGCCTTCAAATTTTTAAATGATAGAAATGCAGCATTGAGCCACTTTCAAAAGCTTTACGAGACTTCTAAGTACCCCATAAGTAAGGCCAGGGGAGCCTATTGGGCAGCGAGAACTTCTCAGAAGCTACGAACTCGAACGCTGCGAGATATGTCCGAAAGCTCGATCTGGTTAAAAAAAGCGGCTGAATACCCCTTAACCTATTACGGTCAACTAGCTTTCTTTCAGCTTAACAAAAAAAAAATCACATTTTCCATTAGCTCTGAAAAAAAATTTAAAAAACTTAAATTAAAATTTTCAAAAAATGAGTTGGTTCGCACGATAAAATTAATGTGTAAATCAAAAGTAATAAAATTTAAAAATCAGATTAAACCCCTTATTAAAAAGTTATACCAGTCAAATAATACAATAACGTGGCGATCTAACTTAGCAAAACTAGCGGAAAAGTGCGGCCGTAAAGATTTATCCATATATGTAGCAAAAAATGCTTACCGTGATAGCAACCAAATTCTAAAATTAGGATATCCAACAATCAATTTACCGTATCAAAAAGACTTAAATAAAGCCCTAATATTTGCTTTAATTCGTCAAGAAAGTGCGTTTAATAGTAATGCAAAAAGCTTTGCTGGTGCTCTTGGCTTAATGCAATTAATGCCACTAACCGCAAAACAAGTTTCCATAGCAAATAATATCCCATATATTAGAGAAAGCCTCACAAAAGATAAAGAATATAACATGATCTTGGGAACTTGGTTTCTATCCAACCTAGTACAAAAATTTGATGGGTCTTATGCCCTAGCTTTAGCAGCTTATAACGCCGGACCTAGCCGAGTAAAAAAATGGATAAAGGAATTTGGTGACCCAAGACTTGATGAAATAGATATCGTTGACTGGATTGAAACAATCCCTTTTAAGGAAACTCGTAATTATATACAGCGCGTGATAGAAAGCAAAAATGTATATGACTTTCTTTTGGAAAAAAATTAACAAAAACAAACACCAAAACTAGATAGGAGTTTTTCTATTTTTACTCCCCCAAGTATAAATGACATCAAAAAAGCCGCCGAAGTTATCACCAATTTAGTGATAAAAACGCCCGTTATCGAGTCAGAAAAATTAAATAAAAAATTCGACAGTAGATTTTTTATTAAAGCAGAACCTTTGCAACGTACTGGATCATTTAAAATTCGTGGTGCATGCAATATGATCGCAAATCTCACAGAATCAGAGAGGGAGAGAGGAATAGTTGCATTCTCATCCGGAAATCATGCTCAAGGAGTGGCTGCCGCCGCTCGCATTTTTAAAATTAAAGCAACAATCGTAATGCCATCAGATGCACCCCAAAACAAACTTAGGAATACCAAAGAAGATGGTGCCATCGTAATTTTGTATGATAGATCATTGGGTAATAGAGTTAAAATAGCACAGAGAATTGTTGAAGAAACAGGCGCTATATTAATACCACCTTATGACGCGCGAGATATTATATCAGGGCAAGGTACTTTAGGTATAGAATTTGTTAAACAAATCAGATCACTCGGGCTCGCTGACCTAGACTACCTTCTAGCGCCTTGCAGTGGCGGAGGAATGATAGCAGGATGTGCTATAGCTTTTCATTCACTCAGTCCTAGCACCTTGGTTTACGCCGTTGAACCAGAGGGTTTTAATGATACAGCTTTATCGTTAGAAGCTGGTCGACGCATGCAAATTCAAATG
>JADHRD010000116.1 GCA_016777585.1 Rhodospirillales bacterium | reverse complement strand
GCAAATGATCACCGATTGTTTGCTCGCCTACACGCAGCGGAAAACCATTCCATTGTGCCCCGTGACTGCTCGCATAACGCCCCGTATAATAACACATCCGGCTAGCACCACAGATTGGAGATTGAACATGAGCCTGCGTAAATCGAATGCCCATGGACGCAACACGGTCAAAATTGGGAGTTTCTAATCGCGGGTGCCCCGCACAGCTAAGATAGTCAAATCGCAACTGATCATACATTATAAAAAGAATATTCATGCGCCCACCATTCTATAAAACACTATTTTCCAACAATAGTGTTTGAAATGCAAGTTTAAGCTATTTCGAATATACAATTCATAACAGGGTATAAGAAAACCTTATAATCTCTGAAAAATGTCTAGAAACAAGATCTATAATTAGTAATAATACTACCATTTTTCTCACAATTAACGGTTTGAAAATTCTTGGAAAAATGGTAGGCACGACAGGATTCGAACCTGTGACCGTCCGCTTAAAAGGCGGATGCTCTACCGACTGAGCTACGTGCCCTTAATAGAAACTCAAAAACAAACATCTAACTCCTAGAAGTGTTCGATGTCGCAACCATCAAGCGCGCAACATAAGCATAGGTTGATGGTTGGTCAATACTTGATCGCAGTAAAAATACTATAAAAATACATTATTATGAGAATTTATCCAATAGCATCTGACGCACGTTTGGCGTTACAAAATGTGTTATATCTCCGCCCATACTGACAATCTCTTTGACAAGCCTCGAGGATATAAATTGGTGCTTTTCCGAAGCTGTCAAAAAAACAGTTTCAATATCTGGATTAAGCCGACGATTCATTCCTGTCATCTGGAATTCATATTCGAAATCAGATACCGCCCGAAGACCACGTACGATCAGCGTTGCTCCGCAATCAACAGCTAAATCGGTCAGTAAACCTTCAAATGGCTTAACTTTGATTCTTTCCAAATCACCTTCAGCTAAATGTGCTATTTCATGCTCTACCAGATTAACCCGTTGATCCAGATTAAATAAAGGCCCCTTCCCAGCATTTACTGCCACACCGATAACAAGCTTATCAACAACCTTTATCGCACGGGATATAATATCAATGTGACCGTTGGTAATAGGGTCAAAAGTCCCTGGATATATGCCTATACGCGACATTAAACCCTCCTTTTTCGCACTAACACTCTAGAACTCTCATACAAAGTTAGTAATTTAAGTTTCAGTTTCAACATTTACATTTTCATCTGTTGGCGTTGATGGTTGAGCCGTATCTGCTTGGTTACCTTGCTCACCTTCCTCCTCATCTTCCTCAACGTCTCTAAACCTAGTCACAGAAACTACTTTTTCTTTGTCGCCTACTTTAAAAAGAGTGACGCCTCGTGAGGTTCGACCTGTAAAACTTATTCCATCAACCGACATTCTGATCAGTTGACCTCCATCAGAGACCATAACTAATTGATCAGTCTCAACAACTGGAATTGTGGAAACGACTTCTGTGGTTTCTTTCCCACGTTTTACATCCATACTGTCGATACCCTTACCACCCCTATTAGAAATGCGGTATCCATAAGCAGATGAACGCTTACCAAATCCATCAGCCGTGACTGTCAGTATAAATTCCTCTTCACTCTGCATTTCCATAAACAATGGCTCGGTCAGTCGCGCTGCTATTTCTTCATCTCGCAGTTTCTCTTCTGATCTACCGGTATAATCCCCACTGATTAGTCTTCTCGATGCATTAACTGACTTAAGATATGCATCTCTCTCAGACACATCAACCTTGATATTGTTAAGCCCTGACATTGCAATAACTTCATCATCGATGGCCAAACGAATACCTCGAACGCCGGTTGAATTTCGACTAGAAAAAACCCTGACGTCACTGACCGGAAACCTAATACATTTTCCCTTCCGAGTTGCTAAGAACACGTTTTGGTCTTCCTCAAAAACCCTTACTCTCACCAAATGATCGCCTTCATCTAATTTCATTGCAATCTTGCCATTCGCATTTACTTTTGTGAAATCGGATAATTTATTTCGCCTTACACCACCAGATGCCGTAGCAAACATTACGTAAAGATTATCCCAGGTTTCCTCATCTTCGGGAAGAGCCATAACAGTGGTTATTGTCTCTCCTTCATCTAGAGGTAATACGTTTATAAGAGCCTTACCACGCGCTTGGGGTGTACCTTGAGGTAATTTATATACTTTTAATTTGTAAACAATTCCTGTCGATGAAAAAAACAAAGTCGGCTGATGAGTATTAGCGACAAACACCTGAGACACAAAGTCTTCATCTTTAGTACTCATACCGGAGCGTCCCTTGCCTCCCCTATTTTGTGCTCTATAAGTGGAAAGAGGCACTCTTTTTATATACCCACTGTCACTTACAGTGACCACCATATCCTCTCTCTGAATAAGATCCTCGATATCTCCTTCAAACTCTGAATCCTCGATAGTAGATCGACGATCATTGCCGAACAATTCTTTAACTTCGCGTAATTCAGATACTAAAATATTAAATAATAATTCCTTTGAACTTAGAATTTTTAAATATTCCTCTATCTTTGCGCATAGATCTTTTAGATCAGAAGCTATCTTATCTCGTTCTAACCCAGTTAATCTTTGCAATCTCATTTCGAGTATGGCTTTTGCCTGCGTATCAGATAGGTGATATTTTCCATCAACAACCACATAGTCTGGGTCATCAATCAAATCGATTAGAGGAGAAATTTCGCCAACTGGCCATGCTGACTCTAATAATTTCTCTTTAGCCTCATTCGCGTCTTTTGCGGCCCTAATTAATTCAATTATAGGATCGAGATTCACAACAGCTACAGCTAAACCTGCCATGATATGCGCCCGGTCTCGGGCCCGTCTCAATTCATACGCTGTTCTTCGAGTAATCACCTCTTCGCGAAAATCTATAAAAGCTGTTAGAATTTCTTTTAGATTCATTTGCTCTGGCTTACCGCCATTTAAAGCAAGCATATTGGATCCAAAACTTGTTTGAAGTGGGGTAAATTTAAACAATTGATTTAATACAACCTCAGCCACGGCATCGCGCTTAACCTCGATAACCACACGAACACCTTGCCTGTCAGACTCATCTCTTAAATCAGAGATCCCCTCAATTTTTTTATCTCGGACGCACTCTGCCATTATCTCAATCATCCGCGACTTGTTCACCTGATAAGGTACTTCAGTGACAATTATGGCTTCTCTATCTTTACCAAAAGGCTCAATATGAGTTCTACCCCGCATTCTGATGGATCCACGTCCGGTTTTAAAAGCCTGAATAGCGCCAGTTCTTCCAAGAATAATGCCACCCGTCGGAAAATCTGGAGCTGGAATATGATTTTCAATTAATTCATCTATTGTTACGTCTGGATTTTCAATAATTGCGCAACAAGCATCAATAACCTCACGAAGATTGTGCGGAGGTATATTAGTCGCCATTCCAACGGCAATTCCACCTGCACCGTTTACAAGAAGGTTCGGAAATTCCGCCGGCAATACAACAGGTTCTTGAACGCTATCATCATAATTTGGACGAAAATCTACAGTATCTTTGTCGATATCCTCTACGAGCGAATGAGCTGAACGAGCCAAACGCGCTTCTGTATATCTCATCGCTGCAGCACGATCACCGTCCATTGAGCCAAAGTTACCCTGGCCTTGTATTAATGGGAGACGTAGGGAAAAATTTTGGGCCATCCTAACAAGTGAGTCATAAATTGCTGTATCCCCATGAGGGTGATATTTACCCATGACGTCACCAACGATACGAGCAGATTTTCTAAAAGGTCGATTGTAATCATACCCACCCTCTTTCATTGCGTATATTATTCGACGATGGACTGGTTTCAAACCATCTCGCACGTCGGGCAATGCTCGACTAACAATTACGCTCATTGCGTAGTCAAGATAAGACGTTTTCATCTCATCTTCGATACTTACTGATATTATATCTGAGTGAGGAGGCCTTTCGTCATTATTCCCACTCGATTCTTCATCTTCGGGAAGCTCATCTGGCGGAATATCATCTGGCGGCAAAGTCAATATTAATTCCAATCAATTTGATAAATTATAACTATTAGATTTGTAAAAATAGTTATTTATTATGATGCTTCATCATAACAAATTTAAATGATACGCACAATCAAATGGGAGAAGTGTATTTTCACTAAAATATTTTTTTTTAGGATATACAACTAATTGTTTTTATTATACTTTTTTATCAATAATTGGTAAATTCAGAAATAATAGTAAAAAGCAATAGGTGGCTAAACAACAGCCAAATGAAATAAGCGAATCAACCAGATAAGAAATGCCCAAACATAGTATTTTGAGCCTTCTAAGACACCAATGATACTTCATAAATCATTTGATATAGAGTTAATATCTGGTAAAAGCACTGTGCTTGCAAAGATACAATCGTTAAAGTACTCCATACCATATGAAATTCTCATTAGATGTCGCAACTGATGTCGGATAAAACTGTAATAGATCGCAATATTAGAAATGTCATTGTTTTGGCGACCTGCCAGGCTTTATTTAATAGTGGCAGAACACTGACCTTTATAACGGCATCACTCGTCGCAATTTCAATGTTAAACGGAAATTTTACTTTCGTCACAGCACCAATAACAATGATGCTTGTTGGAACATCTGTTGGCTCACTTCCGGCAGCATTTATAATGAAAAACCTTGGACGAAAATGGGGCTTTTTTGTTGGATCAGTTGTTGGAACGTTGGGCAGTATGCTTGCGGCTTATTCTATTTCAATTGATAACTTTCTACTATTTAATTTTAGTATTTTTATTTTTGGACTTTATGGGGGCGCAGCCCAGCAATACCGTTTTGCTGCAGCTGATGTAGCGCCGGAGAACATAAAAGCTAAGTCAGTATCTATTGTTATTGCGATGGGTGTGATTGGAGGTATTATCGGTCCTGAAACTGTAATACTGACAAAAAACTCGCTGTCACAAATACCCTTTGAGGGAACTTTTTGGGTTTTATCGCTACTCTGCCTATTATCAGCTATCATAATATTAGCAGTTGATATCCCTAATTTAACATTAGAAGAATTTACGGATATTGGCCGACCACTTACGAAAATCATTGCTAATCACACGTTTATAGTCGCTTTGATCGCTGCTCTTTTTTCTTACGCAACAATGAATTTACTAATGACAGCAACACCCGTTACTATGCGCATTGAAGTATTTACTGATGAAAATATAGCGAGAGTTATTCAATGGCATGTCATTGGAATGTTTGCTCCAGGTTTCTTTACAGGTAGCATAATTCGACGATTTGGTGTTGTCCGAATTATATTTGTGGGCACTATTTTACTTTTATTTGCAGTATTAATTGCGTTATCTGGTAATAGTTTTTCCCATTTTTTTCTCTCACTTCTCTTTATGGGCATTGGATGGAATTTTGCATTTACAGGAGGTACACTGCTATTAACAGAAGTTCATTCCCCATCTGAAAGAGCTAAAGTTCAAGGGTTCAATGACTTCATCCTTTTTACTGGACTCGCCATGTCGTCACTTTTCGCAGGAATAATTTACCATTTTATGGGATGGTATTGGGTAAACCTTGCAACAGCACCTATGATACTCTCTGTAATGATTTCAGCAATCTGGCTGAGAAGAATTCGGAAAAGGAACTCACATGTTACTCAAGGAAATTGATAATAGCTTCTACAACCTTATCTTTATTATCAATGTGGGGCCAGTGACCAGCATCCTCAATCTCAATAAAACTATTACACGGAAAAAGATTAGAAATCTTTTTTTTATAAATGGGTAATATATAATCTGATTTTGATCCTTTAATGAACAATGTTGGATAATTAAACACTATTTCTTTTCCTATTTCGGGAAATTTAACGATATTATTCATCCCATTTTTTAATCCTTTTAAATTGCACCTCCAGTCATAATTATCACCATCACGTATTAAATTTTGCAATAAAAATCCTCTTAAAAGAGGATCTAAAATATTATCCGATAATAAATTATCTGCCTCTGACCGAGTTTTAATTTGTTTTATATTTATAGTTGATAAAGCATTTATGACTTTCAGTTGATCGTCAGAGTTATAATTTACGGGTGCAATATCGACGACGATAAGTCGGTCAACTAAATGAGGGTTCTGTAATGCTATAAACATTGCGACTTTGCCGCCTAAGGAGTGACCTAGAATTATTGGGTCACTTAAACCCTGCTCAATAATAAAATTACTTAAGTGGGAGGAGAAGTCCTCATAAGATATCTCTGAGGTCCAAATCGAACTGCCATGATTGGGTAAATCTATGAGAAACACCTGATAATCATTTGAGAGTGCGCTTGCAACTGATTGCCAGTTTCTACCGGTACCATAAAGACCGTGCAGTATGAGAAGTGGTTTTCCCTCACCTATCGCCGTAAAGGCTATACTCATATTTAATTAAAAAGGGATTTCATCGTCAAGGTCGCTATTTGATATCGCGCTACCTGCATCATTATTATTTGATCCAGCCCCATAATCTTGATCGGGCGGGGACATTTCTCCACCACCACTAT
>JADHRD010000022.1 GCA_016777585.1 Rhodospirillales bacterium | reverse complement strand
ATACTATCACCACTATTTGGTTTAAAAATATTTTTTACAGGTAAGAGCTCTAAATTATCTATCACGTGTACGTTTTCTAAACTGAATCCGTCTGGATCTTTTAGTCTAACTCTCTTTCCACCTCCTGGCTCATTAATATTTTCCACCTCAGAGGCTCCTGGGAGTGCCGATATTTTATGCAGGTCTGTCTCGCTCTCTGCGTGAAGGGCATAGCCAATAAATTCAGGCTCTCCAAGCTCAGTGATATGTACGTGATGGTCTTCATCAGTGGCACGCATATATAATATATTGTCTGTTCTTGCTGAACGCCGCAAGCCAAAATCTAATAGAAAATTTTCCATTATATCTAGATCTGGTGCACGAAATCTTGCATAAGCGATATCTAATACTTTGATCATCGAACGGGTCCTATTATCGATAAATATAGAAATTCGGACGATCTCATACTAAATAATCTAATTCAAGTAATATGTATTTGGTCTTTATTATTATTCCAGAAATTTAATAGAAATACACCTCAGCCATGACGTCTCTTTACTAAAATTGTATCGTTCATAGTTAGAATAAGTGTATCATTTTGATTTTTCATTTCAAAATACTTTGTTACAATTCCTTTATCTGACTGTGATCGTGATAAACGCATTTCAATGGTTTTAAATGATAAACTCAATTTATCATCAGGCCTGCCGGGATTTAAAAACTTTATTTTATCCCAACCCATAGCAGCAACCACAAAAGGGCTTATACCTCTAGACTGTATCAACTTTATTCTAATTGCCAGTAAATGAGTTCCAGACGCAATTAAACCATTATGGAAAGATTCTAAACCAGCTTTTTCACTGGTATGGAAAGGTATAGGATCCCATTCAGACGCAAAATCCATTATATCTTTTTTAGTTAAGAAATATGAACCTAAATAGATTCTGTCTCCTATTTTGTAATCATCATAGGACATGGAGAGGTTGGGTAAATTATGCTCTTCAATCAATGTAATCTAAATCCTTAATTTTCTCCCCATCAGCAGATGGTATTTGGAAAACATTTAATTGGATGGCTATATTCGAGTAGTAGCCAACTATCGCTGTAAGTTCTAGCAATGTCTTTTTACCGAGTTTATCCGAAGCTTTTTCAAATAACTTATCGGATATACCCTTATTCTGCAGAATTGAATTTGTAAGCTCATAAATGAGTTCCTCATCCATATTTTCAAAATTCGGTCTAGTATTATTCTCAATTGAATTAATAATTGCTGCCGATATTCCATTCTCCGCTGCTATCTTGCTATGAGTTGCCCATTCAACATCTGCATTCCAAAAACGTGCGACAACGATTATTGCAAGCTCCGATAGTCGAGGCTCTAGGGAAGTTCTGAACCGGCAATATGCTCCGACTTTCTGAATCAGGGACCCATATTCCGGATTTAAAAACCAAACATGCATGGGGCCCGCAATTCTTGTTCTTGGACCTGATAATATTTCGTCATGTAAATTCTTCTGCTCATCATCAAGTTCATCATATTGTAGTAATGGCAATCTTTTCAATGATTTGGTTCCCCTCTGAATATTAAATTATTTGTATGGTAAACAGTTTCTAGATAATTATAATACTTCTATAATGCAAGTTAAGGTCGCTACCACAAGATCGGATTTTATTAAGTAATGCCGAAATTCTCTTCTAATATTTCTATGATGTTTCGTGAATATAAATTTTTAGATAGGTTCGAAAAGGCTAAATCCTATGGATTTGATGGAATAGAAATTCAATTTCCTTATAAATTTTCAATAAATGATCTTAACACAGCAAAAACGAATAATGGGCTTGAGATTTCAGTTTTAAATATTGATGCGGGAGATTTAGTGGACGGTGGTCCTGGAATAGCTGCTATTCCTGACCGAGAAGATCAATTCAAAAGGGCAGTTGAGCAAGCCGTCGAATATGCTGTGATATTGCAACCAACGAGCATGAATATTTTGCCAGGATGGCCATCTATGGAGTTGTATAATCGACAGCAATGTCTAAACACGTTAGCTAATAATTTACACTATGCAGGTGATGCCTTGGCCCAAGTGGGTGTTAAAGTGCTTGTTGAAGCGGTAAATACTCTAGAGCGGCCGGGTTTTTTGATTTCAAGTTCAAGTGAGGCTATCGAAGTCCTGAATCTGGCCGATCATAAAAATCTTTTTCTTCAATATGATATATATCATATGCAAATTATGGAGGGAAATTTAGTTGGAAGAATGGAGAATATTATAGATCGTATTGGCCATATACAGTTTGCTGATAATCCAGGCAGAAATGAGCCCGGCACAGGGGAAATTAATTTTGATTTTATTTTTAAACGCCTCGATGAAATGGGCTGGAATGGCTGGCTTGGCGCTGAATATATTCCGTCGAAACAAACCGAAGAGACATTGCAATGGTTAAAACCATTTTTGTAATTAATTTTAAGCTAGGGTTTGAAATACAACTGTGATTTGGGCTACTATAGTGGCTTGAAAATAATATTATGAATAACAACAAGGGTTAGAAGTTTTAGTGCTATGGATAAAAAATTAATAGAAAATTGCCTAATAGATGCAGAATTTCAAGAGTTACCGAATTTTTATCGAGGTAAGGTTCGGGACGCTTATGGCCTATCGGAAAATCGGCGCCTACTAATTTCTACTGATAGACAGTCAGCGTTTGATAGGGTTCTAGCAGCGGTTCCTTTTAAGGGCCAGGTGTTAAACCAGACTGCGCGTCATTGGTTTGATAAAACCTCTGATATATGCCCAAATCATGTGATTAGTTACCCAGATCCAAATGTTGCCCTGGTTAAAAATCTTGACATGCTTCCTATAGAAATGGTTGTCAGAGACTATATGACCGGATCGACGGAAACGAGTATTTGGCCAATGTACGAGCGAGGTGAGAGAAATTTATATGGCCACTCTTTTCCTGATGGATTAAAGAAAAATCAAAAATTACCGCACACTATAATTACACCAACGACCAAAGCTGCGCAAGGTGACCATGATGCTCCAATTACCGAAGCAGAAATTTTGAGTTCAAAATTATTAAGTTCTGAACATTGGGAAGAACTTTCTGAAAAAAGTTTAGCTCTATTTTCTCGAGGAAGAGAACTGGCTAGGGAAAATGGATTGATTTTAGTTGATACAAAGTATGAATTTGGTCTTGACGAAAATGGTGTTATTACCGTGGCAGACGAAATTCATACCCCAGATTCGAGTCGATACTGGATCTCAGATACTTACGATGAGCGTTTTAATTCGAGTGAGAATCCTGAAAGTCTCGATAAAGAATTTCTGAGGCTTTGGGTGGTATCACAATGTGATCCGTACAAAGATCCTATACCAGATATACCGGATGAAACATTGATGCACTTTGGTGAAAAATATATTCAGCTTTATGAATTGGTAACTGGTCTGAAATTTAAAAAGCCACCATTATCAGAACCAGTAAAGGACAGAATTCGAAAAGCATTAATCAGTGAAATCCCAGAATATTTTAGTTAGTAGATATAACCTACACTTAGGTTCAATTTAGAATAAAGTATTTAAGGTTAGGACTATTCCTAGATACGAATGATATTACAAAAGAAATTCTATCTTTTTTTATGATCAAGACGTGAGTTGATCTTTGATTATGCATTGCCTTCTTTTTGGATTTTATTGATTAAACTGATAATACTCTGAGGATCTTCAACCTGTGCATTATGCGCAACAGAGGGGATGGACACAACGTTTTTGGTAAATGGTTTATAATTTCGAGATGATACTATGGGATCCAGCTCCCCAGCTGCCGCGATTAGGGGGCATTTAATGATTTCAATTAGATTCCTCATCCAAGGCCCACCAATAGTCCCAACCGCATTGTCTGCTGCGAGTCTAAATTTACCATTCACTTCAATAACACCAGACTTCGCCTGTTTTGAAATTGGGGAAATTAATCCCCAAAGCCCAGATACTTTTAAATAGCGAGCTGCTGCTTCTTCGTAATTATCAAACCAGCGTGGTTTCTTTTTAGCAAGTTCGAGATACCTCTTAGTATCATTCTCGTTCCAGTTTATCATGGTACCTATCGCAACAACACCGGCTATTTCAATACCAAACCAACCTGTAGCAATAGAAAGAGCTATCAATCCTCCCATTGAATGACCAACAATGATAATTTTTTTTCGATTCTTTACCAAGGAGGCAATATCAAAAGAATGCTCTCCAAGTCCATAGCTTTTTGCCCATTCTGATTTACCATGACCACGCATATCCGGAATCACCCAGCGTCCCAATTTCTTTTCATCAATTATATTTTGAGTTTCTCTCCAAACTTCTCCAGTTGCACCTAGACCGTGTAGAAGCAGAAATGTGGTCTCGCCAGAACCTCCGGTTCTAAAATATATTTTAGGATAGATTTTTCGTTTGGGAATGCCACTTGTCACTGTGATTTTATCCGATCCGCGATAGCAAGAGTGCGGTATAATCGATCTACAATTGGTTTTTCCATAAGTACTCCATCGATTTCAACAAAAGCTGCATCTTGGGATTGATACTTATCAATTAGGGTCTTTGCGTGTTCTATTTCTTCTATTGTCGGGGTAAAAGTATTATTTATTGCCTCAATTTGTTTTGGATGAATTGCACATTTGCCTGTGAAACCCAACTTAGAGCATTCCTCAGATTCTCTTCTTAGCCCTTTAAAGTTATCTAGCTCAAAGTATGGCATATCTAATAAGTCAACACCTGCATTGGCGGCAGCGTGTACTAGTTTCTGGCGTGCGTATAGAAGTGTATCCCAATGAGGGTCTACCCTAAGATTAGCTGACATATCAAAACCACCTAATACCAAGGACCCAATCTTATGACTTGATTTAGCAATCTCCACGCAGAAGTTTAATCCAGCTGTCGTCTCGATTAATGGATGAAAATTGAGGTTTGGGTGTTTATTGCCGAGCACATCGCGCAAAATCTTTATTTCTTCAGGAGCTTTAATTTTAGGGATCATAATTCCGTCTGGCGCATGTTTGACTTCAGCCAGCGCTATTGTATCGGCCATGCCTAGAGGGTTACGAATAGAATTAATTCTTAACCAAATTTCAACTTTATTGTTATGGGCTGATGAAAGATGATCACTTATGAGAGAAATGGCTTCTTGTCTGGCAACTACTTTATTATCGAGTGAAATGGCATCTTCGAGGTCAATGCATACTACATCTGCATTACTCGCTAGTGCTTTTGGAAACATCTCAAGTTTATTTCCCGGAACAAAAAGTAGGGTTCGTCTAGGTTTTAACAAAGAATTAGAATCTGTCTTCATAGATTTGATCCTTAGAGAATTACTTAGTTAAAAGGCTGGGTTTACAGGCATCTCATAACAGAAGCCTCTCTAATTCTCAATATAATGTAATAGTCCTAAATTTTAAAGATTTTAAGTCCTTTAATTTCCTCACACGCCAGATCTAGAGCCATTTTTCCATCCACTTAAGTGTTTCAACCGTACCTGCGGTTGGAACATACTCAAGTGCTACCCATTTATCATAGCCAATTTTATCCAAGGTCGAGAGAAATTTATCATAGTCTATATTACCTGTACCAGGCTCTCCCCGTCCTGGAATATCAGCAATTTGGATATTTCCTATATACGGTAAATATTTTTCTACCATTTCTTCCATATTACCCTCTGTCCCATACATATGGTATGCGTCATATTCCAAACCTAAATTGGGATGCCCAATTTCATTAACAATATCCATAACTTCTTCTGATGTTGTTAAAAGGCATCCTGGTCTAAATTCTGGATTAAGGGCTTCAATTATTACGGGTATTTCCATTTCAGCCAATTCTTCTGCTGCTATTCGCATATTTTCTTTAAATACGGGAAGTGCTTCCTTTTTGCTAACTCCTTCTGGGGGTGTGTAAGCCGGAACAACTAGTGCTGTTGGTTTTAAAGCTGCACAATATTTTTTAGACGCGTTAAGGTTCTCTCGAAAGGCTAACTCTTTTCCCGGCGCGGCTGCAACCAATGGACCCATCTTAACACCTTCTCCAACAGCTATATTAATAACAGACCACATAACATCAGTTTTTTCAGTCTCGTTTACCAATCGATCAAGGTCCAAGTCATAAATGAAAATTAACTCAACAGCCTTGAAGCCAGCATCTTTAGCGGCCTGAATTCTTTCAATAGGGTCCTTAATTTCTGTCCACATCATAGTAATATTAGCTGAAAATTTAAGCATGGTAAGACCTTTCCCTACGGATTATGATAGCTTTATTTAATAACAAAAAAAATTAACAGACAAGTACGTAGTTAACTATATAATTAAAATTTATGATAAAAGGTTTTGGGGGAAATAAAGATGTCCGATACGAATAACATGGCAACTAATGCGAGCCGCAACGGCTATCCAGAGACATATTATCCAAATACGGAAGTTCTTGGTGAGAATGAGATGCGCATCGTTGCACTTGGCACTGGGCGACCCTTTTTGCGACGCTCTCAAGCAAATGCATCTTGGCTTATTGAACTTGGCAATGGAGACAAATTTGTTTTTGACTATGGATTTGGCTCACAAATGAACTTTACGGCCTTAGAGATGCCCTACAGTGATGTTAAAGCATGGTTTGCTACGCATTTGCATACGGATCATGTTGGTGATTTTGCGCAGGTTTGGGTTGGTTCATGGGCTGGCGGTCGATTGGAACCTCTTGAGATGTATGGACCTTCGGGTACTGAGCCGAAATATGGGTTTAGGCATTTTGCTGAAAAACAAATGGAATCATATGCATGGGATACGGATACGCGAGTTGGAGCTTTGCCAGCGATTGGTGCTAAAATAAATATTCATGAATTTGATTATTCAAAGACACATGTGATTTATGAAAATAATGGTGTTACTATTTCTAGTTTTCCTGCGGTTCACCTTTTCGATGGAGCAGTCAGTTTTAAGTTAGAGTGGAAGGGGCTTACCTTTGTTTATTCGGGAGATACTACGCCTAGTCAGTTTTTTATTGATAATGCAAAAGGAGCTGATGTGGTAGTTCATGAAACTTTCAATACAATTGAGCAATTAATGGATAGGTCGGGCTATGACGAGAGAACAGCAAGGGCGATAGGTACATATATCCATTCAGCTCCGCAAGAGGCAGCTGTGGTATTAAAAGAGGTAGATCCGCGGCTTGCAGTAATATTTCATTTTTTTAACGACTTTGATACTGCACCTGAGATGCAAGATAAAGTGCGAGAGCATTACTTAGGGCCATTAGCGATGGCGACGGACTTTATGGTTGTTAATGTTACTAAGGATAATATTGTGACCCGCATGACAGAGTTTTCTGAGCATGTGTGGCCAAACAAAGCAAAACATAAAGGTTTTGGTGCTGCAAAACGAGAGAAAATGACCGAACTTTCGCCATGGTTAAAAGAGGCTCAGCTCTTTCCTAAATTTCCATCAGATCGTGGACTGGTAAATGAGGATGAATTATAATAATTTTGAGTTCATTTGTATCTTACATTTTTCTTTTTAAGTTTTCGGCAACTAGGGGCCAAGTTTCTTCGCCATTTTCTCTCATAAGTGGCATGTACTTCTCATTTATCCACTCACTTATAGCGCTATAATTTGGCCGTAATTTTACCCGTTCGTACCAATCTATGATTTTTGGGCGATTTATAAATAGCCCAAAGAATTTTAAATGATCCATGCGGGTTAAGTAAGGGGTATATGCAATATCGGCCAATGAGTAAAAATCTCCAGCAAGCCAATTATTATTTGATAACGCTAACTCCATTTCGGTAAAAAGATTATCCCAAAGTCTCAAAGCTGGGAAAAAATACTTCGAGTTTATACCATTAAAAACAATATCCATAGTTCTCTCGCGCCGTTCTAATTGGGGAATTAAATTAATGAACGAGATAGTTTCTTTTTTGGTCCGTCCAGCCATCATTTGGTGCCGAAAGGCTATTGATACGCTTATTACACCAACAGCTGCATGGAGACCCTCATCTAATCGTTTTGTCCAACTCCGAACTCGAGCCCGATCAACTGGGTTCGTTGGATGCAACTTGGGTTCAGAATAAGCATCTTCCAAGTATTCCATGATTACCGTTGACTCGCAAATGACCTTTCCTTTATCTATGAGAGTAGGAACGACGGCTGCTGGATTTAATTGTTTATATTCAGGGGTACGTGTATCGCCTCTTCGCAAGTCCATATGATGGCTCTTCCAATTTAATTCTTTCTCTGCAAGAGTAAGTCTTACCTTTTGGGCGCACGTAGACATATCGTTATGGTATAGTTCTAACTCTAGCTTTGACATGTAGTAATATTACTCCAATTATATATTTTTTTAAGATGCTCAAATTATTGTTATTACTTTTAAATGAGGGAAAACTAATTTGAAAGTAACTATTGCAATTGAGGTATAATTTAGATCCCTGTATCTATTGAAAATGCCGTGAATTCATCGTAAATGCTAATTAACTCTCTAAAAGGTGTTGGATAACAATTTTTGTTGTGCTTTCAATATGTCTAATAATTAATTTGAGTGATCCATCTATATTTCGGTCTAAGACAGTTTCTTGAATACGTTTGTGGTTTGAACCACGATTAGTTGGGTCTGGGTTGGCGTTAGCCCATATATGCCAATATCGCTCAGCTTGATAAAATAATGTTGTTCTAAGTTTTAGAAGGCGGGCTGAGGTGCAGCCGCCTAGTAAGGAATTGTGAAAGTCAAAATGAAGAGATGCCCATTCGCTATCAGAAATAAAAGGATTTTGTGACGAAATTCTATTCTCATATTTTTCCAGCCTGTATCCGCATGAAATAATATTAGTTTCCCATTCATCATCACCTTTAGTTATGGACTCCCGTAGAGCCTCTGGCTCAAGAATGAGCCTTAATTTAGTGATTTCCTCTATGTCAGCTATCGATACTTCACTTACAAAAAAACCCCGTCTATCCTCGATTTTAACTAATCCTTCAACAGAAAGACGGCTTAAAGCTTCTCTCAAAGGCGAGCTGGAAAATCCATAATGATTAATCAGTTTGTCAAGTTTTAGCTGTAAGCCAGGCAATAACGAGCCATTTAGAATATCATACCTTAGTCGCATTATTGCTTGTTCTGTCAAAGGTACAGTTTTGCTGCTGCTGGTTTCTAACACTAGTTTCTTAAGCCCCTCTGGAATTATTTTTTTATTATAAAACTAATATAAACAAAAATTATTAATAATGCATAAAAATTAAATCTTGCATTATTTGAATATTATGCAATATTTAATAAATTATTAATTCGTTTTGTTAGATAATTAAATTATTAGGGGAAATTTTAGTGTCTTTTCAAATTCAACCAGTTTTGTCACATATGGCGTTATTCGCTAAAGATATAGATTCAATGATTGCCTTCTATGGAGAAATATTGGGCCTCAAAGTTTCTGATGGTCGTAAAAGGCAAGTCGGTAGTGCTAGGGGGGAGTCTGAGATTGTTTTCTTAAGTAATGAACCTCAAATACACCAACAATTGCAATTATCTTCAGGTTTATTTGACAGTGATGATTGTAATGTAGTTCATCAGGTCTCATTTCGTTTGGGTAGATTGGAAGAATTAAGGCGAATTGCAAAACGTATTATTGAGAAAACCCAGATTGATATGAGCCAGCTTGACCAAATGGATCATGGTAATGCCTGGTCGTTATATTTTAGAGATCCTGAGGAAAATATGCTTGAATTATACGTTGAAACGCCTTGGAGTCTTGATCATCCGTTTGCTTTTTCATTTGATATAATGCAACCAGATGACGTGATTATGGCTACAACCTATGAGAGGGTTAGAGACGCTCAAGGAACAGATCCTTGGTTATCTAAAAAAGATGGACATATGCAAAATGCCTAATAATATATGACCATTACTATTTGTGTATTACCCCATCATTTTAGGCAAAAATAGGGTAATTGCCGGAAAAAATACTAATATAATTAAACGAATAATGTCCATTATCCAAAATGGAGTGACACCTCTAAAAATTGTGCCTGTATTTACATCAGGTAAAACAGTGTTAATTACAAAAATGTTCATTCCAACTGGCGGGGTAATTAGGCTAATTTCGGTTACAACAACTACAATTATTCCAAACCAAACAGGATCAAGGTTTAGTCCGTTAACAACTGGATCAAAAAACAGAGGAATAGTTAGCAATAACATAGCCATGCTATCTAGGACTGCCCCAAGTATTATGTATACCAGCATTATGGCAAAGACCACAGCAATTGGGTGAGTGTTAAAACCCTTAACCCACTCAAGCAGAGCCTCAGGCATCCCTGTTTCATTGATACAATTAGAAAAAATAAGGGCACCCATTAGAATAAAAAATAGCATTGCCGTGGTTTGGACAGAGTCTGATAGTAATTCAAAAAAAGTTTTCCATGTTAATGTCCTACGCGCCAGAGCGAAGAAAAAAGCTGCACACGCTCCAACACCTGCTGCCTCGCTTGGAGTGAAAAAGCCTACATAAATCCCGCCTATTACTATTACGAATAGGAGTAAAACACCCCAAACATTTGACAGCGCACGAAAGCGCGCTGGCCAAGAGGCTTTCTCACCGGGTGGGCCAATATCTCTCTTAAAATGTGTTACGATAGCAATAACAATAACGTAACTTATAATTCCTATTATACCTGGAATAACGCCTGCCATAAATAATTCACCAATATCTGTAGACGTCATAATGCCATATATTACCAATACTACGCTGGGTGGAATTAATATGCCAAAGGTGCCTCCAGCAGCAATAGCGCCAGTCGCCAATGAGTCTTGATAATTAAATTTACGCATTTGAGGCATAGCAACTTTTGCCATTGTCGCAGCTGTTGCAACGGATGATCCGCAAACGGCACTAAACCCGCCACAGGATAAAATAGTTGCCATGGCCAATCCGCCTCGCTTATGCCCAATCCACGCGTAAGCCGCTGCGTAAAGTTCATCCGCGAGACCAGCCCGTGATATAAAATTACCCATCAGGACAAAAAGCGGAATAACAGCAAATTCTGCTGACATCGGTGTATAAAAGGCAATTTGACCGATCATGGCTAATGTACCTTGCCAGCTAGTATAATAATAGAAACCCAAAGTGCCTACAGAAGCCATAGCAAAACCAACTGGCAGACGGAGAAACAATAAGATTAGAAGAATGGAAAAAATTATTAGGGCATCTATCATCTGTCCATCCTGTTAAATTTTATCAGACTTTAATTCTTGTAAACGTTCATCTGAAATGAAGGTCATTGAGAGTTGAATAGGAATACTCAATGCTGTCATAATCGCCATAAAATAACAAACTGGCGCGAGTGGAATTCGAGCAAATAGAGTAACTTCATTATACCCTGATAGGGTTTCAGCCGCATCCCATAAAACCCACGCAAAGAGACCTAACAAGAATGTGCAAATAATGCTTACAATGAATTTCTGCAATAACCTCAATTTTGGTTTTATGAAAGTATCCAAGAGGGTTACCGCTACGTGACCATCTTTTGCAGTAATAATTGGTACTCCAGCGAAAACTAAAATTCCCATTAGTACTTCTGTCACTTCAAATAATCCAGTGATCGAAATATTAAAAGCATCTCGGAAAAATACATCGATAACGGTTAGCCACATAAGTGCAAATAGAATTAGTGAGGCAAAAAAAATTAGTGCCCGGCTAGAGTATTCTCTTAGCCGGGCTAGCAATATGTAATCATTCATAAGTTAAGATAACTTATTGACCGGATTCGACTTTTGCAATTTCAGCTTTCATCATTGCAAGAGCTGCTTCACCATCAACACCTTTTTCTTTTGCTTTAGCCATCCAAATCGCTTGCAATGGTTCCCATATTGCCTTTGCTTTGGCGACAAATGGTGCCGGCATTGGTGTTATTTTTATACCCATCTCTTTCATGTGTTTCATACCGTTCTTGTCCGCTAATTCCCAAGCAGCGCCAAGGAACTGAGCTCCATATTCTCCAGAAACACTCTCGATTAACTTTTGATCTTTATTTGAAATGCCATCCCATACTTTTTGGTTCATGTACATTTGAAATACTGTTGCGTATAAACCACCCGGTGGAACTGTTGTATATTTTACAAGCTTACCCAACTTGAAGTTCTTCACCCCTTCGAACGTAAGAAATACGCCATCAGCAACACCTTTTGAAAGCATATTATGCACCTTCAAAATAGACGCGAATATTGGCGTAGCCCCCATTCCTTTTGCCATTCCAGCGACGTTATCACCTGACACACGAAGTTTCATACCCTTAAGGTCTGACATTTTGGTAATTGGGCGCTTTGTATTATGTATTAAACCACCTCCATGAACCCCAACGTTAAGTAATTTCATACCTTTAGCTTCATTTACTTTTTTGAAATGTTTTTCATAAACTCGCCAATAAGCTACTGTCCTTGCTTTTGCACTTGCAGCTAGGAAAGGAAATTCAGCTACTTTATGAAGTTCTAGTCTACCCGGTGTATATGCTGGTATAATGTGCGCAACATCTATTGCGCCCTTTCTAATAAAATCATGGTATGCTGGAGGTGCCCCAAGTCCTTTTGCTAACTTTCTAACGTTAACTCTACCCTCAGTAACTTTGCCGATGGATTTAATCCACCGATCAACACCAAATTTAATCCACTCATGCTGAGGTGGATCCCACGTTGCGTATCGCAAATCTTGGCCTGCTTTTGCGTTTGATATACCTCCGATAGCAATGCCGATAAGGGCGGCACTTGTTAATAAAATTTTTAGTGAAATTCGTGTACGCATAGAAAAAACTCCCCTTTTTTGAATCAATTAATGATGGTTCAAAAGGGAAAATAGACTTATATTTTTAATGAACATTGCTTAAGTTATCAACTCTTGCTCGCTCAATCCCTAATATAACTTTAATAAAAAAGTTTCTTATATTTATAGAACCACTAATAATCTCACATTATAAGATTAGAAAATTTAGTCCAGCGTTTAATATTCTCATAGGTAAAAATATTAATAGGGCGTTTATTAGAATTTATTCATTATAAGATATTAATGAATAGCAGGGCATATCTAGTTTTTGTCTCGCGTTTAAAAAATCTAATTCAATAATACAAGCTGCACTAATAACATCAGCCTTCACTTGTTTCAGAAGTTCTGATGCCGCCGACATTGTGCCACCAGTGGCTAGTAAGTCGTCTAAAATTATAACTCTTTGGCCTGGGTTTATTGCATCAGCTTGTATTTCAAGGCAATCCATTCCATACTCAAGTTCGTAATCATATCTGATACAACGCCCAGGAAGCTTTCCCTTTTTTCTTATCATGGTAAAACCCAAATTCAGGTTTAGGGCTAGTGCCGATGCAAGTAAAAATCCCCTTGCTTCAATTCCCGCTAGCATTGATGGACTATTTTTTTTAATTTCTTCCGACAATTTATCAACAGTATATTTCCAAGCCTTTGGATTGGCAATTAATGTTGAAATATCATAAAATAGAATTCCCGGCTTCGGATAGTCGGGAATCCCCCTTACATGAGCTTTTAAATCCATTTTATTTATACTATTCCTTATTTGAGTGACTTTAGATAAGCGATTATATTATCACGGTCTTGCTTTTTCTTAAGTTTGTATACCATTGATGATCGCTTCCCATTTCTAGCCTTTAACCATTTCTTTGGGTTCTTGAGCCAGCCATCTAAATTATCCTCATTCCATTTCCAGTCAGCAGTTTTTAGCCCTTTATATCTTTTAAAACCAGGCGCTTTTCCTGCTTGCCGACCTATTACACCAGCAAGCGATGGCCCCACTTTATGTTTGCCCGTTTTTATAGCGTGGCATGCTCGGCATTTGTTGAAGACCTTTTTACCTTTAACAGGATCACCCTGAGCATAAACCGTGCTTGGGACTATATTGAGTGAGAGCATTAAACCTATTACGAAGACGAATTTTGTTAACATAATTTAATTTCCTATAAGCCAGGTCATTATACTCTTGAGTATAACAAGCCGTAATTATCGGCCTCCAACGCGGGAGGCGCGAATGTGTCCCCAACAATTTATATATAATCATCATTTACCAATGATCAAGTCTATCAGTTTATCATTTTTGTATTATGTTAATGGTGTAACTTAATTGTAATAATACTAATAAATTAACTCTCAAATTACGGCATCAAAATTTTTATTTATTGCTAACCCCCGCTAGTTCGCTCCAAATTGAATAATCTTTTTCATAGTTTTTAATTGATTTTAAAACTCTCCTGAAGTCTTTGTTATTACTTGACTTTTCTCTAGCGACTAATTCCCAGGCTTCTCGAAGGCTGTGCAATACCTTTGGCCCCAACTTTTTGACCTCAACACCGCGAATAATTCTATTTTTTAATGTGTGAAATTGATTTGCTTCTCCGAAAGATAACATTTTTAGATTGGTGGCGAGACAAATTGACTCTATAGCACTTTTTGATGCCACATCTAATTCTTCCCATATTTGTTTGTTTATTAAGAGATCAATAACACCAGACTGTTGGCTCCATCCGGGCATATAATAATATTTAGCATATTTGGATAAATTTAGACTTTTGTCGATAAAGGGTGTTGAAAAAGTAACCCCATCTATTTGGCTTAATTTAAGAGCATTTGGTATATTTTTTAAGTTTACCTTAGCTATCTTAGCGCCAAGCTTTTTATAAACTTCTGATGTTAGACCAGAGCTTGCAATTTTCAGTCCTTTTAAATCGCTCGATTTCACTATGGTTTTATTGAACCATCCAGAAGAAATGCTTCCAGTAATGCCACAAGGTAAGCTATGAATGTTATAGCGGTTGTAAAGTGATTCATATATTTCTTTTCCTTCATTATCATAAAACCAAGACAATAGAGTTAAAACATTTGGACCGAATGGGTATCCGTTAAAAAGCTCAAATGCCGAAGATTTATTTTTCCATATTTTTGATGTTGTTAACGCGAACTCGACGGTACCTGACTTAACTGCATTAAATAACTTGCTATTAGGTACTAGCGTATTTGGTCCATAAAACTTAACGAAAAATCTTCTTTTTTCGATTAAATTAAATTTATTGGTAACTTCAGTTCCAATGTTACCAATGAAAGTATTATCTGGAGGGAATGAGCTTACAAGTTTCCAATTTTTGCTAGAAACAGGATTAGAATTTTGATCATGACTGTCCCTAGAATTTATAGTTAATAAAATTCCGATTACTACTCCAGTTAATAAACTTAATATTAACAAACGCATTTTAGGCGCAACCTCAAAAAAATTAATAAGTCATGAAGAATAAATCACGCTAAACTCTATCCGACAGATTCCTATTTTAGGCTTTTTAAAGCAGTATTCTTTACTAAAAAGCTCGACGAATACAAAAATCTATTGATTCTAAAAGGGCCTTCTTTTCCGGGCCATCCTCAAAAATTCCGATAGCGTCTTTGGCTATAGATCCATAATGCCTTGCTCTTTCAACCGTATCCTCGAGAGCATTATGTTTGTTCATGAGTTCTATGCCGTGTTCTAGGTCACCGTCTTCTTGATTAAGATTTTCAAGCGTTCGCCGCCAGAAGACTCGTTCTTCATCATTTCCGCGACGAAAAGATAATATTACGGGAAGTGTTATTTTACCTTCTTTAAAATCATCACCCACCGCTTTACCTAAATCTCTTTGATGAGCTGAATAATCCAGCATATCATCTATTAACTGAAACGTAATTCCTAAGTTCATTCCAAAAGTTTCAAGCGCATCTTCCTCAACCTTTGGGCGGTTTGCAACTAACGCTCCAATTCGGCATGCCGCAGAAAATAGTTGGGCAGTCTTTGATTTGATAACTTCTAAATACTGAGTCTCTCCGGTTTCTGTATTGTTTGTAGTTGTTAATTGCAGAACCTCTCCTTCTGCGATTATCGAGGAAGCCCTCGATAAAACCCCTAGGACGTCGAGAGAGCCATCACCAACCATTAATTCAAACGCGCGAGAGAAAAGAAAGTCGCCGACAAGCACACTAGCTTGGTTTCCCCAAACAGCGTTGGCTGAAGCTAGACCCCTACGCAGAGAGCTTTCATCTACTACATCATCATGGAGCAAAGTTGCTGTGTGAATAAATTCAACGCTTGCCGCTAGACCCTTATGTCTTTCTCCATTGTAACCGCAAAGTCTTGCCGACGTTAAGGTTAGCATTGGCCGTATTCTTTTCCCTCCAGCCGCTATTAAATGTCCTGCCAACTGAGGGATTAGGGTCACTGGACTGTTCATAGATTGTAATATAATCTTATTTACGTCGCTTAAATCCGCTTTTGTTAGGTTAATTAAATCATTAAGCGTTGGTTCAGAATCAGGAGATATATTGTCTGGACCGCTTCCAATATTTACTACGACTCCCAAGGGCTTGTTTTCCTATAACATTTTAAACTAATTTAACTTTATTTTCTAGCATATGTGCCGATCTCATGTTTGGTCAAGGCTAGACGGCTTAATTAAGGTTTACGTAAAATATATTTTTTAGGATCACGGTACATGGTAGAACTCATTAGAACAAATGATATTGTGTTAATTTCATGGATTTCATCAATTTTGGCCGAAGAGGGTATTCAAATCACATTATTTGATAATCATATGAGTATTTTGGAAGGAAGTGCATTTGCTATACCCCGACGTGTAATGGTTTACAAAGATGATTTAATAAGTGCGCAAAATATTTTTGAGAGCGCTGTGGAGAGTAGGGGCGGGGATGTCGGATATTTTGAATACCCCAAATAATATTTATAGTTTGTTGAATGGTAAATTAAAGATGCTCCCTGCAAAAGGGGGCTATCGCGCGGCAATTGATCCAGTATTACTTGCCGCTTCTATTTCCGCGAGTGAGGGTGAGCAAATATTAGATATGGGATGTGGTACTGGTGCAGCGACGTTTTGTTTGGCTGTAAGAAAGCCCTTTATACGAGCCATTGGCATAGATAGCCAAGGACCTCTTATCGCTATTGCTAAAAAGATTGCTACTTTAAATAAATTGGAAGAGAATATTAAATTTCAAAATATTGATTTATTAGACTTAAATAAAACAGAAAAATTTCCGCAGTTTGATCATGTTATGGCGAACCCACCGCATATGAAGAAGGGATCTGTTAGACCTTCCCCCGATCCTCTTAAAGTGGCCGCAAATATTGAGAATCACGCCGTATTACTGGATTGGCTAAAGGTAAGTTTTAAAGTTGTAGCAACAGGCGGGACTGTTACATTTATTCATCGATATGAAAGGCGTGACGAATTAATCGCGGAAATGGAGAAATATGGTTCTGTGTCTGTATTTCCAATATGGTCGAGAATGTCTGGTAATAGTGCCCGCCGTGTTATTATCCAATGCAGAAAAGATGTTTTTGATGAGACTAAAGTATTAGATGGTTTAATACTTCATCAGCTTAATGGAGATTATACTGAAACAGCTGATACTATATTGCGAGATTTGTCGCCAATAAACATTTAACTGGCCTTGCAGAATTGGTTATTCGTAACTACTTTAGCATCTATGATAAAAAAATATTTAGAAAAATTTAGAATACCTGGTTTTAGAAATCCGAAACCTGTAGTTTCTGTGGTCAGGCTTTCTGGCATTATTGCAGATAGATCTAGCTTTGGTCGCCCGGGGCTATCAGCGAGTGGATTAGTAAATTTATTGGAGAACGCTTTCAGTATCTCTAATTTAAAGGCTGTAGCTTTATGTATCAATTCCCCAGGCGGCTCTCCTGTTCAGTCATCTTTAATTGGAAAACGAATTAGAACTCTTGCTAATGAAAAAAATATTCCAGTAATAGCATTTACCGAAGACGTGGCCGCGTCAGGTGGTTACTGGTTAGCTTGCGCGGCAGATGAAATTTATGCCAATGAATCTTCAATTATTGGCTCAATAGGCGTTATTTCATCGGGATTTGGGTTTCAAGATGCTATCAAAAAACTTGGGGTCGAGAGAAGGATACATACCGCAGGTGATATGAAATCAACACTTGATCCGTTTGTTCCTGAAAAACCTGAGGATGTTGAACGACTACTTGAACTTCAAAAGGATATCTTTGAGATTTTTACGGATATGGTGAAAGAAAGACGTAAAGGCAAATTAAAGGCGCCTGAGAGCGAGTTATTTTCAGGAGCATTCTGGACTGGTAGCCGTGCGTTGCAGCTTGGATTAATAGATGGTTTAGGTGAGTTGACGGACGTAATGCAACAAAGATTTGGCCACGATGTTAAATTTAAACCCGTCGAACAGCAACAGTCTTGGTTGAAGCAAAAATTGGGAATAAGTTCGAGTTCCAGCAAATTTAAAAGTAATGAAAATATGATATTTTCAATTATTAATAATGTTTTATTGTCAATTGAGGAGCGTTCTTTTTGGTCTAAATTTGGTCTTTAAATAATAGACCAGATTGGGTCCATAGCACGAATCACTATTATGTTTGGATTTAGTTTACCAAAACTTATAGTACTGGGTATTATTATATTTGCTATTTGGTATGCCTATAAAATCTATGAGCGGAAGCACATAATATCAGCTAAGAAAGATGAAGATCAGGGTAAAGAAGATACTAGTTCAGTTGATATGATTAGATGCAAGAATTGCGGGGATTATTTTCTACCATCGAATGGCTCTATTTATTGCAGTAAGGAAACCTGCATAATCGAGAAGTAAGTTTGTTCGGGAGTTTATTGTATAATATAATAATTGACTGTTACCTTAGACGAAGCTCTAAGCCTAGCTTGACCAGTAGCTTTAAGCCAAGTATTTAGACCGTAATTAAAAACTTAGAGCAACCTAGTGAGAAATGTAATGGGCCAGAGAACTCAAAATCAGGCTAGTTTCCAGTCATTAATTCTGACACTTCAAAATTATTGGGCAGATTATGGTTGTGTTATTTTGCAGCCCTATGACCTTGAAATGGGCGCAGGGACTTTTCATCCTGCCACAACTCTCAGAGTTCTCGGAAATGACCCTTGGGATGTTGCCTATGTGCAACCCTCGAGGAGGCCAACAGATGGACGGTATGGCGAGAACCCTAATCGGCTGCAGCACTACTTCCAATTTCAGGTTATCCTCAAACCCAGTCCTAGTAATGTTCAAGATCTATATTTAGAAAGCTTGTTCAGCCTAGGTATAGACAAAGAGTTGCATGATATTAGGTTTGTAGAGGACGATTGGGAAAGTCCCACACTTGGTGCTTGGGGCTTAGGTTGGGAGGTTTGGTGTGATGGAATGGAAGTTAGTCAGTTTACATATTTTCAACAAATGGGGGGTATTGATTGTGACCCTGTCGCAGTAGAGTTAACCTATGGTTTGGAAAGATTGGCTATGTATATTCAAGGAGTTGAGAACGTTTATGACCTTCAATGGAACGGTAATGGTGTAAGTTATGGGGATATTTACAAGCAATCTGAAATCGAGTTCTCAAAATATAACTTTGATTTTGCCAATGTTGAATCTTTATCTGAGCAATTTGATAGTGCTGAAAAAGAATGTCTTGAGTTGATTGCTAGAAAAATACCTCTTCCAGCATATGACCAATGTATTAAAGCATCCCACGTTTTTAATTTGTTAGATGCGAGAGGGGTTGTATCTGTGACTGACCGACAGTCTTATATATCTCGTGTTAGAGTTCTATCAAAAAAATGTTGCGAAACCTGGCTGGAAACGCAGGCCAAAGAAAGATGAGAGCTTTATGGCAACTGCATTTTTCTAACCACTTAGGTGATACATGTACCGCTAGTTTTTTGAAAATAAGCGATTCACCCTGTAATTATATTTTGAACAATAGGCAGGGTATTAAAAATGTCTGAGTTGCTGTTAGAAATTATCTCCGAAGAAATACCGGCTGGCATGCAAATTCGAGCTATAGCTGATCTAGAAGCAAATCTGGTGTCTGGTTTAAAAGAAATTGGTCTCAGCTATAACAACGTCGAGACGTTTGTTACACCTAGGCGACTGACAGTGTCGATAGGCGGGATGGCCAAAAAAACAGAAGGTTTTACAGAAGAACGCCGAGGGCCAAAGACTAATGCTCCAGAAAAAGCGGTGCAAGGGTTCTTAGGCTCAGTTGGGTTGACAATTAATGAAATTGAAAAACGTCAAACTGATAAGGGTGAGTTTCTCTATGCTTTAATTCATGTTTCAGGACAAGATGCACTTGACTTATTACCTCCTTTAGTTGAGCAAGCGATCAAAAAAATGTCATGGCCTAAATCAATGAGATGGGCAAACCACGCGGTCCGCTGGGTAAGGCCGATTAGTAATATCTTATGTATTTTCAACAATAATATTTTGCCAATAAAATATGGTCCATTTGAGTCTTGTGATTTTACTATTAGTCACCGAATGCTGGGGTCAAAAAAAGTAAAGATAAGAGATTTGCAAGATTATAAGAGAGTTATGAAAGAAGATAATGTTTTAATAGATAGGAAAGAACGAAGAGACAAGATTATCGAAAAAGCAACAACACTAGTGGAACAAGAGGATTTAAGATTAGTTAGTGATGATAATTTGCTCGAAGAGGTTCTGGGTTTAGTTGAAATGCCCGTTGTGTTAATGGGCTCTATTGACCCAGAATTTATGGATGTTCCCTCCGAGGTTCTTGTAACAACTATGAAGAAGAATCAAAAATATTTTTCTTTAACAACGCCTGATGGATGTTTGGCATCGAAATTTTTAGTTGTTTCAAATCAATTGGGAAGAGATGGCGGTGCGGCTATCGTCGCGGGAAATGAAAGAGTTCTGAGGGCCCGTTTAGCTGATGCAAAGTTTTTTTGGGAACAAGATAAGAAAAAGCGATTAGAGAGCCGTTTAAGTCAACTTGATAATATTTCTTTCCATCCCAAGTTGGGTTCACTGGCTAATAAGGTCGATCGAATGGTTGAAATTGCCTCGAAAATATCTGATGTCATGGGTCTAGACAATGAAAATATACTCAGGGCGGTTCGTTTGGCGAAAGCAGACTTATCAAGTGGGATGGTTATTGAATTTCCTAACTTACAGGGGATTATGGGTAGTTATTATGCAATAAATGATGGGGAGTCTCAACTCGTTGCGAATGCAATTAGAGATCATTATTCGCCTATGGGCCCATCTGATAGTTGCCCTACAGAGCCCACATCTGTAGTAGTCTCACTTGCAGATAAAATTGATTCTTTGATAAGTTTTTGGGCCATTAATGAGAAACCCACCGGTTCAAAAGATCCTTTTGGTTTGAGACGTGCAGCGCTAGGAATTATTAGATTACTGATTGATAATAAAGTTCGTTTATCTTTGTCAGATATTTTTGATCACGCCTGGGATAGGGGAAAATATACGAATATAAAGAGAGATGTGGTTGATGATTTAGTGTCTTTTTGTGCAGATAGACTCAAAATACATATGAAATCGTCGGGGAAAAGGCATGACCTAATCGCTGCAGTTTTTTCTGTTAAAAAAGAGGATGATTTTGTCAAAATGCTTTCGTGTGTGGATGCCCTTACAGAATTTATTGAATCTGATGACGGTAGTAATTTATTGGTAGCGTTTAGAAGAGCAGCTAATATTCTGCGAATTGAAGAGAAGAAGGATCAAATAGAATTCGATGATTTGGTGGATACTAAGCTTTTAGATGAAATGGAAGAAATAGAGCTAGATAAAGCTCTTACAAAAATCATTACTAAAGTGACTTCAAGTCTTAAATATGAAGAATTCAATAGAGCGATGTCTGATCTGTCACATTTACGCGGTCCACTTGATAATTTTTTTGAAAAAGTTACTGTTAATTGTAAAGATCAAGATTTGCGTTTAAATAGATTGCGTTTGTTATCAAAAATTAGATCAACAATGAATCAAGTTGCAGATTTTTCACAAATAGAGGGGGTGGAACATTAATGGCACAAAAATGGGTATATTCTTTCGGCAATGGTCATGCTGAGGGCAAGGCAGAGATGCGAGAGCTTCTTGGTGGTAAAGGAGCTAATCTTGCAGAGATGTCTAATTTGGGATTAGCAGTTCCCCCTGGGTTTACAATTTCAACCGACGTGTGTGCTCACTATACTTCTAATCAAAATCAATATCCAAAGGCCCTGGAGGAGCAGGTTAATTATGCTCTAAAACAAATAGAAAAAGATATTGGTAAGAATTTTGGCGATCCTAAAAACCCTTTACTAGTTTCTGTAAGGTCGGGCGCCCGTGCATCTATGCCTGGTATGATGGATACTGTTTTGAATTTAGGATTGAATGATCAAACTGTTAAGGGGTTGGCTCAAGTGAGTGGCGATGAGCGTTTCGCTTATGATAGTTATAGAAGATTTATTCAAATGTATGGGGATGTTGTATTAGGTGTCGAGCATCATTTATTTGAGGATATTCTCGCAGATTACAAAGACGATAATGATCTAGCTCTGGACACTGAGTTAGAAGCCAAGGATTGGAAAGAAATTTCATTAAAATTTTCCAGTAAGGTGCAAGCGGAGCTTGGCAATCCTTTCCCTCAAGATCCTTTAGATCAGTTATGGGGCGCGATAAATGCTGTTTTTGGAAGTTGGATGAATAATAGGGCCCATATTTACAGAAAACTCCATGACATACCTGAGTCATGGGGAACAGCTGTAAATATTCAGTCCATGGTCTTTGGGAACATGGGCGATACATCAGCAACTGGCGTTTGTTTCACGCGTAATCCGTCAACTGGTGAAAACTGTTTTTATGGAGAATATTTGGTTAATGCTCAAGGCGAAGATGTGGTAGCTGGTATTCGGACGCCACAACCTCTTACACTTTTTGAAAAAACAACCAACGATACTGACCTTCCTTCAATGGAAGAAAATATGCCAGATTTATTTGGCGAATTATTAACTATTAGGGGCAAGCTAGAGCAACATTACAAAGATATGCAAGATATGGAATTTACTATAGAAGACGGTAAATTATGGATGTTGCAAACGAGAAATGGAAAGCGAACGGGAAAGGCCGCGTTGCGAATTGCGGTGGAAATGGCTGAAGAAGGCTTGATTAGTAAAGAGGATGCAATTAATCGAATTGAACCAGAAGCTCTCGATCAATTACTGCATCCGACGCTTGATCCTGATGCTACACGTGATTTATTAGGAAAAGGCTTGCCAGCATCTCCAGGAGCAGCTTCAGGTAAAATAGTTTTTTCTGCTGAAGAGGCAGAAGAAATGGTTTTGAAGGGGAATAAAGTAATTTTGGTAAGAGTGGAGACGAGCCCCGAGGATATTGGCGGCATGCATGCCGCAGATGGTATTCTGACAACACGGGGCGGCATGACTTCTCACGCAGCAGTAGTAGCCCGAGGTATGGGCCGCCCATGTGTTGCCGGCGCTGGTCAAATGAAAGTTGATTATAAAAGTGCGACTTTGAGTTGTGGAGGTAAGACTGTTGTTGCGGGCGATGTGATTACAATTGATGGATCTCGGGGCGAGATAATGCTCGGTAAAGTCAAAACTATCCAACCTGAACTTACCGGAGATTTTGGAACACTCATGGATTGGGTTGATCAAATTCGCTCGTTGAAAGTTAGAACCAATGCTGAAACTCCTGAAGATGCTCAAACTGCTATTAAATTTGGGGCAGAGGGCATCGGGTTATCTAGAACAGAACATATGTTTTTTGATCCTGAACGCATAATACACATTAGGGAAATGATACTTTCATCAAATATTGATGAACGGCGTCAAGCACTGAATAAGTTGTTACCTTATCAAAGAAAAGATTTTATAAGTCTTTTCCAGATAATGAAGGGTTTACCTGTAACAATACGTTTATTAGATCCCCCTTTACATGAGTTTCTTCCTGTAAAAAATGATGAAATAGAGGAAGTAGCAAAAGCTGCAAACATTAAAGCAGAAATTATTCGCGAGCGAGCCCATGCTCTTCAAGAGACTAATCCCATGCTTGGGCTAAGGGGGTGCCGTCTTGGGATTGTTCATCCTGAAATTTATGAAATGCAATGCCGTGCAATATTTGAAGCATGTGCGGAGGTAGCGAAAGATAGTGCTCAAACGGTAACACCAGAAGTCATGATACCGTTAGTTGGTTCAAAAAAAGAGTATGATATATTACATGATATGGTTGATAGAATTGCGAGTGAAGTAAGCATAGAAAAGAAAGTAGAGTTGAATTATATTACTGGGACTATGATAGAGCTTCCAAGAGCATGTCTTTTAGCTGGACAAATTGCAGAAAGGGCCGAGTTTTTTAGCTTTGGAACCAATGACCTAACGCAAACAACTTTTGGTTTATCGCGTGACGATAGTGGATCATTTCTTACACATTATCAGGACCAAAATATCTATGAAAAAGATCCTTTTGTTTCTATTGACATCGAAGGCGTTGGTGAATTGATAGAAATGGCTGCCGAACGCGGTCGTAAAAGAAGACCTGACATAAAGTTGGGAATTTGTGGCGAGCATGGTGGTGATCCAGCATCTGTGGCATTTTGTGAAAAAATCGGATTAGACTATGTGAGCTGTTCTCCATATCGAGTGCCCATTGCTAGATTAGCTGCTGCACAAGCCGTGCTTAGAACAAGAACTCTAGTTGAAGATTAATATTCTAACCTGTAATTTGTATGATATTGTAAGATATTTAAACTATTAGGTAGAGAAATGTCTAAAATATATCGAAATTTTAATCAAGAAGAATTAGATGTTCAGTATAGAGCCTCGGCTACTGTACCGAATATGCAATTATTCGTTGACCAGTATATCTCGTTAAGTGGTGATGCACAGAAGAATTTAGACTGTGTTTTAGACGTGAAATATGGACCGGGTGAGGCGGAAACTTTAGACCTATTCCCAGTTCCTAGACAGAAAAATTCGCCCTTATTTATTTTTATACATGGTGGTTACTGGCGAATGTTATCAAAAAATGAGTCAAGTTTTATGGCACCAAATCTTGTGAAGAACAACATAGCTGTTGCGGCGATTAACTATACACTTGTTCCCCATGCAAAAATTGACCAGATAGTATCAGAATGCCGAAGATCAATTAAATGGTTATATAATAATGCAATTCATTACGGAATTGACCGCGAACGAATATTTGTTGGCGGTTCCTCAGCTGGCGGTCATTTAACTGGAATGATGATCAGCAGGAACTGGCAAAATAGTTACGGAGTTCCGAATGACGTAATTAAGGGTGGTTTGCCAATAAGTGGCTTATTTGATTTAGAACCGATTGCAAAATCATTCGTCAATGAATGGATGAAAATGTCCGTTATTGATGCGCAGCATAATAGTCCAGACCAAAATGTACCAGACCAAGGCTGTCCATTAATTGTGGCTGTTGGCGAAAATGAGACCAATGAATTTAAACGGCAAAGTAGCGATTTTACTGAGCTGTGGAATAATAATGGTGGAATAGCAAATTATTTAGAATGTAAAAATAATAACCATTTCGACGCGCCTTTAGAACTCTGTAACGCCAATAGTAGAATGACAGAGAGTTTAATTAGTATGATAACAAACCAACAATCAAGATCATAAATTAGGTATTTTAGGTGATTCTCTATTTTCGAACAAAAATTACAAATTCATTGGGATTTAGAATCTTACTAAGGCTAACTTTTTCACTTAAGTGATTTTTGCAGAAGTTAATAAAATCAAAAGGGTCCGCGTAAAAAAGTGTTTTATCCCTTAGTGGAGATTGTATATTTAGCATATTAAAGCCAAGTCCAATACGCGTCTTAGTCCATAATTGCTCCAAATTCATTTTAACATAAGTTAACCACTGTTCGTTACTTGAATTCATTCTCATATTGTAGGTGCCTGAGACAAAGGAGTAATCTGCTCTTTCTGTCGCAATGTGGCTTTTTATAAAAATGCAACGAGGGTCTAGAACCTCTTTTCGAGCAGCTGATAACATTTCATCACTAATATCATAACCGAAATAAGTGCCATCGCTGAATTGTGGTAAATCCTTGAGGCTCTTGAACATTGCACCATATCCGCATCCAAGATCATTTATGCTAATATTATTTCTGCTAGTATCATAATACAGCAAACCCATAAATATTTGGAAGCGACGAATTTGTCTTTTAGCATCTCTCCAGGCAACAGCACGATGGTTTGGGCCATATCTCTGCATTGACCAATTAAAGCAGTCCTCTATCGGTTTGAGCATCTCTGCTGTTTTTTCTTTGTCTAGGTTAGTATTTACTATTTTATCCATCGCTAGAAGTTGGTCCAATAAGGTTTTTTTAGAACGATAGGCGAACCATTCACAGTTATAACAACATCACTTTCAAGTGCATCTAATCGAATCATTCCAATAGCCCAATTCCCTTGAAAAGATCTTACTTCACCAATTTCTTTATTCCCCTGCTGAATTGCCATTCCTTCAAACGGCTGTGAAGTGGTAAAGCGTATTGGGATCAACCTCCGTTTTATCAGTCCTCTATGTTTTGTACGAGCTGTTAGTTCCTGGCCAATGTAACAGCCTTTATTAAAGCTCACTCCATTTAATTCATCAAAGCCGCTCTCAAGTAAGGTTGATTTTTCGATTTTCATATCTCTGCTGCTATCCGGAAGCCCGAGCGAAATTCTTAATTTATCATAACTTTCAAATGGCGTAATTTTAAGTCTATCGTTTTCAGAAAGTTCTATTATTGACGTTTTTGGTACGATGCCGCGTGCACCAATAGTTTCTAATCTTGGATCAGTATAAATTTTTCCGTCTACGTGAGGTTTTGAATAGCCTAAACTATGAGTTAAGGATAAGCCTTCAATAGTTCTATCACCATAGATGGCTATCACACACATTTCATTCGCCAACTCGATAATAACGTTAGTTCGTAGTTTAAACATTCTTAGTCGGCGTATTAAATCTTCAATCCGAGATTCCTCGCAGTCGAGGTAGTATTTATCCCCAATTTTTAAAATAAAAAAATCATGTAAATATTTACCTTGTGGAGTTAATAGGGCAGTATAAATAGTGTTTTCTTCAGAAACTTTGTCGACGTCATTTGTCACAAGACCCTGGAGAAAATTCTTCGCATTATCGCCGCTAATTGTTAAAACGGTCCGATTTTCCAGAATGGTAAGGGATGATTTATACATAGTTTGTTATAACCTAGGTAAAGGGGATCACAATGGCATTTCAGTTTTGATCATTTATGTCACTACAAGATATTAGTATATTTGCTATAATCTCTGCATGACTCTATAAATTTATCCATTAAGTTACAATGTTAATATCTGAATAGATTGGGCTATATTAAGAAATACTTCATTATATACTATTGAGTAGAATTCAAGTTTGTTAAGGAATAAATTCAATCGACAAGGAACTGATCGCTATTGGCTTATGAATTATGAAAGTTTTATTTATTACTTCAACTAGAATTGGTGACGTTATTTTATCGACAGGATTGTTAGAATATTTGCGTAAAACAAAAACCGACGTTGAGTTTACAATTGCATGCGGACCGGCAGCTGCGCCACTATTTGAAGAATTTCCTGGCTTAAAACGGTTATTAATTCTAGATAAAATGATTTTCTCTCTACATTGGTTACGATTGTGGGCTTATACTATTGCAAATTTTTGGGATATAATCATTGATTTGAGAAATGCTCCAATAAGCTATGCACTTTTGAGAAAAAGAAGATATGGAATACCGCGTAATTTTATTAATGATTTACGTGTTAAGAGAATATCTGAAACGCTAAAATTATCTGAAATAGCATCTCCAAAAATTCATCCAAGCGCGAAAGCAATTAAATTGTCTAATCAAATTATTCCATCTAATTGTCAGGTGCTTGCGGTAGGCCCGACAGCTAATTGGAGGGCAAAAACTTGGGAAACTAATTATTTTGCAGAACTTATATCGCGTCTTACAGCTTCATCTGGTATTTTACCAAATGCATACGTATTGCTTTTGGGGCGCGAAGATGAAAGGCCCTCGACCTTAAGTCTAATAGACTTAATACCAAAGAATAAGTTGATTGATTTGGTGGGTGGAGTGGACCTGCTAACCG
>JADHRD010000115.1 GCA_016777585.1 Rhodospirillales bacterium | reverse complement strand
ATATAGAGGTCCAGCAGTAGCTAGTGATAATCGTATTAAAGGTCAAAAAAGAGACGCGCTCCAGGATAGTGGTGAATGGTTTTATCCCGGCGATCTCGGTGAGATAGATGACGCTGGATTCTTATATTTAAGAGGACGCGCCAAAGATATGATAATCAGAGGTGGGGTTAATATTTATCCTCAGGAAATAGAGCGAGTAATAAGTCAAATACGGGGAATACAAGAAGTCTGTGTGTTTGGACTGCCTGATAATCATTTTGGTGAAATTGTTGTTGCGGCCATAATATGCAACAATGAAATAAATGAAGAACTGGTCAGAGCCCAATGCATAGAGTTCCTAGCACCTTACAAAGTACCTAGTCAGTTTATCAGCTTAGACCACTTACCAAAAAATTCTGGGGGTAAAATTCAAAAAGAAAAAGTAAAAAATTTAGTTATTGATAAAAAAGGTAATGAAACTATTTAGCGATTAAATTATCTCCTCAGCCTTTCGTAAACCCTCGAACATTGAGGACTTCATTAAGAATGCCTTACACATTACCGGGTCTTTCTCTATTACCTGAAGAGCCTCCAGAGATTTTTGCCTCTTTTGATAATTTTTTTCTGTCATTCGTTTCCGATTCTCATCTGCTTGTTTAATAATCTGTTCTTCAGCGATGGGCTTTCTTTGACGCGAGTAAAGATCTAATAATTTATTATGATTATCAATATTACCCTGAGACCAAATAATATTCAGCTTCTCAGTCAAATTATGAGCATCGTGTAATCCACCGTTCATACCCATACCTCCGGAGGGCGAATTCAGATGAGCCGCATCTCCCGCCAATATAACCCTATCATGGTTATATTGATTTACGATTCTCTGATGCACTCTATAAACTCGCTTATCGAGAATTTCAAATGGGCCGTCTATAGGACAAATTTCCTTCAACTGTTGCTGAACATGCTCTTCTGCCAAAGCCTCATCAGGTGACATATTTTCGGGAAAATATAAACTCGCACGCCATAGATCTGGTAATTGTAATAAACTAAAGTTGCCATTCTTACTCCAACAATAGCTAACACTAGACAACTCATCAATATGAAGATCAAAAGGGAACGTGGTCGTTACAAGAACAGTTCGTTCGGGATAAATTGATCCCTTAAATTCAACGCCTAATTGTTGTCTAACCGCGCTGCTGCCTCCATCGGCCCCTATCAAAAATCGTCCATGAATTGTGTTTTCTTGATTACCTTGTCTTACTTTAACAGAGACCCCATTTTTATCTTGGCTAAATGCAATAAACTCGGTTCCGTAACAAATATCAGAGAGCGGGTGCCTCTCAAGTAAATCATTTATAATTTCGCAAATTTTGCTTTGTTCAAATTGAACACGGTATGGGTATTCTGTCTCATCCGATATATAATTGAGATCGAAAACCACTTTATCCCCAGTAGTATGATTTCTAATCTGCCATTGAGGAACTTTAATACCAGTTTCAAGTATTTTTTTTGTAATGCCATAAGGTGCCATCATTTCTAACGAAGGTGGATGTATTGTAGATGCTCTCATGTCGTTACTTACGGTGGGTATTTTATCAATGAGCGTTACGGGTATTCCAAAATTTACCAAGCGAACGGCTGCAAATAAACCTACTGGACCAGCACCAACAATTATAACGCGATCACTTTTATCTTGATCCGGCATAGTAACTTTATTTTTCAATTCAACCTCACAGAACTATTGATAACAAATTATAATACTATTACGATTAAAAGAAAATCACATAGATGGTATTTTTAATGTCAGAATTAGAATATGCAAAAAGAGGCTTGATCGGGGTTCTTACCCCACAAGCGAATACAACGGTCGAGCCGGAGTTTTCTATTTTGTGGCCAGCCGGAGTAACCATGTTAAATGCTAGGTTAACCAGTAGTAAAAAAACTATTGAGGAAAGATTAGTAGATTATACTCATAAAATAGAAGGTACATTAGACGAGTTTGCAAATGCGCCCATACAAGCTGTTGCATTCGGCTGCACCGGAGCCTCTTACCTTATTGGTCAAAAGGAAGAAGAAAATTTATGTGATCGGATAAAGAAGAAAAAGAATTATCCTTTTGTAACCGCAGCTAGAGCGGTTATTGACTCTTTCAATACACTAAATGCAAAAAGAATTGGCTTAGTCTCTCCATATCCCGCAAAGTTGACTGAAATTAGCGTTAATTATTGGAGCAATGCTGGATTTGAGGTTTGCGAAGTAGCGAGTGCGTTTAATTCTGAAAATGATTTTCACCCAATCTATAGCCTGCGGGCTGATAGCAGTTCGGACGCCCTAAAATCTCTAGAATTAAAAGATATAGACGCCATTGTCATGCTTGGGACGGGCATGCCTACACTACAACCCATACTTAACTGTCGTGATTGGAATGGACCACCAGTAACTTCGTGCATGTTAAGTCTCGCTTGGCGGACTATGCTTTATGTAGATGATATAAAGCCTACAAAAGAAAACTTGTTCGTATGGATTAGAGGCGATGATTGGGGAGAAAGATTATCGTCTTATTCCATATAATTTATGATAATTCCAGCTATTACACCTTTTCACTCAATTCACGTTTTATCATATTCTCAATTGCCCTTCGAGCTGGAATACGCGCGCTATCATGCTTTATATCAACAAATAATTGATCCATTGTTGTCGCCATACAAGCTTGTTGTGATTCAAGAAAATCAAGGTCCTCGTTAAACGTCGCCGCAATTTCTTTATGTAAAACCTTGGTTGCCTCTGAGTCTCGAGGTTTATATCCATTTAAGGGCGTCCAAAAATAATAGCAACTACTCTCAGTCTTTGGTGTTGCGCCATGGTAAAGTCTCAAGTTGAAACCACCATTTTGCTCTCTATTTTCCATCGCGTTACGCCCCTCCTCTAATGCTCCAGTCCATTGGATCACAGTAGAGGGAACGACATATTCAAATTCTTGCCATCGATCAACCAATACGCCATCCTCAAAACCAGCACCTTTTACATAAGTCGGTGGGGGAACGATACTCTCCATCCAACGGATATAGTGCACTCCAGTTTCTTTGGGACTAACGTCCATTTTAGCGTCTACCTGACCTTGCTGATTGCCGCCGCCAATAGTATTTCGATGAATATAAGGGATATGGGTTAGGTCCATTAAATTATCAATTAACAGCATATAGTTGCATTCGATTTCATACATATCATGTATGTGAGGCCAGTTTTCATGGTCATCATTCCACGGGAAATCAACAAGCAATTGCTCCTCATCAGCGAGTTCTGGATCCCCCATCCAGATCCAGATTATTTCTTGTCGTTCAAAAATAGGATAGCTTCTTACTTTGGCATAGGACGGCACTTTTTCTTGACCTGGTATTTTAACACATTCACCGGAACCATTAAAAGTCATACCATGATATCCACATTGCAGACCCTCGGGAACCACATCACCTAACCTTAAGGGTGTCGCGCGGTGGCAACACCGATCCTCTAGAGCACTAGCATTGCCCTCACTGTCTCTAAATAAAACCACATCCTCGTTCAAGAATGTACGAGCGAGAGGCTTGTTACCAGTTATCTCATGGCTCCAAGCTGCATGATACCAGGCATTCAAAGGCCACTGTTTTTCTGTTTTTAGAAACATTATTATTCTCCCTGTTTTGTTATTAGTTTTTTAGTTTTTGTCTTTTGATTATTTTATTTTCAAAATTAGATCACCTTAAAAAAATATACTCAAATTTTTAGCCATTAGAATATTCTGATCAAGGATAATTTCCCGACGAATTAGTTTCCAGACACCCGTCTCTAACCTCAATATATCCGACCTTTTACCATAAAAAGTATTACATTCATTTTCTGAACGATTCTGATAAATTAAAAATCTACTTTTAATTCCAACCTCACAAGGTTCTTGCATTGTTGGCTTCACATTTTGTAACTGAATATTGGTGATCATTCTTGAAACGCGAGAAAGTGGCTCTTCCGCCCAGTGTTTGCCAGTATGTATTTGATCAATACGTTTACTCAGTGTCCATTTATCTTCCTCAAACCATGAAATATCATAGCCTTCGCGAGTGTTTTCCTTTTCATTATGCGTACCAAACTTCACATTACGGCGAATGGGCATAAAGTAAATAAGATCATCACTGAGAATATCCAGCCATTCACTAAAATTCCTTTGATCGAGTAATTCAGCCTCATCATAAAGAAATTCCTCAATTTCTTGCTTTAATCGATAATAATAATCATCCCTCCTTAGTTTATTCTTCTCTCCAAGATCATTCATGCTGACTCGCCTTAAAGTTATTGAGCGGGCCACCTTGTCCAGCAAAACAACCAACATCTATTATGCTACCAGAAATTGCCATAGCTTTATCTGAGAGCAGAAATTGGACAGCATTGGCAACATCTCTTGGCTCGGTTAACCGGTTATCCGCGTTATTTATTCCGTTATCCAGAATATTCTTAATATTACCATTACGGCGCTCAAGGCTCATTCCAGTTACAAATCCTCCTCCACCTGGTACAACAGTATTTACTCTTATACCGTGTCTCATATGATCATAAGCCATTGCTGCACTCAGAGCAAAAATTCCTCCTTTACTAGCACTATAGGCTAACATATTTGGTTTTCCCCATCCGGAGCCTGAGCCAATGTTAACAATTGCGCCCTCACCTTGCTCAATCATATAGTGAAGAACCTCTTTGCAACATAGAAAAGTACCCTTAAGGTTAACGTTAATTACGTCATCCCACATTTTTTCAGAAGTCTCAACTATACTACCCAAAGGGCCAATTGCTGCGTTATTAACCAAACCATCAATTCTACCGTATTTATCCTTTGTGAACTTTACGACAGCATTAATATCAGAGGACTTACTTACATCTGCCTCTATAATATCAACCTTTAGATTGGCCGAATTTAGTTCTGAGCTAAGTGTATCAATTTGATTTTCGCCATCATCCATTCCTTTATTGGGCTCTAGGCCAAATGCAACGACGTTAAATTCATTTTCAGCTAAAGCTAAAGTAATAGCTTTTCCAATCCCAAAGGTCCCACCAGTTACAATAACTGTTTTCATATACCATTACCTGTAGCTGTTTGAGCGGGATGAGACATAATTTTTCCCCAATCTTGGCTTTCCATGTAAGAAGCCCAACACTTATAAAATTGACGGGCATTTTCTTCTGTCATTTGAGTGCTTACCATGCCGGGCACTGGATCATTAATTTTATAGTCTCCCATAGACTGTTGATAGTTGAACGGAAAACGGCGCGCTATTGCGCCGTTGCAACTGGCGGTTGCCTGGTTCCAGTTCTCCATGTCATCTTGCTCGGTCATTCCAGCTGGACCAGCATATCGCATATAGTAACGCCTAACTAAATCTTTTACCTCTTTTGGAGCTGCTTTATCCACAAGAAAAAATCGCGAAATTTGGGATGACTGTGGCCCATTTGGGTGCCAAGAGCAAAGCGCACGAGGTTGGCGACCATGAAATGATGTATTTGGGAAAATAGTGCCAACAAAGGGCACTATCCTTGCACGTTCGCCAAGTTTCAATTCTCGCTCTTTATAACAATGCCTATAATACTCTTCAACAATTGGGTTGTCTTTATAAGCCTCTATATATTCATTATTAGCGGGTTTCATCGCTGAATGAATTCCGTGACCACCAGGAAAACTTATCCATAAGTGTTGAGCATCCACGAGCTCATTATCTCGCCGTCCTTTTTCTCCAGAACCGGCACTTGGACCTATTCCAACCATATCTACCGATATATGGCTTACGTTATGATAAGAGTCACCACAAAAATTTTCAGCTGGAACTTTCCAGTTACATGGACTTATCCATTTATGTACACCACCAAAAACTTCTGTTCCACCCTCACTACCATCCAAAGAGTCAAGTGCTAGATCGAGGTGATCTTTAGCTCCACCCAAATATTCAATAAAATTTGGTGCGCTCTTATCCCATGTTGCCCAAATTGAGCCCTTGTAATTATACATCTGAGCAACCTCAATCAAAGACCACTTTTCTTTATCTAAAGACTTTGAATAAAGATCTTTCTCGTGGGGTACCCCAACCAATTTACCATCTGTTGCAAAACTCCACGCGTGAAATGGACATGTAAATGTCGCAGTATTGCCTTCATCATATAAACAAACTTTCATGCCCCGGTGAGTACAAGTATTTAAGAAAACATGGATTTTCCGATTCGGGTCTCGACATAAAATGACAGACTCTGCACCCATCCGAGATGAGATAAAATCTCCATTATTGGGAATTTGTGTTTCATGCCCAATTAATAGCCATGACCTCGTAAAAACTCTCTCTAATTCGATGGAATATATTTTCTCATTCGCAAATATCTGTCGATCGATTAAGCCATTTATTCCATCAACCATGCCCGAATAGTTATCTTTTTCAGCCATTAAAAATTACCCTGTATTATATATTTTACTTTTATAATAATAAGTTATAATGCTTAGTTCAAATCAATTTGATATTCCTTCAAATCATCAAATTTAACTAAATCAAGTGTCTTTTTGTTGGTTGCCGTAAGTTTTACCCTAGGAGCAAAACCAGCAATCCGGG
>JADHRD010000114.1 GCA_016777585.1 Rhodospirillales bacterium | reverse complement strand
GCATATTATGGCCGCAACAACAATTTCACCAAAATGATTATCAGGCAGTCCAAACACACAGACTTCTTGTATGCCCCGTATTTGACTTATTACTCGCTCTATTTCCTGAGGATAAATATTAACCCCGCCTCTGATTATCATATCTTTGGCGCGTCCTCTTAAATATAAGAATCCTTCGTCATCTATCTCACCAAGATCGCCGGGATAAAACCATTCACCGCTATCCAGGAGCGCGTCTCTTTTTTGACCTTTAATACGATTATCACCAGCTACTGCTGGACCTCTATATCTTATAAGGCCTGTTTGACCTATAGGCAGACTATTTTTATTCTCGTCTACAATATCCACTTCCACTCGGAAGATTGGCTTTCCAACACTATCTGGGGCTTTACCCATTTCATCGGCAAAAAGAGCGGTGATACCGCCGCCTTCTGTTGAGGCATAGTATTCAATAAGTCCCGAACATAGTTTTTGGACTATTTTCTGCCGTTCATGTTTGTGAAGAGCAGATCCGCTTGATATTAAAGTTGATAAGACAAAGAACTTATCTAATGACTTTTTGTCGAGATTAAGAAGATCACGTATTTGTGTGGGAACTAAGAAAGTTAAATCAGGAGAATATTTCTCTAGTGTAGTAATAAAGTTTTTTGGTTTCCATGGGGGTGGATCAATGATCACTGTACCCCCCATAAAAAGCAAAGATAGTACAAATGTTCTCCCACCTCCAAAATAAAGTGGCGTAGCCGCAAGAAAACGCTGGTGCCAGCTGAATTTAAGAGTAATTGCTTGGGCAATAAACCGGCTAATCATGTGACTATGGTTTAATGTTGGGCCGTCAGGGGTACCAGTTGTACCCGAAGATAGAGATATAAGAAAAGGATGAGAGGGATTAAAATTTGGTTTGAAGCTGAGTTTAAATTTATCAAGCTCACTTAAAGGAATCTTTTCAAAAAATTTTGTTACGTTATGCTCATTATCAATATATCTATTATCTTTTTTTGTTTCAGTAATAATAATATTGGGTTTAAACTCCCTCCCTACCAGTTCAACTTCTTTATTTGACCACCTCCAATCTATTGGCAAGTGAATGGCCCCCAGCCTAGCTAGCGCTAATTGTAAAACGACGTGTTCGATAGAATCTGAAAGTGCTAAACCTACGATTGATTTTCGCTTTATACCGAATTTGTCTAACAGGAAGACTGTCTTAATTATTTTTTCTTCCAGGTCACCGTAGGTTATACATCGCCCTGATCGTGCATCGATTAGAGCGGGATGATTAGTTCTGCTGACAGAATGTGATATAATTGGCTCGGAAATATTGCTTATTGTCATTAAAGTCTCCGGTAAAATAAGCTGTACCTAAAAAATTATCTGTAAATTCATGTTATTTATTAGCTGGTTTTTATTAGACTACTTTTATTTGGGTTGAATTTCCTCAGGAGCTTATTTGCGCTTTTTTGACCAATAACGGGGACAGTAAGATCTAAGAATCGTTCTGCCATATCTGCCTCTTGAAGGGGCTTTATGGTGCCTCCAGCAGGTGTATAACTTTTCCGAATATTCTTGCCGCCATAGCTTAAAGCACACTCTCCAATAAAGGTATTTTTATTTTTTAAGGTAATTTCAACCATTGCTCCTAATTTGTCCGGATAGAGATCAGTGTACTTCTTACTCGCCCCGACAAAGATCTTATCATAAAGACCAAGAAAAGAGGAATTACGTTTCTTTTTGAGTGTCTGAACGCTAGGTTTGCCCTCTAGAATAACACTAGCCAGTCCCCAGGGAATACTCATTAATTTATCGTAAAGTTCATGGTTTTTTTTTGGTTGGTTTGCGAATGCTAAGGCTAATGGATACGTGTAGCATTTGATGGATAAAATATCTTGGGGCTTCGCACAAGATTTACGATGAGCTGCAATGAGTGCTTCGACAGCGGGTTGGATATGACGGCAACCCGGAAAAGGTTTGAAATAAACTTGATCGATTGTTTTAAAGTTCCAATTATTGGTATTAAAATATTCTTGATTATTTTTCGATTTAAGTTCTGCTTTCACTAATTTGTTGCCACTGCCTAAAAACTCTAAAAGTCCCGGATGATTTGGGCGTCCCTCTAGTACTGTAGGCCCGCCAGAAAAACCTTTGAACGCTAATTGAGCAGCTTCGATCCCAGTTCGAGCCGCCATTCCACTATGAAGTGGAACGGCGGATCCTCTAACTTTTAAGGCTTCAAAGGTCGCTATTGGAGCAAAAAAAGCGGCTATCGAAATAGCTTCTGCAAGTTTTTCATCATTCAAGCCAAAACAAAGACCAGCGGTTATGGCAGCTCCAATCGATCCCATGGTGCTCGTTGGAGCGCTACCCAAAAAACTTTGCTGTGGATGAGTAAATGCTGCTAGTCGATTACAGATCTCATATCCTATGCCAAGTGCATTAATTGACTTTACTGATGTTAATCCCCTTCCTCCCGTCGCAGCAATTAGTGATGGAATTAAAACACTAGATGGGTGGTTCCCTCCATTGCCGTACCCGTCATGCAATTGAAGTAATGAACCTAATGAGCCGGCGGCTATTGCCGCTCCTTGACGTGAAAAAGAGTGTTGTTCTAATCCTGGAATTTTGACTGAACCTGTGTCGCTCAGAACAAATGCAGTATTGGCTTCTTTAAGATCACTTGCTGCAACTGTGCAAGCGATGTAATCTGCCAAACACCAGAGTAAACGAAGCTTACGTGCTCTGGGTATCTTTTGTATATTTGCCGTCTTTGCGTAACGTGCCAAAACTTTTGCTAGAGGTATTGTTTTTTCAGACATTATACGAAGATTTCTTTTGCGATAATATTTCGCTGGATCTCATTAGCTCCCTCACCAAATGTATAAAGTCTGCCATCTCTCCAAATTCTCTGCATCTCTGAGTTAGAATCATAACCTGCACTAGCTAATATCTGCATTCCTGCATCTGTTACAAAATTAAGTGTTTCTGTTGCAATAACTTTTGCTTCTGCTGCGTATCGCAAACACTCTTTATTTTCTTTAATCATCCATGCTAAATACCATGCCATTAGCCTTGACTGATCAACCCGAAGTTGCATATCGACAAGACGATGCCTTATGACTTGGTTTTCTGATAGTGGTTTGCCAAATTGATATCTTTGTTTGGTATGATCCAAAGCTATGTTTACTGCGCGCTGGGCTAAACCACTAACTGACGCGGCCATTGATGCCCGAGCAAAATGAAGAATCGTCATAAGGTGCGTAAACCCAAAATTTTCATTGCCGAGCAAGTATTCACTTGCAAGTTCAACATCGTTAAAAGTTAATTCATAAGATGGCATCCAGTTAGTGCCTACCTTTTGTGTTTTAGTCATAACAAGACCAGGAGTATCAGGTTTTACAAGAAATAATGAAATTCCTTTATGGCCTCTAGAATCTGGATCTGTGCGGCAGGCCACAATTATATACTTCGACTCTGCAGCATCAGAAACCCAAACTTTGTGCCCCTTTATACACCAAGTGTTACTAGATATTTTACTCGCTTTGGTTACAATAGCTCCAGCATCCGAACCTGCTCCCGGTTCAGAAAGAGCTAAGGAAAATAGCATCTTCCCTGCGATAATTTCGGGGATTAACTGATCTTTCTGATCATTATTGCCGAATTCTAAAATTGCCATACCGCCGAAACCTAATGTTCGATTTAACAACGAAGCGGCCATATATGCTTTTTCACCCATATGTTCTTGGATTAAACCAATAGTATCCCAATTGGTGTTTGAGCCTTTGTACTTCTCTGGGAAGGGCATCCCGAATAACCCTAACTCCCCCATTTTAGGCATTAGGTGGTAAGGAGCTGTCTCTTTCTTATCATATTGAATTTGATCCAATGGGGATAAATTCTGGGCTAAGAACTTATCAACGCTATTAATTATTGCAGATTGTTCTTCCGAAACCGTAAAGTCCATCTGTCTGTTGTTACTCCTACCATTTTTGCTAGCATATATTTTTTATAAAAAATATAATTGTACGTTGTAATTATATTAATCTAGATTATCAAAAAAACCAACAAAAAGGGAACTCCGACGTGATTAATAAAAACGATAAAATAAGAATCATAGATGCAGTTGTTAACCTTCAAACACCAGAGGCTCTAGAATTTAGGCCTTCTGATCGAAGGGCTTTCTATGTAGATAAAATGAACGTCGATTCGTCTATTTTTGAAGGAATTAATATAGATGATTTGTTGGGCCTAATGGATAAATCAGGCGTCGAGAAGGCTTTCTTGATTGCGACTAAGATTGGACAGATTGGGTTGCCGGGGAGTTATCATTTACCCTATGATCTTATAAGCAAAGAGATAAAGAAAAATCCATCACGTTTCTATGGTTTAGCGGGTATTGATCCAACCGAGGGAATGCCGGGTGTACGTGAATTAGAGAGTGCTGTAAAAGATTTAAATTTTATTGGTGCTCATGCTTATCCACATTGGTTTGAGTTGGAGCCGGATCATAGGAAATTCTATCCTTTTTATGCTAAGTGTGTGGAACTCGATATCCCTATTCAGATACAGGTCGGTCAGAGTTTAATTTATTCATCTGCTGCGCCGAAACGAAGCACGGGCCGGCCAATATCTCTTGATACAGTAGCATGTGATTTTCCCGATCTAAAAATAATTGGAATTCATATTGGTATACCATGGCACGATGAAATGATTGCTATGGCATGGAAGCACCCAAATGTATTTATTGGATGTGATGCACATGCGCCAAAGTATTGGCCTGCTTCGTTTGTAAAATATTTAAACTCTTATGGTCAGGATAAGGTTATTTTCGGAACAGATTTTCCGGTAATAGAATTTTCTAGAGCAAAAAATGAGATCTTAAATTTAGGATTGAGAGACAGCGTTTTAGAAAAATTATTTTGTAAAAATGTTGAGCGAATTTATAATTTGAAATAGAAAATACCACAATAATTGCTAGACATTATAATATCTTTTAGAATAGTCTTTAAAGAGAAAACTATGAATTATAACTAATTTAAAAACATAGACGTTAAAATTTGGGAGTTGTTGATGAAAATTTTAAGTAGACTAGCTATTTCTTTTCTCATGGTAGGTTTTTTAGTTCCAGCGCTGGGACCTGTAACAGTGACCGCAGGAGAAATTAAGGTTGGATCGTTCGTATCGGCGAAGGGGTTCGGTAGTCGATTTGTAATCATGCCATGGATGGATCGTGCTAGAAAAGATTTAGCTAAGATTGGTTCAAAAACCACTATAAAAGCTTATTGGGGCGGATCACTTGGGAAAAGTCCTTTTCAACAGTATGACCTTGTAAAAGGCGGGGTTGCTGATGTTGCTTGGATTATGGCTGGGTATACCCCGGGACAATTTCCAGAGCTGGAAATAGTCGAAATTCCTTTCTTATTTAGGACTGCCAACGAGGCCGCTGTGGTGACATGGAAGCTGTATGAAAAAGGGTTGCTCTCTGGGTTTCAAGACACGCACCTAGTCGGAATGTTTGCAGGTGCGCCAGCAGGCGTTTTTTCGCGAGATCCTATTAGCAAACTCGAGGATTTAAAGAATCGTAAAGTTCGTATTGTTGGTGCTACTCAGGGTGATTGGTTAAGAACTTTTGGTGCTGTACCTGAACGAGCAAGCTCTAGAAAGATGAATGAAAAACTTAATAGAGGTACGTTCTCTGCTGTATTGCAAGGCTGGTCAGGGATGAAGACATTTAAAACCTTTGGTTTGGTCAATCATACAGTTGATGTTCCAGTTGGCACTCTTGGCTTTATGCTTTTAATGAACAAAAATACATGGAATGGACTTTCAGCTGGTGAGAAAAAAGCAGTCCAAGAGAATGGAGGTATCCACATCGCGCGTGACTCGGGAAAAGCTTACGCAAAAGCTGCAAAAGATATCCGAGTTATGATAAAAAAACAGGGTAAACATAAGATGGTTACTTTTTCTCAGGCACAATTGAGTGCCTACGAGAAAGCAGCAAAGCCCATCCACGAAAAGTGGGCTAGTAAAAATGCGGCGAATAGAAAAGCTTATGATGCTACTATGGCTATTTTAAAAGAAATGCGAGCTGGCGGATAGAATAAGAAGTGCCGCACTAGTTATGTTGTCGATTAATTATGAACACCTGCAGAGGCGATTAGACACTTTATCAAAAGTTTTGGCCTCTGTGGGGTTTATATTTTTGGTGTTTATTTCATTTCTGACAATGTTTGATGCAGTAATGAGGTGGGCTATTCTCCCAAGTATTCCAGGTTTTTTGGATTGGGGTAGAATTATGTTCCCCATTATTATATGTGCAGTGTTCCCAGCCGTTCTAATGAATCGCCGAAATGTGAGCATTAAATTTTTAGGCTCTGGTCTGGGCGCGAAGCCAAATGCGTGGTTGGAGTGTTTCGCAGCGATATTAACATTTGCGTTCTTTGTTCTTTTAGCTTGGCAATTTATTTTAACCGGTATTGACGTTACCGTGAATACTAGGGTCACTGGAACCGTTAAGATTTTGGTAGCGCCTTGGTGGTGGATAGCTACAACGTTCATCATATTTTGTGTGCCGGTTCAATTATGGATGGTGATAAAAAGTTTTATGGCTTTAAAAACCGGTGAGGAAAGAAAATATGACTAATAGTATTCGGTTATATTCAAATTCCGAAAATGTTTTATTGAAACTAGGGAGCTT
>JADHRD010000113.1 GCA_016777585.1 Rhodospirillales bacterium | reverse complement strand
TAAATGTGTATATCTTTGTAGCATTCTAAGATCTTTATGTCCTGTGATTGTTGCAACTTCCATAACATTCAATCCTTTCTCAAAGAACCTGCTGGTGGCTTCATGTCTGAGATCATGGAAGTGGAGATCAGTAATCCCTACCCGCTTTTTCAAGCGTCCCCATGCCATTCTTATAGCATTGCCCGTAATTGGGAATATTTTACCTTCTTCGTCCTTCATCAGGTTTGATAATAACTGAACGGCTTGAGTCGATAACGGAATGGTTCGAGGTTCACCTGTCTTTGTATTTGGAATATGTAGGGTTCTTAGGTCTAAATCCACATGCTCCGGCTGAATATTAATCAACTCCCCCCTTCTCATGCCCGTTTCAATGGCAAGCTGTATTAGAGGTGATAACCACGAAACACGGCTACGGCTACATCCAATTAGAAGTATATCCAATTCATTTGTGTTTAATCGCCTATTCCTACCCTTATTCCTAAAAGGCATTGTTACATTAGCAGCAGGATTATCCCCTAAGGGCACTCCCCACTCTCTTTTTGCAATTGTAAGTGCGTGCCTGATAATACTGAACTGTCTAATAACTGTGCTACATTTTACTTCTTTAAGTCGTTCATCACGATAATTAGTAAATAACTCTCTCGTTAAGTTTTTAACCGGATACTTTGATATTTCATGCTTCAAAAGACACCCAATAAAATATCTTTCGGATTCAGCACTTTTTTTATTAATTACTATCTCGTCCCGATAACGACATAATAATTGGCTAAACTTCATATCTAAAAGCTTATACCCTTTTGATACCAGCCCATTCTGATCCAAATCTATTTCCATTTCTCGAACCCATCGGACTGCATTTATTTTCTGTATAAAGGATTTATTGAGTGATAAATGACCGGTTCTGCGTATCTGAACCTGCCACTTGCCATTTCGTTTTCTGATGCTAGCCATAATAAGCTCTCCATACTGTGACACAATTGTGCCGAGTAGGATTTAAAGCTCATACATAAAATGAATAAGACCTATTATCGTGTTGATTTGTATTGGTAATTTAGGTTTAAAGAATGAGGATTCGAACCTCCGACCCCTTCACCCCCAGCGAAGTGCGCTACCAGACTGCGCCACGCTCCGACACTTAAAAAAAACTTTAATTACCCATTGGAAAACGCATTTAATGTGTGAATAATGTATGTTAGACAGATCATCATATCAAGCTGTAAACATTGTTTTTTTTGCGACTGACTATGCCACAATTATGCCCGCAAGAATTTAAAAATTTAAGGATATTATCCATCATCTGATCCAGCCAACAAGCTTCCTTAACCCAATCAAAAATTTACCACCACATTTATATAATAAATACAGCAATCCAAGTAGTCGGAAAAATCTATGGGACTAGGTCATCAGATTAAAAAATAAAAATAGGTACACTGAAAACATATAGAGGGAGCAAGCAGCATTAAGTATAATGAGCCTTTGAGTTTTTGATTAGAAAATCAAAGAGGTATAGAAATTAAATTATTTCTTCAATTAAATTTATTTATATAATAAACTTCACGACTTAAAACTAAAGTTATTATGGAAGTGATTTAAAATTGGTAAAAATTCAAACGTTGTTAAGTTCATTGTTAGCAATCTAAATTATACCATTATAATAGAGAAATTCAAAAGCAGACCCAAATTAGATGGAATGAGAACACATATTATAATACAAACTGGGAACAAAGCTCTTTTTTCTGTTGAATTCTGGGAAGATGAGGAGCCCTTAATTAAAAATCGAAAGAACATGGGGAATCATTTTTAGATACTTTGCCACCTATACTTGAAGAGATTTCGCCTGAACTTGGAGTGATAGATTCGAATGGCTTCTAAGGTACAGACACAGGCTGGTTTCTAATGAGTTTTTAAGAGTGGTTTTTCTGCAATTAATTAGTTCCATTAAGTTTAAGCATATAAAAAACTTAGTGTTGAGAACTGCGCCTTTGTCGTCTAACGTTACACCATGAATAAGATACATCTAACCTCTTGAGGCTTAGTAACCAAAAGTTCCACTGCTTGACGTTATTATTGTTCTCTTTAATTCTCGGTTCTACTTAATACTACTGTGTTGTGAAGATCAGGAGATTAATTTTTTAATATCTTCAAGAATATTCAAAAGGTCTTCCATCTCGCTTATTATATTTTGCTCGGTTTTACGAGAATTTTTGAACTTTACCGAGTCATTTTTCTCTGAGGATTGTGATTTAAGCTTTTTGTTAGACTTTAAAAGTTTTTGTACACCTCTTATCGTGTAACCATCGGTATGTAGGTAGCCTTTTATTACTTTAAGTAACTCAATATCCTCAGGCCTATAGTAACGCCTTCCTCCGGCTCGTTTAAGTGGAGTAATTTGTGGAAATTTATTTTCCCAGAATCGTAACACATGTTGTTCAACTTTTAGGTCAATCGCAACTTCACTGATTGTTCTGTAAGCGACAGATGACTTTTTAGACTTTTTTTCGCGCTCATCTTTGAAATAAGGGTTTAAATCTGACATAAACTAACTACTGGGCATCCACATTATTATTTTGATTATCAATTCCACTTACACGCAACTTTAGTTGTTGAGATGGGCGGAAATTTATAACTCTACGCGGAGTAATAGGGACCTCTATGCCAGTTTTTGGATTTCGTCCAATTCTCTCGGACTTACTTCTTATTGAAAAAGTTCCAAAAGAAGAGATTTTTACCGATTCTCCGGTTATAAGCGTTTCTGATATTTTTTCTAAAACAGTTTCTAGCAGATCCGAAGATTCACTTCGTGATAATCCCACCTCTTGGTAGACTGCCTCGCTAAGTTCTGTACGTGTGATCGTTATTCTTGACATATCTAATCGCCCTATCAATCCGATTATGGATACAATGATAAATTTTGTAAGATATGTTACGCTATCATTAAAACAAGATCAAAGAATAAACTTTCGGGATAAAATTCTCACATTCGAACTAGAGATGCGCCCCAAGTTAGTCCGCCACCCATTGCTTCCATTAATATTAAATCACCACTCTTAATTTTTTCATTCTTAATTCCGTAATCCAGCGCTAATGGGATTGAAGCTGCTGAGGTGTTTGCGTGCATGTCTACTGTAAGTATTACCTTACTCATTGGCATTTTAAGTTTCTTTGCAGTACTCTCTATAATACGTTTATTGGCTTGATGGGGCACTAACCAGTCAACTTCTTCAGGCTCCAATTTATTTTCAATAAGAATTTCTTTAACCACTGAAGCAAGGTTATTGACGGCGTGCTTAAAAACTTCTTTTCCCTCCATTTTGATAAAACCCGCTGTTTGATTCGTCGATGGTCCACCATCACAATATAAAAGTTCTTCGTATTTCCCATCTGAATGAATATGTGTTGAAATGATACCGGACTTGGACTCTCTAGGATCAACTCTGCAGGCCTCTAGCACAACAGCTCCAGCTCCATCACCAAATAATACACAAGTGGTTCTATCCTCCCAGTTAAGCAAACGAGACAATGTATCGGCTCCGACCACAAGAGCTTTTTTACATTGCCCGGTTTTTATCATACTGTTAACGATAGATAGAGCATAAATAAAACCTGAGCATACCGCTTGTACATCAAATGCAGCTCCAGTTTTACAACCTAAAGACTTTTGGAGACGTACTGCTGTCGCTGGAAACGTTCGATCAGGTGTTGTTGTTCCGACAACAATGAGATCTATATCCTTACCATTAATCCCTGCATGTTCTATAGCTCGTTGCGAAGCAACTAGGGCCATATCTGATGTAAATTCATTATTTGCTGCGTAATGTCTCTGACTGATCCCCGTTCGTGTTTTGATCCATTCATCTGTAGTATCAATTTTTTCCTCAAGCATATGATTATAAACTGGATCTCCTGGCAGATAAGAGCCACATCCTATAATTCTCGATTGGATATCCATTAATTTAAAATCCCATTCTCATTTGATTCTAAATTTTTATTTTCCCTGACATCCGTTAGTTTAATGAGATCTTGCTTGATTACCTCATTAAAATTTTGTTCTACTAATTTAACTCCAGCCTCGATAGCGTGTGCAAAGCCTATTGCGTCGGTACCACCATGACTTTTCACGCAAATACCATTAAGGCCAACTAGCATTGCGCCATTATACCGTCGAGGATCAAAATGCGATCTTAATCTAGTTAATGCTGGTCTCGCGATTAAGGCTCCGATTTTCCCCATCCAACTCTCTGACAAAAATTTTTTGAGGAAAAAGGTTATAAGCTTTGATGTCCCTTCAGCAGTTTTTAAAGCGATATTGCCTGTGAAACCATCTGTAACAATAACATCGACTGTACCTTTCCCAATATCGTCACCTTCAACAAACCCTGCGAACTTAACCGGTAAAGTAGATTTTTGCAAAATTGCCGCTGCTTCTTTAACAGCAACATTGCCTTTTAGTCCCTCTACCCCAACATTCAGAATCGCAACCGAAGGGTGATCTATATCCAATTCATAACGAGCAAACACTTCGCCCATAACCGCAAATTGCACGAGATTATTCGCATTACATTCAATGTTTGCTCCTAAATCAAGCATAACACAATCACCATTTTGAGTGGGAAAACTAGTTACAATGGCCGGCCTACTAATTCCAGGCATCATTTTCAGCGCTATCGTCGCCATAGCCATTAGAGCCCCTGTGTTTCCGGCTGAGACTACCGCAGATGCTTCTTTACTCTTTACGGCATCAATTGCTAATCTCATACTAGACCTTTTTCCAGATCGCAAGGCGGTCGTTGGTTTATCATCCATCGAAACCATATCAGGAGCATGTCTAATCTCACAAACCTCTTGAGCATTTGGGTGACGAGTTAATAAATCTGATAGGATCGTCTCATCACCGAATATCAGAAAATTTATATTTTTATTTTTTTTACACGCGAGTTCAATACCCTCAATAATCATTTCAGGCGCATCATCCCCGCCCATGCCGTCGATTGAAACAGTAACCGGACTAACCATTACAGAAATTCCTGTCTTTATCGTGACTAATGTTAAACTTTAAAACTTACAAAACTGGCTTAAGCGCTAGAACCTGTGTCTATTATTTCTCGGCTATCATAATATCCACATGCACTACAAACATGGTGAGGGCGTTTGACCTCACCACAATTAGGGCATTCAGAGAGGGATGTTAGAGAGAGCGCATCATGAGACCTGCGCATATTCCGTCGCGATCTCGAAATTTTACTTTTTGGAACAGCCATCTAAATCTCTCTTTTCTTGTTAAAAATGATTAATGCACCCTATGCTAGGGTCGAGTATTTAGCCTAATTTGTTCTATTTCGCAAGCTGAATTGATGTGATAAAATAGATTCTCTTTACTTCAATTGAATTTATAGTCTTTTAACAATAATTTTAGAGAATTTGGTTTCGCTTCATCCTCAATTGTTAAATCATCTTGTTTGTACACAGAGGCAAGCCTTATGCCTTCTTTTTTTGGAAAAGGGTTAATCTCAAGACCTAAATTTTGAACTAATACTGGACCAATATCAATGTTACCATCAGCGATAGTCTCTAATTGTTCGTCTAAAAAACAGTCAAATTCGCCTATAATAGGCAAACCATCGAATGTTTGATCAACAAATTCAACAACAAATATATGTTGAATATGGGTTTTTACAAGTTCGAGGCTTATTACACATTTTTGGAAGACTACTGCAGAGAAATTACATGTCATTACAACAGCATTATTTTTATATCTTTGAGTTAATTCTATTTTAGCCGAAAATGATGAAATTTTCTCAAGATTAAATAGATCAGAAAGAGCTATAAGTTCTGTTTTTGATGCTGATACATTGAAATTAAAATTCTCTTTAGAGTGAAGGTCATTGATCCTAATAATCCTTGAAAAAGCTATTTTAGGTATTTCATCAGTCATCATTTATTCTATACTTTTGAGGAATATATTTGCATTATCTATATCGGTAAAACTCCATTTTTCCGCCTCAGCTATTCTTTTTCTTAAGTAATTCGATACTAAAGACAATTGATAATCGGAAGGTCTTGTTTCAGAATAAAGGTTTCGTTTTAAAGATTCTATTAAAATTTTTTGATTTTTACTTTCAAGAGCGTTTTCATAGGAGCCTAGTCGCCCATAAAATGCAGTCGCGAGAGATTTAACTTTTTTCCCTAAACCCGTATCTCCAACACCCATTTCGCGTAAGTTTCTATCAATATCTATAAACATCACATCAAATAACTCTTGAGATTTTTGGATTCCTTCATCACCAAATTTATTTAGTCTGCGAATAACCACAAAACAATGGAGTAATATTAAATCAAAACGTCCAATTACTGTGTCTGCGACCCCATATTTTGTATATAATATTGGTGCTCGAGCCACCCTTACGATCTTATCATAGAGATCTATTGCTTTTTTATCATGCTTTGGTCTCTTAAAAAAAGAAAGAAGGCCCATAAATTATTTCCTAAACTAATTTTATTCATTGATTAAATTTTATAGTACATAATTTGTATTGATCTGTATTATAAATACAATAATAAACATTATTTTAAAACAAACATAAACTAGAGGTATTTTTTTGGCTTATCGTAGCAATGATTCTTTATTTACAAATTCTAATTTATTACGGATAAATGTAATGGTTATTTTTATAATGTTACAGTCCTGTTCGAATAAGACAATAAC
>JADHRD010000021.1 GCA_016777585.1 Rhodospirillales bacterium | reverse complement strand
GTTCAGCTTCCTCAGATGCATAACTCGTATATGTTAAAGTTACATACAGAAGTAAAGTCGTAATAATAGCGAATGCTGCATCTAAGATAATTTTCTGCTCAGCGAACATATACCAAGAAGTTGTTCCAGCACCTCCAGCGATCGCAAGAAAAAGTAACAACGTCCATTTTGCACCAATCCATGGTGTTAAAATAATAATTAATATTCCACCAATTAATGCTATGCCCATCTCAAGAACATCAACATAAGCCGGTCGACTTAGAAAAGACTTTGTCAGAACAGACTCGATTAGTTGAGCGTGAACCTCTACTCCAGGTATAAATTGTTCGGTTGGAACTGTTTTTATATCTAATAGCCCGACCGCTGAAGTGCCAATTAGTGCTAATTTCCCTCTAATTAATTTTGGATCAACTGTACCTGCGATTACATCTTTTGCAGACACATACTTTTTCTTATCAGACTTAGAAAAGTAAGGCCACATTCGGCCTATCCTATCTGTCGGTACTTTAATTTGTTTGCTAATAGAAATATCTATAATTCCCGCCTGCCCACCTTTAGCGATAATGCCCGATCTACCAGCAGCTATTCGCATCATTTCTACAGATAATGATGGATAAAGACGTTTACCACTTCTAAAAAAAGCTGGAATTCTTCTAACTATTCCATCTGGCTCGGCCACCAAACTAAGTATTCCATGACCGCCGGCAAAGCGTTCTATATCATCAACATTTCTTAAAAGTCCGGGGAAGGCCGGCGCCCATTCTTGTGGTTTAGGTGCTCCTCTCAACTGTCTTTCAAACACCCGCGAACGCAAAGGTTTACGACCTGCATATTCCTTTTCGGTACTTAAACCAGCCTGACCAACCACTACCCTACGGGCCCTCTTTATTAAATCGCCCAAGATCGCGTCATTACTTGGTAGTTGTTCTATTTTTTTCTTTGTTTCAGCATCTAATCCGACCAGGCTAGTTACAACATTTTTTCCGTTCATTCGGTCAGGCTCAGCAAAGATTATATCAAATCCAACAACGCCAACGCCCATAGCAAAGAGATTTTCGACCATTCGTGAAACAATATTTCTTGGCCAAGGCCACTGTCCGATAGCTTCTTGACTGGCATCATCAAGATCAATTATAACAACTGGGCTGTTTGGCAAAAGATCACGCGGCTTTATTTGCTGATAAAGGTCAAAGGTTTTAAGTCTTAGAATATTTAGAGGCGAAGGATCAATCGCCCGTACTGCCATAAAGGCAAGTAAGATTGCAAATCCTATCCATCTTGCCTTACCTACAGTTGGAAGATGTAATTTTTCTCTAAGAGTAACTCTCTTGATATCATCGGCCATGGTATAATCTCAGGATTTTAAGGTTATTTAAACTATATTTAGTGTTGCACGCCCTCTACCTACACATCAAGACAATTTAATGTAAGTTTATATTTATTAAAATTAGGTTTTTTAAAATAAAAGCGTGGGTATAATCCAAGTCTTTATAAGTCTCCAACCAACTTACGTGTTAAATCAAGACTAAAAACATGTTTCATAGCGACATCCATACTTGGATTACGGGTTAGAAGAGCCTTTAGATTATCCTTCGGCCAGTATATATATCTGCACTCACAATTTGCTAAAACTGTCGCATTTGCAGAACCACCCTTAATAAAAGACATTTCGCCAATCATAGAACCATCACGGCCTAGACCAAGCTGTTTTCCATTTCTTTCAATCGCGACTTCACCGTTGAAGAGAAGGCTTAATCCCTCCAGAGTTTTCCCTTGCTCAGCGAATTCATATCCTTTATTTACCGAGCGCCATTCAGCAATTCTCATCAGTTTCATAAACTCAAGTGAAGTAAAATTTTGGAAAACAGTTTCGTATAATTCTAGCTCCTCATCTGTAAAAGAAATTGATCTCCTCTCAAGAAAAATACCAATAATTCTATAGCCATTTATGGAGATAAATATAGTCAGCCACATAATAGGAATCCACATGGGACCAAACGAGACTAAATAATTAAAAAATACACCAACTATACCACTAGCAATTGCTAATGATCTCAATAAAATCATATCTCGAACAAAAAATGACAAAGCCGCCAAAGCAAAAGAAATGTGGCCCGCTATTTCAACCCACGAAAATGACAAATAAACACCTCCCAACCATCAATGAATGGCCGACAAAACTTAATCAATATTTCAATGTTGAAGTCAGTAGCACTTTAAGCAAACTACTCGTCACACAAAGGAAGCATAACACTATCTCATCTTACAAATAAATTACCTAAGCGTCTATGCTGACTGCCCCCTTAGGAACTGATACACATGCATAACACGTACCCTTCTCAGGCTCCTCAGCTGGATCAGAAATATAGTCAACGTCTCCCGAGACTAGGGCTGTTAAACACGTCCCGCAATTCCCGGCCTCACAAGAATAATCTATAGCTACGTCGTTATCCATTGCAAACCTCAAGAGCGAATGAGCATTTGGATCCCAAGGCACTGTCTTGTTTGATTTTTTAAATGTAACATCAAACGTTGGAACATCTGCAACCGGCTTATCACTACCGGAAGCCGCAGCATCTGCTTCTTTCTTCTTCCCAACTGTAGCTGGTCCAAATGCCTCATAATGGATATTATCTTCAGGCACTTCCCACGCTGTTAAGCCTTCAAAAAGTGAATCCATCATGGGCGGCGGGCCACAAAAATAATAGTCGTAATTATTGGATGGCAACATCTCTTTAAACAGATCAGCACCAACCCTTCCTTTCACGTGATAGTCACGACCCTCGACGTCCACGCCCTCACGCGGTCTTGAATAGCACACAACAAGTCTTACATTCTCGTATTTCGCAGCGACTTCTTCGAGATGTTCCTTGAACATGTGTTCGTCACCATCTTTTATTCCGAGGAAGAACCATGTTTCCCTTCTCGAGCCAGTTTCGACGATGTGGTTAAGCATACTGAGGCCCGGAGTAATTCCAATACCACCTCCAATAAGAACAACAGGCGTTTGTCTAGTAGTATCCAAATAAAATCCACCCTTGGGAGATTTTACATCGATAATACTACCTTCCTCTAATTCTTCATGAAAATATGAAGAGGAAACTCCTGGCGGCGCATCTGGAACCTTTGGAGGCGTTTTCTGATGCTTTACGGTCACCCTATAATAATCAGACTTGGGAGAGTCAGAGAGACTATAGCACGGAAAAGCGGGTTTTGCTCTATTTTCTGGTTGTATTTTAAAATTTAAGAACTGACCTGGCTGGAAACTTGGTAATTCTTTTCCATCATGAGGTTCAAGATAGAATGAGCAAACATCTGTAGCTTCCATTTGTTTGCGGGCAACTTTAAATTTTCGCAAACCAGACCAAGCATCCTCTGATTTTGACTTTTTTACCCGCGTACGTTCAAGTATTTCATTTATTTCAGCTTGAACAATACCTCTGCTCATCGAATGACTCTCAGCTATAATACTTTTAGTTCGCCATTGTCCAATCACTAAGGTAACGAGATAAAAAAGAGCCGCCGCAAATGTAGCTAGTGTTACAAGTTGAATAGCATCTGCCATGTTTCCTACCCTTTTTCCTAAAATTTCTTCCTAAGTTCAAAACGCATTCCAGCAACGTCATCAGTATTTTGAAGTCGACCTACCATAGCGTCCGCGCGCACTATCCATGTTGCGGAAATTGGTTGCTGAAATCTCGCACCAACAGCATATTGATCTCCAACAGTAGCGCGACCAGGAACATCGTCTCCATTAAGCATTTGGGTTGAGGCTATTTCAAATACAACTTGCCGATTCAAACTAAATAAATATTGAATACCAATAGCCCCACCGAAACTGTCATGGCCACTGTCATCTAATTTAGGAAATCCAGTGAGACCATCAGTTTCATAGTTTATTCCCGTATTTTTTAGCAACCCAGTACCATCCATTAGAGGTTGCGGACGATCCTGCCCATAAAAGAAATTGAAGTATGGTACGAGAGTAGAAGGAAGATGTGTAATTAGTGAATTTTCAGCAAAAAGCATAAAACCATCTGCTGTTTGTTGAGCCGAACCATCCCTATCTTGTCCAAAGGTATACAAAGCACGGACACTATTCGACAACCATCCTCCATATCTTCTGGAATAAGCCAACATTGCTGTGTGGTAATCAATATCTTCAAAAGTACTGTCACCTTCAACAAAACCCCAGTTTGCCTCCCAGTAACCAGTATTAGCTTCAATAAAAGTTGCCAAACCAAATACAGCTAAATCATCATCATCTAACACGCCATCAGCATTTTTAGCTGCTGGAGAGGTCACTTTGTCGATACCAAAAAAGCCAGTGATATCCATATTTGTAATCCCCAGACTAGGGCTACTTTTTGCAGCCCAACTAGCAGCGCCACCAACAATAGCGTCCTCAGCGTAAATTCCATTCTGAAACAGCAGGGGTGTCAATCCAAATGTAAAAGGTAAATCAAAAGTTGACCATTCACCGGCTAGTCCACCTACGATTGAACCAACATCACCCTCAAAAAATAGTGTTTCTAAATTTAAATCAAGGAAAGTCGTAGTTCCATCTTCATCCGCCCCACCAAATTCCTTACGCGTAAACTGTCCGTTACTGTCAATAGGCTGAATCGAAGCATGTATTCGCTCAGTGCCAGTAAGCTTCAAATCCAAATTTAGATTAAGCCGAGCAGCGATTTGAGTTACATCCTTATTTTCGCCGTTGCTGTTGTGTGCTACCGCGGTGCGAAAGTCTCCAAACATTGTGAATTGAGGTTCAAATAAATTAGTTCCACCGACAGCATCACTAGTATTTGAGTACTCGCCTTCTGAGTATAATGGCCTAAAGAGCTCAAATATTGGTCGAGGAGTTCTTAATGCACGCTTTCCGCCATATATTTTATACTGTGCTTCGGGCGAGTAAGGCTTATCTTCATATTGCGGGTCTGGACCAAAATAACTATCCTTTGTCTCAACCTCCTTCAAACCAGGCGACATCTTTCTTGGCCCTAAATCCTCTGCCGCATTAACTGGCGTTATAAACAGAAGGCCAGATACTAGAAATAGTGATGCTAATTTAGTTAGTCTTAACATAGGTCCCCACTTATTTTCCTACCTCAAATTCAACTGTATACGGGTGTATATCAATCATCCATTCATTCATAGAACGCTCCATTTCCGTAGTAGCCTCAACAAATCGCATGAAATAAATGGGCTCGGCTCTACTTCTCATACGCACTGATAATTTATATTTTCCTGGTTTCTTTATTAAATCACCTGGTACATAATACTCTGCATCCTTATGTCCCAAAGGCGGGATCGATCTACCCTCCATACGCACAAAAGGCGCGTGATTGAGAACTGTCGTCGGAAACCCCGAGGACCGCAACATCGGAAGTTGGTCTACGTCAATGTTAACTGGCAAGTACATCTCTCGGTCTGTACCTTTTATGTTAGTGGTCAAAAATTTACTTTGTAAATTAAATAATTGTTTATCAAATTTTACTTTACCACTTGCAACTTCAAGGGAGTGGTTGTCCGCAAAATCACCAATAGAATCGACATAACCAGATTCCCAAATAATTTTACCATCTGGATCTGTTAAAGCGGTGTTTAACCATATCTCAGGCTGTGCACCCAAAGAACCTGAGGGCAAATTGTGGCCATCATCAAGATTAGTGATCCTATAATTGAACTTTAGCGTCTCACCAACTTTTTGAGCTGTTTGAAAAAATGGTCCATCTATGCGGCTACCATTTTCCATTACCTTTTGACGCCAGTCCTTCTTTTCCTCAAGTCGGCCTTCATTTGCAGTCACAGCCTCTCGGGCAGACTCTCTATCACCCGGATCAGACCAAACCGCTGGGAAATTAACACCCAAAGCAACTTTCAACTCCGTCAATGATGCTTGGAAAGCATTATCAGCAGCAGGCATTGATTGCCGCAACTGAGTTAGATTTTTTGAGAAAGCCGTAATAGTCTCAGAAGTTGGGTTCTTTACGGCCATGTCAAACGTTTCACTCGTAAGCGACATTGCGTCTTCAAATTTCTCTATTCTACCAGAGGCTTGTGATAACATGGTTGCCGCAGCCGCAACCAAACGATTCTTAGCCGCAGGAACGGTTGCAATTTTCAAATCTTCAACTACCTCAGATAAAGCCTCAATAGCCTCTTCTAACTCCCCCTTAACAGAAGCAACATCAGAACCATCCACGACCTCTTCGATCGCCTCTAATGCCTCCTTATTTACTTTAACGGTTTTTTCAGCCTTAAACGCAGGAATTCCACGCGCCGCCGCTGTTTCTAATTTTTTTAATGCAGCTATTGCATCAAAGTTGCCGCCTAAGGCCTCTAGTGAACCTTGGACACCATCAATAGCCTCTGCTCTATCTGCGACTAATTCTTCAAATTTCTCTGTACCCCAACCTGCTCGATGGTCAAACTTCAACCAATCTTGAATTGACCATTGAGCGTTATCAGGGTTATGGGGGAAGATTCCAGGGTGAGCTATAGGATATCCTGGTCCATAAAATGCATGATTTGAATGCCTTCTATTTGGATTTATTGGCTCTCCCGCAACTATCGCTGATGGACCCTTTTCGTAACCTGCAGCAACGCCAGGAACTTTACCCATATGGCAATCTTGACAAGTCACTCCATTTTTAAATGCAGGCGAGTCTCTATACTGATCCCATACAACCTCTAGTTTAATTCCTAAGTTTACCGCTACTTGATGACAAGAGACACAAAATTCGGATTTACCCAGTTGTTCAAATTTGTAAACTCCAGCATGTATTTTTGTTCCCCGCTCACCGGGACCAGTCGCAATTTTTAGCTCGTCACTTCGCTCAAGAACTTTGTCAAATACACTATCACGCATAGTTCCACCAACTGGTGCATGAATATCTCCCGAATCGATTGAGCGCTCTCCATTGACCTTACCAAACTCTTTCGAAATTCTATGACAGGTTACGCAGGTAATTCCTTCGCGTGAAACTGCACTTCGCTCCCATAGAGGCATCTCCCGCTTTTCCCCAAGCTGTGTTCCCACTTGCTGGTGACACCGAACACAAAAAGTTCCAATAGTTCCCTGTGTGAGATCACTAATTTTCTGCTCAAATTTATGAAACATTGGGGAGATAGACGCATACGCATGATTAGATGATGCCCATTCATTATAAATTTGCTGATGGCATCCTGCACATTCGACAGCACTGGGGAACTGAGCTTTCACATTTTCAGTTTTGGCCGCAGCAGCTTTTTCTTCCGCCAAGGAACCATCAGTTGAGAGTAAAGTTAAAACCATAAACATGGTTGCAACGATGCTTTTTAACAATAAGGAGCTATGTGTCACGTCAGTAATCCTTCTTCACTTTTGTTTCATGCTTAAATTGACTTTTGGCAAAGCTATTTTCCCCTCCATGGAACGAGTGACATCCTCTGCAGCCTACGTCAACCCTCTGTTTGTTATGACACTGCGAACATGTCTCTATCGATATCTGCTTAAAGCCCGCTTTAAAAACCTCGGGATCTAATTGCTCAAAATTCTTTCTTGTATCAACGCTTTTGTCAATAACATGACAAGTTTGACATTGTGTGCCTGGCCCCAGCACATTCAGATGAGGTTTGTGCGGGTATTTAAAATTCGGAGCCGCTGGACGCGTTACAGACTTCCAGCCAATGCGAACAGCATCAGTTTCACTCACACCATGGCAAGATATACATCCACCCGGCCCATCAGAAACAAGCAGCGATTCGCTAACCGGATCATTTTCTTGGTCTGCAGCAAAATCCAACCACGCCTTCATAACAGGATCACCGTGTTTTCGAGCCCGATATTTTATTGATAACTCGTCTGCAAACCAGCCACCATTCTCTGAAATTTCTGGGCCCTCATATTCTTGATTGGTTACCCAAGAACAAGCAGCTTGCATCAACATCTCAGCTGATAAACCATTAAGCATATCAAAAGAATTTCCATCTAAATCCTTAATCTTATCTCCCAAGAAACTAGGCCCATTATCAATGGATTGCTTGAGAAACTCAGCTATTGGACCAGAATATTCTCCTATTTCTTCAGGGTCGAAATCAAATAGCATTGCCGAAATTGGGTTGGGCTGTTCTGTTGATACAGATTCAAATTCATCCTCGGCTTCCACGTTTACGGATCTACAAACCTCCTCAAAATCCTTAAAGTCAAATGGATTTTTCTCAAATTCTGGTAACTCAAATACAGTAAGAGCCGTCGATTTAATTTTGTCATTATGGCAAGCAGCACATGAAGCTTCAAAGGATTTTATTGGCACATTTCTCTCAGCTTTCGTCGTATCATGACACGATATGCAAGTTTCTCCTTCACTTGGCGCTTTATCTTTATACCGAGCATCTACAAAATGAATTGATAGGTGTCTATTATGATCGAAATTAAGTGACGTCCGTAAATCATAGGGATACCCCTTTTTAAAAGCAGGATGACCTTCTGAAAAACTGGCAAACTTAACTTTATGGCAGCTATGACATTGGGCGTCAGTCATAGAGGTTACCGGTGATTTAAGCCCAGCATGTTCTTTATGACAGGAGACGCAGGTCTCCACTTTATGGGGATCACCAGCAGAAGTACCTATAACGTGACAATCCAAACATTTATTATTTTCTGCTGAATCAGGGGCACTATTTTTTGTTATTGCAGCCAAGAACATAGATGCATTTTTTTCATGGGGCTCATGACAATCAACACAACCTTTACCGGACATTGATTCAGCGTGACCAGTCCTGAGAGGACCAGCATTTTTGAAGGAAAAATCATCAGAGCTAACTATATTCCCACCTGAACCAAACGCAAATAACAAGGCCACCGTTAAAAAAGCAGCAGCGGCAACAAGACGAAACCGTGTAATTCTAACACTAGCACTTGGACGGCACGGTGGCTGAGTATTCGCACATGTGCCATCAGGTAAAGGACCATTAGCGCAGGCTCCCCCCTGAGAGCGAGGCCTACAACATTTCCACCTATCTCCCGAGCGAGTTGGCTTACATTCCTGAACTCCACCACACGAACCATCAACGTTCGGACCCAAAGGACACGGCTTACCCCATAATTTCGCTCTTCCGCAAATATGCGGATAAGATGGCCGATTATAACTATTTTCTGGAGCACTCATGACGCGTACACATGCACTAAAATTATATGCCAAACCACAGTAACCAAAAAAGCCACCGCTAGAGGCAAATGAACTAATAGCCACCTCTTCATGACATCTTGACATGCAAAATGCGTATCGACATTTAATTTGTGCAAAGCAAGTCTTTCTATTTCATCCACATGTTCCATAGAATCTGGTGAAGCAAATCTTCGTATTGCTTCAAATTGAGACCTGACCCACGCCGGCGCTTTCGCTCCTCCAAGGACGTGATTGATATAAAAACGAGGCTGTTCAAAAAACCAACGCAAAGCAGAATCATAGTGTTTACTTAATAAATTACTTCCAGAAGATTCGGTATAAGCGAGCATTGCAGACTTTGCACTATTCCTAATTTCATAGATTTCTTCGGGAATCTTTTCATAAACAATCTCTTCTCCAGTTTCAGTCATTCTCCGTGGAAGAATTGCCTGAACCACATACCCTGCAATCCCTGTAACACTAACAAGAGCAAACAGTGTGAATAATAAAATCTCATATGCACCCGTGGGAATTTTAAACCCCGCATGAAGAATATAGAAAAATATAGCAACAAAACCGGAGACTACATGAATTGCGTACCAGGTAGAGGCCTTGCCGACATTAAACGCAGCCAACCTTTTTCGTAGATTAAAAATTGATGGTAAAAAAATAGATGCCAACAAAACCCAACCAGAAGTCCAAACCGTGTCAACTAGTTCAAGAGACTGCTGCTGAATCCACCACCAAGCCCCTAACAATGCCAGCAGAAAAAACATTGCAATGAATATTATTCGTTTTTTGCGCGCCTGCTCGTTCATAATCTTGCCTGCGCTTGAAAATCGCGAAAGTCTACTCTCTGAAGAGCATCTTTGGGACAAGCTTGAACACAGGCCGGTCCGCCTGGTCGGCCAGCACAAAGGTCGCATTTTGTTGCCTTCATAATTGGTGTTCCATTTCCAGAACCATCAGTGATTATAGATCCTTCAAGATTACGAATGGACACCATATTTATATTTTCAAATGGACACGAATTAGCGCACGTCGCGCAACCAATGCACGTTGTGTCATTTATGATAACGGATCCAGAATACTGGTCACGGTTAATAGCCCCTGTTGGGCACCCAATCATGCAGACAGGGTCCTTACAGTGCATACACGCATTTGCCACCATCCACTTTTCAAATGGGTCACCCTCTCTTCTAAATCTCGGATTCCCGCCGTGAGTGTTCCCACACGCGCGCACACAATCATCACATCGATTGCAACGATCGAGATCAATCACCATTGTTTGACTACCATTTATGAAACGATTATCCACTGCCCATTCCATCAAATGGTCATCGGCAGCAGTCCTTTCATCCAAAGCACTGGATAAGTCCTCTGGTTCGGGCATATTAGGAAATACATGCTCCTCCAGAACTTCTACTGGTATTCGAATAATATCAACATAACCCAAAGCTGTAAGACTGTTACTAAGTTGAAAATCTTTTTGGCCGGGATTTTTCCATGCTGAATATAACTCATTAAGCCCAAAAGTATCACCGGCTCCGAGATAACTTATTGTACGTCGTTCATAGTCCGAACCTTTTGCTAGACGCGCAAAACCAGCCCGAATTAACAATAAACCGTCTGGATAGTCTCCTTCTTTTGCGATTATAACTTCTGCTGCCGCACTTTTTTTATTTTTAAAATCATGGTGCCAATCAAAAGCGCCATAAGTCTCAAACAGTGCGCCTTGAGATACATGTTCAGCGGCCTCTTTACTCAAATCTTTGAGAATTTCCGTATTACTCAAATGGTTGGCCAGAGCAGTTTCCCGATAATTCTTATCTATCCTTTTCCGCCAGCCCGTATCATATTTCATGATATCTCTCAGACCCTGCCACCGAATTTCAATAGCCACCACATCCGTCGAAGCAAAAATTGTTGCTGTTCGGGGGGTTCTGCCAAGCGCCGCCAATTCTCCAAAGACTTCTCCCTCACCCAAAGTTATCATCTCATGAGTTTCCATAACATTGTCAATGTTTGGAATTGATGTTCCCGCTGGCCGCTCTGAGCTGGTTTGGGATAATTGTTTATTGTCCGCTATCATTCTAACCTCTGGAACCCAGTTCTTTTTCAATAAGCCCTGTATCCTTGAAAAAATACTTTGGACTTTAGCAGAGGATCCACCCAATTGTTCAACGGATATTTGGGGGTTTGTTGCAATATGGACCTTACCTTCTATTAAAATGAAAGCAGAGTTACCATAGTCACCCTCGCGGACCATTATATCACCTCGTTCAAGACGAGTTAGGCGCATGTCATTGCGAACAATTCCATCTAAGGGCAAACTTGGAGGGAAAGAAGCATCAATCTCTGTGATTTCCTTGCGAGACATGATGGTCTCAAAGTCTTTTTCAACGAGGTCAGGATCAAATGCGGAATCCCATCGCTTGGGTCGCTCTAACGTAGTTGATGCTGACAAACTATTTACTTCTTCACTCATTTGCTACCTATACCTATGGTTATTAAGCCAATCTTTACTAGGTTTTTAACTTACTTATAAGATTTAGGAAGACTAGCCCCAATAGCACCTGTAAGATCTTTGCCTTTAACAGCCTTGGCTAAAGCTCGTCCAGATTCTTTTGAAGGAGAAGATAAAAATGCCCCAGCTTCTGGAACCATCGCTTTTATTTTGTTTAGAGCTGCTGTTGCATTTGAAATCCGCTTCTTTTGCCCTTTGACATAAGCCGGGTGTGTAGTCTTAGTAATTGCCTGAGTTGCACTAAGCATAGCAGCAGATTGTCCAATTATATAGATCTCAGCCTTTTGTTTCTCTGTCATTTCTTGATTAACTGTCATTTTAGGAGCATAGAAACGATGACGAACTGAACCTTGACTATACTCTACATACTCAAAATCAGGATTAAACGGATGACCGTTATCCAACATAGCTGTAGCATGCTTCCCAGATAAGTTTTCATTTGCAAGACCATGACAAGACATACAATTGGATGCCACATCAAATGTTTCGGTTGGCCAAATCATTCCTGCCGCCTTAGCGTCAGCAAAACGCTTAGCCTTATCCACTTTAGTATTGTTATGTATGCCTATCCATTCAGAAGCAGCGCCATGACAACTCTCGCACGAAGGACCGGCTACTAATTTTGCCTTTTTATCAGTGGCTTTTTTCTTAACGGAAGTGTAATGACAGTTGGCGCAAACCGCGGCTTTTTTCATGCGCTTTTCGCCTATAGCCTTAACAATTTTCTTTGCTTTCTTATTTTTGTGGACTTTCTTAAAAGATTTAAAGTGTTTAGTACCTTTCCACACCGCATGTTCGGCCTTATGGCATTTTTGGCATTTATCCGGGCCAACCATAAACGGTTTCGCGGAAACCTCTAATTGCGCCGAAAACCAGAAACAACTTAATACTACAAAAAGACCTGTAAAAAATATTTTTTTCATAGTGTGAATGATCCTTTCCGAATTGATCTACCTGCATCAAAAGACCGTATTGGTAAGTAAATTATTTTTTTTCGATAGCATTGGTCTAAACCATCATGTAATCGAAAGCAAGAGATTTTGGTGTTTAAAATCATTAAATAACTTCGATGAAATTTGAGGTATTAGACTTAAGTGCCGCAATTTAGCTTTGCATTACATCCACGAAACGTGATCATAAGATTTCGATCTCTGGAGATAGAAAAAGGGGCAAACAGGTATTTACAAAGTTTAGGCACTTTGCACAAAAATATGTTTAGAGTGCTTTATAATTTGGGTGCCGCCGATAGCTAAAAAAATTCTTTTTTAAAAAAAGCAATGAATTGTAAACTATTTAGGTCGATAAAGATGAAGCTATCTCTTTAAAGTTATTTGGGGGTTTAGATGTCTATAGGAACCATTCTAGGTTTTGTGTCCGGGATTGGCCTTTTTATCGGGGCTGTTTTAGCTGAAACCAGCGATTTTGCTGTTTTCATCAGTTTATCAAGTATGATTATGGTTGTTGGTGGAGCCTCTGCAGCAGCATTCATTTCCTACGAAGCTCGATACGTTATATTAGCCCTCAAAGGAATTATTAAGGTAATATCTGCACCAACTGTCAGTCGCAATTTACTCAAGTCAGAAGTTGGAAGAGTAATTAAATGGGGGTATGCAGTTCAAAAATCCGGCTTACCTGCAATTGAAGCAGAAGCTACAAAGCTTAAGAAAACAGACCCTTTTTTAGCGTTTGGAATTGATATGGTTGTCAGCGGTTACTCGGGTGAAGAGGTAAGAGCTATTTTGAATACGACAATTGAAAGCGGTTTTGGCAGAAATATGGTTCCAGCAAAAATATTAGGCAAAATTGGAGGGCTCTGCCCCGCTTTTGGTATGGTAGGAACACTTGTTGGGCTAGTCATTATGCTCGGTAATTTAAGTGATCCGGAGAGCCTTGGGCCTTCACTTTCAATCGCACTAATAACAACCTTGTACGGAGTATTATTTGCCCAACTACTTTTTACACCAATCTCTGCAAAAATGACGCAAAGAGAGGAGATTGTTAGATTTAGAAACTACCTAGTTACAGAAGGTTTGTGCCTCCTCGCGGAGAAGAAACCTCCTAGGTTTATTCAGGATAAAATGAATAGCTTTTTGGATCCTGCGATACATTTTAATATAGACAAAGATAAATAGTGTGTGAAACTATGATTAGGTTCTCTTAGATGTCGATGCCGGCACAACCACCAGAAGAAGAAGATAAAGAAGAGTGGATGGCAACCTATGCCGATGCCATAACGTTACTTATGGCATTTTTTGTTTTATTTTTTTCTTTCTCGAAAGTTGATGAAGAAAAGTATGATTCAGTCGCAGAAGGCCTTAATAAAAATATGGCTAGTCAAGAACGACCAAGTGAACGAAAAGAGCTAGAAAAAGAGCTCGCCGAAATTGTCATGCAGGAAGGTGCTGAAGAAGTGGCTAAAGTAGGAACTGATGCAGATGGCAGCATTACTTTAGAGCTTGGCGGCGGCGCATTCTTCAAGCCCGGCGGAGCGGAACTAGCAGACCAAGCAATACCTGTTCTCACAAGTATTTATGAAGAATTAGCATCACCGATATATCAAAGTTTCAACATTTCGGTAGAGGGTCATACAGATGATGACCCGATAAATTCTCCCTTTTTTCCTTCCAATTGGGAACTCTCAGCGGCTAGAGCTTCTACAGTTGTTAGATTTATGATAACGAATGGTATAAAAAAAAATCGGCTAAAAGCAATAGGAATGTCAGACACTCAGCCAAAGGTTCCTAACCGCGATGAGGAAGGAACTCCGATTAAAGAAAACATGATAGAAAATCGCAGAGTGATGCTCAGAATAAGCAGGAACCCAATATATTTTGCCCCATCCATCCCTAAGTTTCGCCGTGGAATGGCTAATAAGAGCGTTTCTCAATCGTTAGAATAAAACGCTGTAATCTGAACCTAAAAAACCATGTCCATTTGTTCCGATATTAATGTTTTACAGTTGACTAGACTGTGAGCTCCATTCCTTCTCTAGCAACCATACATCCTGACCACTTTTTAGCCGCTTCAGCATCTATTATGTCCATAAAATCGTCATCATGATCTGGGTCATGATGAAAAATGCCTAACTGCTTTACACCAGCCATCTTGCATAGTTTCATACCCTCTTCCCAAGTCGAGTGCCCCCAGCCAATTTTTGAGGGGAATTCATCTTCGGTGTAAGTAGAATCATAGAACACTAGGTCTGCGCCCTCAATTAACGAGAGTATATTATCATCGGGTTTACTGGGAATATGCTCCGTATCTGTAATTATGCATATAGAACTCCCTTCACTATCAAACCGATATCCTGTAGCTCCATTTGGATGATTTAGTGCAGCTGTTGTAATTTTGGTAGATAGTTTTCTTGAAATATTGAGCTGATCTCCAGCGCGAAAATCCCTGAAAGTTATTTGTGCCTGCATCGCAGCTAGTGGCACAGGAAACGTAGGATCAGTCATTTGCAACTCAAAAATCTTTTTTACTCCGCCACAATCGCTCAAATGGCCAGCCATTATATCGAACTGATATTCTTTGTTAAACGCTGGGGCAAAGAAAGGAAAACCATTGATGTGATCCCAGTGGGTATGGGTCAAAAGTACTGTAAATTTTTTTTGGTGATTCTCTGATAGTATTTTTTGACCTAATCCTCTGATGCCTGTTCCGCAATCTAGTATAAAAGTTTCTCCATTAACCATGATTTCGAGGCTAGTTGTATTACCGCCATATTTCAAATGCTTGGGACCCGGACACGCAATACTACCCCTGCAACCCCATATTTTTACTTTTATTGACATAGAGAATCCCTTACAAGCACATGGTTGACTACCTCTTATAATTCGCACATAAATCACAGAAGTAAAGAGATAATAAATATTTTAGCTAACAAAATTGATGTCCCAACATTATTGATTAGATGTTTTATTCTTAAGTTAATCGAAATTATTTCCAGCACGTATTAGTTCAGCTAAGGATTATAATACAATTAGTAGCCTTGTGTTATTATCTTATTAGGTTTTACGAGAGAAAAACTTTAGTGATAATGCAACTTTGAAAAAATCTTAGATTATAATGGATTTAAACTTTTTTAGATATATTGGAGTCAAAAGATCTATTAAATTTAAACTATTTTTGTTATAGTTACGTACCTAATTTGTACTATATTTTTTTACAATATGGTAGCGTGTATTCGTTGTATTCGTTAGTTATGGGTTTGCAAGCTGGTATTCATACTGGTAGAAAACTTTACCCTGGAATTGAAGTAGTGAAGAGGTACCATGAGGAAATTGGGATTCCCCGAGCGACAAGGCTTGTACAACCCGGCTAAAGAACATGACTCTTGTGGATTTGGTTTCGTCGCAAACATAAAAAATCGCAAAAGCCATGAGGTGGTCAAACAAGGTTTATCTGTGTTGGGCTGTCTTACTCACAGGGGCGGAGCCGGTGCGGACCCACTTGCCGGCGACGGAGCAGGCATTCTAATTCAGATTCCAGATAAATTATTTCGAGAGGAATGCAAAGAACTTGAAATACCACTGCCAGAGCAAGGCAAATATGGCGTGGGAATGGTATTTTTACCGCGCGAAAAACACGATCGGAAACAGTGTGAAGTCGCCTTAGAAACATTGGTAGTCCGAGAAGGCCTTATTGTTCTTGGATGGAGAGATTTACCAACAGATAATTCATGGCTCAGCGACAGTGTCCGAGAAATGGAACCGTTCGTGAGACAAATTTTTATAGGTAAAGCGTCCAATGAAATGTCTCAAGATGATTTTGAAGTAAAGTTATTCGTGGTTCGCAAGCAATCTCATAAATTGGTGAATAGCGAAAAACTAACACAAGATGAAGTATTCTATGTAACCACAATGTCTTCTTATACAATCTGCTATAAGGGTATGATGCTTCCAAATCGAGTAAGCAAGTATTACACTGAACTCCAAGACAATAGACTTGAGTCAGCGATCGCTTTGGTGCACCAGAGATTTTCGACAAATACATTTCCTTCTTGGGAATTAGCACAGCCATTTCGATATTTGTGCCACAATGGTGAAATAAATACTTTACGGGGTAATATTAATTGGATGACCGCGCGTCGTCATAACATGAGTTCAAAAAAATTAGGACAAGACCTTGAGAAGCTTTTCCCTCTAATTGGCGATGGAAAATCAGATTCTGCAACATTTGATAATGCCTTAGAATTATTGGTTGCATCGGGTTATCCTCTCGCGCATGCAGTTATGCTAATGATCCCAGAAGCATGGAATGACAATCCTCTAATGGACCAAGAGAGGCGAGCTTTTTACGAGTATAACGCGGCGCTAATGGAGCCGTGGGATGGGCCCGCCGCAATTGCATTTACGAATGGGCGTCAAATAGGAGCAACACTTGATAGGAATGGTCTACGACCCGCCCGGTATATCATAACTGATGATGATTTATGTATTCTAGGTTCCGAGGTTGGGATGATCGAAATTCCTGAGGAAAAGATTATTCAAAAATGGCGACTACAGCCCGGTAAAATGTTTCTAATTGATCTCGAAGAAGGGCGAATAATTGAAGATGCAGAAATAAAAAATAAGCTCACTAAAGCGCATCCATATCAAGATTGGTTAAACCGAACACAAATTCTTTTAGAGGATTTACCCGCGCACATTGAACCAATGCCATCAGATCAAAAAACCTTGCTAGATAGGCAACAAGCATTTGGTTACACACAGGAAGATGTAAAATTTTACCTCATACCAATGGCGACAAGTGGCCAAGATCCTATTGGATCTATGGGCCGTGATATTCCTCAAGCAGTGCTTTCAGATCGCCCGAAAATGTTATTTGACTACTTTAAACAGGCCTTTGCTCAGGTTACTAATCCACCCATCGATCCTATACGGGAGGAGCTTGTGATGTCTCTCGTATCGTTAATAGGCCCTCGCCCAAATTTATTGGACTTAGAAAACGGTGGGAGTCATATGCGATTAGAAGTTAGGCAACCAATTCTATCAAATGTTGACTTGGAAAAAATTCGCCATATTGACAATCACAAAGGCTCATTTCGTTCAAAGACGCTCTCAATATGTTACCCTGTTTTAGAAGGCGTTAAAGGAATGAAAGCTGCTCTAGAACGTTTATGTCGAGAAGCTCAATCTACTGTGCTAGAAGACTACAATATTCTAATTTTATCTGATAGAAACGTAGATGAGAGTGAAGTGGCTATTCCTTCTTTATTGGCAACCGCTGCGGTTCACAAACATTTAATTTCAGAGGGTTTGAGAACAGAATCTGGGCTCGTCATAGAAACAGGGGAGGCGCGTCAAGTTCATGATTTTTGTCTCTTAGCCGGTTATGGTGCAGAGGCTATTAATCCATACCTAGCATTTGACACAATTACGGATAATCGCGAACAGTTCACTGATGATCTAACCGTCTCCGAGGCACACCTACGATACATAAAAGCAATCGATAAAGGAATTCTGAAAGTTATGTCCAAAATGGGCATTTCTACATACCAGTCCTATTGTGGCGCGCAAATTTTTGATGCCATTGGGCTAGAAGACGATTTTATTGAGGAATATTTCACAAATACGGCCTCATCAATTCAAGGAATTGGCATCAAAGAAATTGCGCAAGAAACAATTGTTAGGCATGAGTTGGCTTATGGTAACTCTCCAATTTTGAAACATGCCCTCGATGTAGGCGGAGACTTGGCATATAGAATACGTGGAGAGGAACACATGTGGACGCCAGAAACCGTCACAAACCTTCAACACTCAGCTCGTAGTAATTCTCAAGAGCTCTATGATCAATATGCAGCAAAAATGAATGATCACTCAAAAAAGTTAAAAAATATTCGAGGTCTTTTTGAATTTGACTATGCAAATAATGCTCCAATAAGTATTGACCAAGTCGTACCAGCATCTGAAATAGTAAAACGATTTGTTACTGGTGCTATGTCATTTGGTTCAATTTCATTTGAAGCTCATACTAATCTGGCAATTGCAATGAATAGGATGGGAGGCAAATCAAATACGGGTGAAGGAGGTGAAGAGCCAGAAAGGTATGTACCGTTAGCAAACGGCGACTCAATGCGTTCAGCTATCAAGCAAGTTGCATCTGGGCGCTTCGGCGTTACGGTTGAATATCTAAAAAATGCCGATGAAATTCAAATTAAAATGGCCCAAGGTGCAAAGCCTGGTGAAGGGGGACAGTTACCAGGCCACAAGGTTGACCAAATAATTGCTAAAGTTCGTCATTCCACTCCGGGAGTGGGCCTGATTTCTCCTCCTCCGCATCACGATATTTATTCAATTGAAGATTTAGCACAGTTAATACATGATTTAAAAAACGTTAATCCCAATGCTCGAATCAGTGTAAAATTAGTTTCGCTAGTAGGCGTTGGCACAATCGCTGCTGGTGTGTCCAAAGCTCATGCAGACCACGTATTGATATCAGGTATGGATGGGGGAACTGGAGCAAGCCCTATAACGTCAGTAATGCATGCTGGGTCATCATGGGAAATCGGTTTAGCAGAAACACACCAAACATTAGTTTTAAATAAATTACGAGGACGGATTTGTGTTCAAGCAGATGGGGGCATAAGGACGGGAAGAGATGTAGCCATCGCGGCCCTGCTGGGGGCTGACGAATACGGTATAGCGACCGGTGCGCTAATTGCATCAGGATGTATAATGATGCGAAAATGCCATTTGAATACCTGCCCTGTAGGCATTGCTACACAAGATCCAGAACTTAGAAAAAAATTTAAAGGTAAACCCGAGCATGTTGTAAATTATATGTTCTTTGTAGCGGAAGAATTACGCAAGATAATGGCTAAACTTGGTTTACGCACAATAGAAGAAATGGTTGGTCGTTCGGATCTTATTAAAATGAGTGGTGATATAAATCATTGGAAGGCAAAAGGAATAGATCTATCTCGTATTTTATATAAACCCGAAATGGATGCCAGTGTAGCGACCCATCATGTAGAAGAACAAAATCATGGTTTAGATAACGCTTTAGATCATACCTTGATAAAACAGTCTCAGCCTGCTCTAGAATCGGGAAAATCTGTCTTAATTAATACTAAAATTACAAATACCAATAGAGCCTTTGGAACAATGTTGTCAGGAAAAGTTGCTTCCAAGTTTGGTCAGCAAGGTTTAGCAGAAAACTCAATTCATATTAAAGCACACGGCTCTGCTGGACAAAGTTTGGGAGCATTTTTAGCCAATGGCATTACAATTGAGTTAGAGGGAGACTCAAATGACTATGTTGGAAAAGGACTGAGTGGTGGAAACATTATAGCTTATCCTTCAAAAAAATCGAATTTTATTGCCGAAGATAATATGATAATTGGAAACGTAGCTCTCTATGGCGCGATCGATGGAGAATGCTATTTTCGTGGCGTTGCAGGCGAGAGATTTGCTGTTAGAAACTCAGGCGCTACCGCAGTGGTTGAGGGGGTGGGTGATCACTGTTGCGAATATATGACTGGTGGTGTGATCGTCGTCCTTGGACCAACCGGACGCAATTTTGCTGCGGGCATGAGTGGTGGCATTGCCTACGTATTAAATGAAAGTGATGATTTTGAAAAACGTTGTAATATGGCTATGGTTGAACTAGAGCCAATTAGTGATGAGGACAGAATGCTTGAAGATCGCGGCCACCAACGTGGTGATTTAGAAACACACGGTAGAGTTGATATTATGGAAGATATGACTGGATATGACACTCTTCGCCTGCGTAAATTAATTGAAAACCATGTGCAGTTTACCGAGAGTAAACGGGCGCAGAAGATTTTAGATAATTGGGAATTGTATATATCAAAATTTGTTAAAGTTATGCCCGTTGACTACAAACGCGCTCTTAAAGAAATGCAAGCGCGCGCCGTTACAACAGATCAGCCAGAATCTAATGTGGCTGTGGGTAGCTGATCATGGGTAAAGCAACTGGTTTTATAGAATATGAAGCTCGGGAGAGAACTTACAAAGCTCCAAGAGAAAGAATAACTAATTATAAAGAGTTTACGGTTCCTCTTAGTGATAAACAACTCGCTATTCAGGGTGCCCGTTGCATGGACTGTGGCATCCCTTATTGTCATAACGGATGTCCAGTAAACAATATAATTCCAGATTGGAACGACTTTGTTTATCATAATAATTTTAAAGAAGCACTAGAGGTATTACACTCGACAAATAATTTTCCCGAATTTACGGGCCGTATCTGCCCAGCTCCTTGCCAAGAGTCTTGTACTCTTAATATAGATGATCAGCCGGTTACAATAAAAACCATTGAGTGTGCGATTATCGACAAAGGTTGGGAAGAGAATTGGGTAACTCCACATATCACAAAACGGAAAACTAATAAGATGGTTGCAGTTGTTGGTTCAGGCCCGGCTGGTATGGCAGCAGCACAGCAGTTAGCACGGGCTGGGCATGATGTAACATTATTTGAAAGAAATAAAAAAATCGGTGGACTTTTAAGATACGGTATTCCAGATTTTAAGATGGAAAAACATCTCATAGACCGTCGCCAGCTTCAAATGGAGCAAGAAGGCGTAACGATTAGAACAGGAATAGAAGTAGGAAAGAATATATCAAAAGATGAAATTATAGAGACCTTCGATGCGGTAATATTGTCAGGTGGTTCTGAGGCACCTCGCGATTTAATAGTGCCCGGTAGAGAGTTGGATGGTGTTCACTTTGCTATGGATTTCTTAACACAACAAAATAGACGTGTTTCTGGAGAGAATATTAATCAGATACGAGAAATAACTGCGAAGAATAAGCATGTTATTGTAATTGGCGGAGGAGATACTGGATCTGATTGTGTGGGAACTTCTTTTCGGCAAGGCGCCAAAACTGTTACGCAGCTAGAAATTATGCCCCAACCTCCAGAGAAGGAGAACAAAGCATTAACTTGGCCGAATTGGCCTATGAAATTAAGGACTTCCACTTCGCATGAGGAGGGTGCAAACCGAGATTTTTCTGTCACTACAAAAAAATTTACTGGATCAAATTCTTTAGTAAATAAAATGGAAATAGTAAAGGTGGATTGGAAAACGGGCTCTAATGGCAAGATGGAGATGAATGAATTAGAGACAACGAGCGATAATATTCCTGCTGACTTGGTACTGCTTGCAATGGGCTTCGTTCACCCCATTCATGACGGGATACTAAATGATTTATCGATTGAGCTCGATAACCGTGGGAATGTTAAAGCAAATACAGATAATTATAAAACATCCATTGACAAAGTATTTGTAGCGGGAGATATGAGACGCGGCCAATCACTAGTCGTTTGGGCAATTAGAGAAGGAAGGCAATGCGCTCGTTCTGTTGATAAATTTCTTATGGGCGAAACAAATCTGCCTAATTAAATATTTATCTATATATATTTGGATACAAAAATTTTCTATATGGATTGCACATAGCGGCAATATACCAATAAAACATACTTACCAAGTATAAATACTCTGATTCTAATAGCCACGAGTCCATATAAAAACAATTGGAGAGTGTCTAAAGCCCTTATGTTTTAACGAGTTTTACACACAGTGTTATTATTCGATTTATCAGAAATTTTTAATAGTTTTTAGTATATTTAATTAATTAATATTTTTTTTAATATTTTTTATATATATTTCAATATCTTAGATGGATAATTCACTGTCTATATATTATTCACATTTTTAAACCTGTTTTAACTTGAATTACTCCGCTCAAAGTTATCAACAGACTTACACACATAAAATTATTATATGTAGTACAGATAAAACGCTGTTAAATTAAATTATTATTGTTAGACAGAGAACCTATTGAGATCGTTAGATAAATTATATATTGATAGTGATATTACGATCAAATTCTTAGCTACACAAATAATATAAGTTTAATAATTGCAGTTATTTCAAAAATTAAAAAAGGATATAAACAAAATGAAAAGTTTACCAACTGGTCCCTTAAGCGGATTACGTGTTTTTGATTTAACCAGGGTACTAGCTGGTCCAAGCTGTGTTCAAATATTGGGTGACCTTGGGGCTGACGTTATAAAAGTTGAACAACCACAAAAAGGTGATGATACTCGAAAATTTGGTCCGCCTTTTATCAAAGATCAGGCGGGTAAAAACACTAGCGAATCGGCCTATTATCTAGCAGCCAATCGAAATAAGCGTTCCATCACCATCGATTTAACACAAATCGATGGTCAAAATCTAGCGCGTAATTTACTCAAAAAATGTGATATTCTAGTTGAAAATTTTAAAGTTGGTAGCTTGGCCAAATACGGTCTGGCTTACCAAGACATAAAAGAAGATTTTCCCAGTCTTGTATATTGCTCTATTACTGGTTTTGGGCAAACGGGTCCAATGGCAGAGCAACCCGGTTATGATTTTATGGCGCAGGGTTTAGGTGGACTTATGAGTATAAATGGGGAGAAAGGAGGATTGCCACAACGAGTTGGTATTCCAATCGCTGATTTAACCGCTGGCCTCTGGGCCACAATATCGATAAATGCTGCTTTAAGACACCGAGAACTTACTGGAGTTGGCCAGCACATAGATATTTCATTATTAGACACACAAATTTCAATGCTTTCTATACAAGGTCTAAACTATTTAACATCGGGTGACGTTCCCGAGTTGATTGGGAATACGCATCCAAACATCGTGCCTTATCAGGTTTTCCCAACCGCAGACGGTAACATTATTATAGCTGTAGGCAATGATGCTCAATTTGAAAGATTCTGTAAATTTATTGGGAATGAAGATCTTAGTGCACAAGAGAGATTTCGAACAAATGAGAATAGAGTTATAAATCGTGACGCGTTAACTAAAATTTTAAATACACTAATCGAAAACAAAACGACTGAATACTGGATTAAAGGGCTGGAAAAAATAAAAATAGCGTCGGGTCCAATTAATCAGATAGATCAAGCCTTTAAAAATCCACAAGTAAAATATCGCGATATGGAAATTAATATGCAACATCCACTCGCCGATTCTGATGGAATAAAATTAATAGCAAATCCAATAAAAATGTCAGGTACACCAGTAAACTATCGCAATGCTCCACCTCTATTAGGCCAACATACTAATGAGATACTAGAAGAAGTATTGGAAATGGGTACCGACGCAATCAGTGAACTTAAAGATAAGAAAGTGATATAGATTTTATTATTTAGCTTTTTCTGATTTCGGACCCTTAAGAACGTCCGAGAATTGTCTACTCATGTACCTATATTTATGTGCGGGCAACTGATAAACCCAGTTCGATACCTTTTTATTAATTTTATCAACCTCTTTCTTTACTATTTCTGATGCAGAACTTGCAGCCACAGCAGATATGGCAGACCAAAAGTTTCCGTCATTTACATCTATTAAGCGCACATTCATAATTAAGCCATCTATTGTCTCAATCTGCGTGTTAATTGTTTTATTTCTTATAAATTCGATTTTGCCTCGAGCCATAACATCTTCTAATTCAAGCTTATCTAATCCATCAGCCATGTTATTAATGTCAGATTGGTACTCTACAACCCCACCATCTGGAATATTATCAATCTCAAATTTTTCTTTATCGGCTCGACTGACAATCATTCTTTGCCCACTAGGTTGGGTAACAATCACACGTTCTATTCTATTACTCGCAACATGCAACAACTCTGGGTCCACCCAGGAGTTAACTCCATTTGGAACATCTAACCTACCTGAAACTAACCAAGATTGTTTATCACTGGGTTTCCTGATATAGCGACCACCATTTGAAGGCCCCACTACATCAGCATTTTCTTTGCCAACAATCAGCCTAACCAGTTCTCTGTTCTTTGCTTTAACGCTCAATAAGGCCGACTTCGCATTCTTATCAGATACATCCTCAACATGAAGACGTTTATACTTCGTCTTATTTGTTGTTTTTGCCTCACGATATCTAATCTCTGATATGTTTAACAATAAATCTGCTACTCTCTGATTAGAAGCAAGGTAATTTTGGCGCTCAAGAATTTTCCAGTTTTCACCATCGCGTTTAATTGTAATTTTTTCGTTGGATTTCTCGACAGTTATTTCAGTGACATCCTTTGCATTCTCTGCGAAATTTTCAATCACTGCCTTATCAGAAAAGCCAATCTTGTGGACCTTATAAGCAGTCGTCACCGATATACCAGCAGCTACGATCGTTATAATGGTCACGACTATAAACATAATGAGGGTTTTTAAAGCCATATCAAATAAACTCCACTGAAACCTAAGCTGTCTTATTGTTATAACGACGGCGACGAATAATTGCTAATATAATTGCGGCTAAAGAAATAATGATAGGCATAATCCAAATATTAAGAACTTTAAGCCTTGTATCCAACTGATCTATATCTTGCCTGAGAGCTAGCTGTACATCACGAAGTTGCTTACGAACCTCTAACATTTCTGCACGAAATTGGTTAAAAACCTTTTGCTGAGCTGAAGTGAGGATAACTTTAGCGTCCCCTTTATCCTTGAGGCCAAGTCCTTGCAACTTCCCTTGCAATTCTTTGAGCTTACTTGATAGTTGTTGTTCTGTCTGCCTGTATTTATCCTCTGCATTATTTTTCAAATCTTGTATTTTATGAAAAGGCCTAACAGAGAGTCCCCGGCTTCTTAAAGAAATTAATGCCTGACTACCGGATAAGTTTTCAAGGGAATTAATTAAAAAGTCTGCATTATTGGACACTGGGGTATAAATCGTTTTGCCAAAGAATTCTTGCTGTTGCACCCAAAATCTAGATGTCAGAAGGTCTGTGTCTGCCATTACAATCATCTGAAGGTCCTTATTTGCCTTGCTCATGTGAGGCAACTTAGTAACCACCTTATTATCTTCTTTGGTAATTTTTTTATCAGATGTGTCAAATTCAGGTGGACCATCTGGAAACGCTGTTGACACTTTTCCACTAAACCTGGCGGCTAAAGTAAACTCGCGATTCTCTGACTTGAATTGTTTGAGGATAGCTTCAGGATTAATTTGTCCACGTACCAACTTTGCATCAATACGTTGAGCAATCTTGCTTGTTTTAACCAGAGAAACCATTTTAAGTTTAGATTCATCTGTTAAGCTTAGAGCACCAGCACTTGCCACAGAAATCGTCGAGAGCTCACCAGTAACTACATCATCGGAATTAAGTGCCCTTTTGTCATAGACACCCCAAGATAAATAATCTGCAATTATTTCGCGCCCATCAACCGGAGCTTGCACCCTAATTGCTCTGGTTCGGTCCCCTACAAATTTCTCTTCATCAAATACGATACCCCAATTCTTAAACAATTTGGTTAACTCTGAGGAACCAGCTCCTGGCGGAGCTCTTGGAGTCATTCGCGCGGACTCATTTTGCGGATCCAAGAATACTAGAAGACGTCCGCCCCTCATTACAAATTGATCAATAGCATACATCAAATTTTCATCGGTTATCTTAGGATGCACAAGCAACAAAATATCAATATCTTGGTCTATCTGAGTAACTTTCGCATCAATAGATTTTACGTCAAAAAATTGTTTTATTTGATCCATTATTGGCCAAGGCTTATACTGCAACATTGGATCTGACTCAATTAAAAGCGAGGTTATTAAGCCCACCTTCATTTTCTTGGGTTCCGCAAGTTCAAAAACTAGGCGAGTTAAGTCATATTCTAAAAATTGCTCCCTCTGGGGATTAAAGAATGGTACGGTTTTTTTATCATCCGTGCTATTAACTGCCGCCATTCCAAAATATCCAAGCTCGCCTGATTGATCTAGTGGGATACCTTGTATACCAAATTTCACAGCTTCGTCTTCTTCAATCGAAAACGATAATGGATTAATCACATTTAGACTGATCTTGCCATTAGAGGCCAGTGAGAAATTTTCTAATAATTCTTTAACGCGCTTAAAATAATTGCCATGCGAAGGACTAATCTCGCCAAAAGTCGGTGAATAATATAATTTAAATGTTATAGGTTCATCTATCGCCTTAATCACCTCTTTCGTACCCTCGGACAAAGTATATAACTTGTTTTCCGTTAGATCTATTTGAGATGTTCTTATTTCTAAAGAAGACAAAATATTCAATGAAAAAAGAAATACTACTGCTATAAAAATTCCAATAATAGCAAGGTTTTTCTGATTTAGTGTTTTTGAATTGCCCATCGCCATATCCCTATGAACCCCTCGTTAAGTGGATGACAGCTGTATTTATATAAAGAAAGACCCCAATAATTGAACTAAAGAAAACAATATCTCGGAGGTCTATTACGCCTCGCACAATCGTATTAAAATGTGTTAGAAAACTCATTGAGGCCAAGGCCTCAGTCATAAACGATGGGGCCCAACCCTGAAAAAAAGACTGAACAAGCTCCACCCCGCTCATAAGGAATAAAAAACACAAAACTGCAGTGAGAATAAAAGCGATGACTTGGTTCCGGGTGGTCGCTGATATGCAAGATCCTATCGCTAAATAACTACCAGCCATGATAAAACTCCCTAGATAGCTTGCTACAATAACCCCATTATCGGGATCGCCGAGGTAATTAACAGTAAGCCATAAAGGAAATGTTAACCCAAGAGCGATGGCAATAAATATCCAAGCCGCTAAGAATTTACCGACCACGATTACCCAAGTACTAATTGGCAAAGTCAATAGCAATTCAACAGTACCAGTTTTTCGCTCTTCAGCCCAAAGACGCATTGAAATAGCTGGAATCAGAAACAGATACAGCCATGGGTGAAAACTAAAAAAAGAATTCAAATCAGCTTGCCCACGCTCAAAGAAAGCCCCCATAAAAAATGTAAGGGCACCACTAAGTGCAAGAAAAATAACAATAAAAACATACGCCAAAGGTGTACTAAAGTAAGCACCCACTTCTCTCTTAATTATAGCCAAACAATTATGCATCACAAATTATTCTCCGTATAATTCGACTTCATCAATGATGAGTAAGCTCTCTAAATACTTGGTCTAAAGACCCATTTGTCGATTTTGCTTTCAATTTTTCTGGAGTGTCATCAAAGACAATACTACCTGCAGCAATAATGACAGCGCGGGAACAAACGGCTTCAACTTCTTCTAAGATATGTGTCGAGATAATAATAGCTTTGTCTCTCGCCATTTCCTTTATCAATTCTCTAACTTGATATTTTTGATTTGGATCTAAACCATCAGTAGGTTCGTCTAAAATCAAGATATCTGGATCATGAAGAATAGCTTGAGCAAACCCAACTCTACGCTTAAAGCCCTTGGACAACGTCTCGATAGGCTGATTCATTACACTTTCCAATTGCAGTTTCTTAATGGACAAGTCGACCTTCGCTTGCTTGTCTGAACCTGAAAGACCACGAACTTCAGCTATAAAATCAAGGAATCCAATTGTAGTCATGTCACCGTATAATGGTGCACCCTCAGGCAAATAACCTATTTTACTCTTAACCTCTAAAGGATACTGAGTAACATCTTTGCCACAAATTGAGGCTGTTCCGCCAGAGATGGGCAAATATCCTGTAAGCATTTTCATGGTTGTTGATTTACCCGCTCCATTTGGACCGAGGAAGCCTAACACCTCACCTTTTTCAACGTTAAATGACACATTATCTACGGCTCTAAACGAGTCAAAATCTTTTGTTAAACCTTCAATGGCAATCATATTTTCTTTTAAAGTCATTAAATATACGTCCCTATCATGTATTAATTCCTATCTAAGAAAAGTAACCTTGTATACACTATGATTAATAAATTTAACAATTGATAATTATTTGGGAAGAAAAACAATAGAATGAGCACGCTAATAAAATATTCTTAACGTGTTCACTCTATTTATTTTTTAACTTACATCATGCCGCCCATGCCGCCCATGCCGCCCATGTCAGGCATTGCGGGGCCAGCAGAGTTTAATGAAGGTTTGTCGGCAACCATCGCTTCGGTGGTGATCAGCAGACCGGCAATGGAACCAGCATCTTGCAGTGCCGCCCGAACCACTTTTGTCGGATCAACAATAC
>JADHRD010000020.1 GCA_016777585.1 Rhodospirillales bacterium | reverse complement strand
ATTGACGAGGGTAGATTGTGATTTTCTTATCTTCATCAAGGTGTATTAATTTGGTCATATGTCAAAAAAAAGTGTCATTTAAGTGTCATTTGAAATAAAAACATAAGGGATTGTAACACATAAGTGTAAAAAAGTGTAACTTTATGTGAAAAAAAGAATCATTTGGAATCAGTGGGTTATGAATAAAAAAGAAAAAAAGTGGGAGTTTTGGATTGATAGAGGTGGAACCTTTACTGACGTTATTGCGATTTCCCCCCAAGATGAATTATTAACTCATAAGATTTTATCAGAGAATCCTGATCAATACGACGACGCGGCTATTGAAAGCATAAGGCTATTTTTAAAGTTAGATAAAAATCAAAGAATTCCAAGTAATAAAATTGAAGTTGTGAAAATGGGAACCACCGTAGCAACAAATGCTTTTCTAGAGCGAAAAGGTTCAAAGACCCTTTTAGTTGTTAATGATGGATTCAAAGATGCTCTTAGAATTGGATACCAGAATAGGCCAGACCTATTTGCATTAAATATACATTTGCCTGAACAACTTTACCATGAAGTCATTGAACTACCTGGACGGGTCGACGCAAATGGTGCGACAATAACAGCCGTTGACAAAGAGCTAGCTAAAAAAGAATTTAATAGATTTTATGATATGGGCATTAGATCAATGGCGATAGTTTTGATGCATGGTTATCGTTATAGATCGAATGAAAAATTATTATTAAAAATTGCTAGAGAGGTTGGTTTTAAGCAAATTTCTGTATCTCATGAAGTAAGTCCGCTCATAAAATTTATATCAAGAGGTGATATTACAGTAATTGATGCATATTTATCGCCAATTCTCGACCAATATATAAAAAAAACTCAGAAAAAATTACCCGGTGTTAAGCTAATGTTTATGATGTCAAATGGCGGGCTTACTGAAGCGCAATGGTTTCGGGGTAAAGATAGTATACTGTCAGGGCCTGCCGGTGGGATTGTTGGTGCAATAGATGTCTCAAAGTCAGCAGGGTTCAAAAAAATAATAGGTTTTGATATGGGGGGCACATCTACCGACGTTTCTCACTTCTCCGGATCGTTTGAGAGAACGTTTGATACGCAAATATCAGGAATAAGGGTTCGCGCGCCTATGATGAAAATACACACCGTGGCAGCGGGAGGTGGCTCAGTTTTATTTTATGATGGCGCTCGTTTTAGGGTTGGGCCAGACTCAGCTGGGGCTAACCCAGGGCCAGCTAGTTATGGTAAAGGTGGGCCACTAACAGTGACTGACGCTAACATAATTCTTGGACGCATACAGCCAAAATACTTTCCAAATTCATTTGGTACCAATTCTGACGAGTCACTAAATTACGCGATTGTTAGAGATAAATTTGAGGCCTTAGCAGCAAAAACTAATTTATCTGTAAGCGAGATTGCTGAGGGTTTTATTAAAATTGCTAACGAAAATATGGCCAATGCCATTAAAAAAATTTCCATTCAAAGAGGATATGACGTTACTAAATATGTGCTTACATGTTTTGGTGGTGCGGCAAGCCAACATGCATGCATGGTCGCTGATTTACTTGGTATGGAAGTTATTTTAATCCCGCCAATGGCAGGAGTTTTGTCAGCATATGGAATAGGTCTGGCCCAGCCTAGAATATTAAGAGAAATTTCGTTCGAGAAGCCTCTTAATGCTCATTCGTTATTAGAAATGGAGGTCTCTTTTAGAGACTTAAAAAACCAAGCTTGTCATGAATTAGTTGCTCAGGGAATTCTGACTAGTGATATTGTTACGAATGAGACCCTATATGTCCGTTACTTAGGAACAAATACCTCAATTGAATTAATGAACAATGATCTCAGTTCTTTGAAAAGTGATTTTGAGAGCCAACATAGGCATAACTTTGGTTTCATCTACCCTAACCGTTCTTTGGTTGTCGAAACCTTAGTAATTGAGGCAGTGGGAAAACTTCAAAAATCTGGCAGTTCAGAACCATTACACTACACAGAGGACACCTCTAATAATTTAGATAAGGTAACTATGATAATTGGGTCCCAAGAGGTGGTGGTAAAAGTGTATGAACGAAAAAGTCTGATTGCCGGACAAATGATCAGCGGTCCTGCTATCATTGTCGATCAAAATAATACAATAGTTATTGATCCTGACTGGAGAGCAAATATTACGGAATTGTATGACGTAGTCATCAAAAGATATAAGAAAAAATCCCAAATAACTGAAGTTACGACAAATGCAGATCCTATTATGCTCGAAGTTTTTAATAATCTTTTTATGTCAATAGCTGAACAAATGGGAGCGGTTCTCGAAAAAACTTCAAGTTCAGTTAATATTAAGGAAAGGCTAGATTTTTCTTGTGCGATCTTTGACTCGAAAGGTGCTCTAATTGCTAATGCCCCACACATGCCTATCCATTTAGGCTCAATGGGAGAAAGTGTGAGGGCTATCCTCCAGAAGCGCGGTAACACGATGGTACCTGGACAAGTTTATGCTTTAAATGATCCCTATGACGGCGGCACGCATTTGCCAGATGTAACAGTTATTACCCCTATTTTTAATAAGGAAAATAATAAACCAATTTTTTTTGTTGGGTCGAGGGGACACCAGGCTGATATTGGCGGAATAACGCCAGGATCAATGCCACCAAATAGTAATACTATTCATGAGGAAGGTATTCTGATTACTAACTTTTTGCTCGTTGAAAATTATATTATGAGGGAGGAAGAATTACGTACTTTGCTCATATCTAGCGATTATCCAGCGCGTAACGTTGACCAAAATATATCAGATTTCAAGGCATTAGTTGCATCAAATGAAAGAGGCGTTCAAGAAATTAAAAGGATTATTAAAGAATTTAGTTTGCGAGTAGTTGACGCTTATATGGTGCATATTAGAAATAATGCCTCTGAAAGCGTATGCAAAATTTTGGAATTACTACCCGACGGTAAGTTTGAAAATCATCTGGATGATGGAAGTAAAATTAAGGTTTCAGTTAAAGTTGATAAAAAAAATCGTAAAGCTGTGATCGATTTTACTGGAACTTCCAAACAGACACTTAGTAATTTTAATGCACCAACCGCCGTTTGTAGAGCTGCAGTCCTTTATGTATTTAGGTGTTTGGTGCAGGCTGACATACCATTGAATGATGGTTGTTTGGATCCAATTGAAATTATAATTCCAGAAGGATCATTGCTTTCTCCAAAATATCCTGCAGCTATTGTTGCGGGAAATGTTGAGACCTCACAAGCAATAACGGCCGCTTTATTTGGGGCGATGAATACGGTAGCGGCAAGCCAAGGTACAATGAATAATTTTACCTTTGGTAATGTAGACCACCAATATTATGAAACTATTTGTGGCGGTTCTGGGGCTGGTAATAATTTTGAAGGTTGTTCGGCTGTCCACACTCATATGACTAATACACGGTTAACAGATCCAGAAATATTAGAAACCGAGTATCCTGTAATTTTAGAAAAATTCGAGATTAGGAATGGCTCTGGTGGCATAGGAAAATATAATGGTGGCTGTGGCGTCGTTCGCGAAATTAAATTTATGGAAAATATGACAGCATCAATCTTATCAGGCTCTAGAATTATTCCACCTTTTGGTTTAGCTGGCGGGGGTCCGGGCAAATCTGGAGAAACAATGCTAAAAAAATTATCTGGCAATATTTATAAATTGAACTTTACGGATCAGGTTGATGTCGAAATAGGCGACTCAATTATCATTAGAACCCCTGGTGGCGGTGGTTTTGGGAGTAAAACTTAAGTGATATCAGCTTCTCTTTCTTCTACACTTCTCTCCAAATTTTTTGCCATGGCCTTTGTGCGAGGTAAAACCCAGATCCATATTGATATGAATGCAACAGTTGCCAATGTAAGTGCCAGCTGGAGATTGCTGTAGCCTGCAACTGCGCCTATTATCCAAGCTCCAACTGCTGGCCCACCCCTTAATATAACACCCCAAATACTCATCACTCTGCCTCGAACTGAGCCATGAATTGTATTTTGTATAAGCAACTGACCTGCTATTCCTGCATAAGTTGCAGTTCCACTAAGAATTATAGCGCAGGTAACAGCAATCCAAAAAAGGTTTGTTGATGCAAATATTAATTGTGTAATAATCGATATAAGTAACACAAACATAATTGTTTTTATTAAACCTGGAATTTTAGTAAAACTACCTAAATAAATTGCCGTAATCATAGCGCCTAGTCCGGAGGCAGAGCTTAAGATAGCTAATCCTTCGACGCCCATGTTGAAGATACCATCTGAGATGCCTGCAAAAAGCTCGCGATAGGCTCGCATAAGCACCGACACACCTAATGATAAAATTAAAAACCCACGCAGTCCGGGCATTTTTGTAATATACGTGAGACCCTCTTTAAATTCTGTTATAAAACCTTTAGGTTTATGGGGTATTACTTCTTCATACCGAAATCTGATAATAAATAATACCCCTAAATAAGCTAAATAACTTACTGCATTAAAAGCAAATGCATGGGTTACGCTGAGCGAAGAGATTATAATTCCTCCCAATGCGGGGCCGATAAATTGCGCTAAGTTGAATAGGGTTGCGCTCACGCCCAAAGCTGGTGGTAAGTCTTTTTTGGGCACGAGGCTTGGAGGAATTGTCATGCGCAAGGGTGTCCAAAACCCTTCGGCAACGCCATTTAATATAACCAGTAAAAAAAGTACTTTTATTGTAATCATATCTGTTACTGACAATAAAGTTGTAAGACTACAAATACATATAAGTGCTAATTGTACAATTTTGGCTAAAGTAAGTCGATTGAATCGGTCTGACAGGGTGCCAGCATATGGCATTACTAGTATTGTGCTGATACCGTCAACAAAAGCCATTGCTCCAAGCATGCTAAAAGAATGTGTCATTTCCCAGGTTAGCCAAAAGACTGCTGTCCGATGAATCCACAACCCGACGTTTGAGACCCATCCGGCAGTAGCGTATAAACTGAAGTCTCTGTGGCGTAATGCTCGACCCATGCCATGATTACCCAACCTAGAAACAAAATAACCAAAGTTACTCATTAATATTTTTGACCAATATTTGAAGGTTTTGCATGTAAAATAACTTTATTTTGTTTGTAGAGTCATTATTGGGTCAATTTTTATTTGGAATAGGTTTTAAAATTGCATACCTATACATTATTTATATTGGAATTTATTACTAAAAAATATGAATATAGCAGGAGAATAAGACACTACACCTGATTAAGGGCATATACAATGCTGGTTCTATTGCTTTTAGACTTAAAGGAATACCTTGAATTTTTTTTATTCCACGATATTACAGAAGTATAATTTTTTTATATAGTCAATTTGAGATAACCATTAATATTTTTAACTAAACAATAACTTGCACCTGTTTTTGGAGGAAAATTTAATAAATTGAAAAAGATAATTGTTATACTATCTTCAATGCTAATCCTTTTTTTTGGTGCGATCATCATCCTTCCAGGCTTAGTTAACTGGAATGAATATAAGAATGTTATTGAAGATAAAATAAAAGAAAGTACGGGAAATATTGTTGAGATTCGGGGAGATATTAAACTGGAGTTGCTCCCATCTCCCGCTATTTGGATAAACGATATAAAAATTCTAAATATTGATAAGTCAAAATATCCCAATAAAGTGTCGATTGAAGCTGTTGAAGCCAGTATTAAAATTATGCCAATGTTTAATCGGCAAATCCAAATTGATAAAATGCGGATTGTGAGGCCCATTTTAAAGATAGAGAAATATTTGAACAATCAAACAAATATTTTTATTTCACCAAATAAGACCGAAAAAGTTGCCAATAATCGCTCTATTAAAGGTATTACAAACAATAATGATAATATAAATAATCTGCAACCCAATGAAAAATTAACCCCGAGTTTTCTGACCCGTATAGATGATTTTATAATTGAGGGTGGCTCAATCGAATATTATGATCACAATAAGAATTCTTCAAAAAAAATTGATCAAATTAATAGCCAATTTTCGGTTGCATCGTTATCAGGACCAATGACAGGTTCTGGCTTTGCCGTATTTCGTGGTGCAAAAGTGCAATTTAATTTGGATTTAGATGAGATGGTAAAAGACAGAACTCTACCTCTTAATCTCAAACTTTTACTGGTTCCAAGTAATTCAGAATTTCAAATTTCTGGTGTATTAACAAAACTAAACTCTAATCCACAATTAAATGGGTCATTTAGTTTTGAGGATAAAAATCTATCCAAGCTTATGGAATTATTTAATCAGAATATGACTGTTCCACTGGGAATAGGAAAATCTGTCAAGGCATCTGGAGATATAAAGTTAACAAGAGAGAGCTTTCTTTTATCGAAGTTATTTTTAAGTTTTGATAAAGTTGAAGCAACTGGTTTAATTAATGGAAAATTCTCGGATAACTTGGATGTGGGGCTTAAACTACGAATTAATGAGGTTGATGTTGATTCCTTTTTAGAAGCTAAAAATCAATTTAAAAAAATTAAAACTAAAATTAAAAACGAGAGTAGAAAAGAAGTATCTTCCGATGGCGTGAAAGTAAGTTCTAGTGTTAGTAATAATATTCTTGAATCACAGGATTTAAACAAAGTTAATTTGCAGATGCTTCCCAAAGAATTTAGGTTAAAGTTTGATCTCTTAATTAATTCCCTGACATACAATAGTGAGAGTGTTGAGCAGGTAAAAATAAATATAGTACACGAAGATGGGGAAATAATTTTTAATCAGGTATCAGCACTGCTGCCAGGAAGTGCTGATTTTGGCATTCAAGGAATTATGAGAAATGATGAAAAATTTAAAACATCTAAGTTTTTTGGATCTGTTGATCTAGCAACCAATAGTCCAAATATACTATTGAAATGGTTGGGTTTAGATCTTCCAGGAATACGAGTTGATCAACTAAAGAAATTTAACTTAAACAGTAAATTAGAATTTGGCTTAAGGGACGCTAAATTGTCTCAGCTTACAGCAAAAGTAGATAAAAGCGTAATCAAAGGATCAATTAGTGCAATATTTCAGGAACAACCAACATACAGTGCGGCCCTAACTATTAATCAATTAAATTTTGATCAATACTACAGTGGTTCTCTGCAACCTTTATCAGCCAAGGGTGGAAAGCGGGCTAATGCAAAAATTAGAAAATCCGAGGACTCGGGGAGAAACGTGGGTGGTAAAAGTGATCAAACAAAAATTGACATCTCTAGAAATAGCCCCAATTTTGATCTTAAAATTTACATTGGGTCTTTAACATACCGGAATTTTAGAGTTAAAAATCTAGAGACAACTGCAAAAGTGATCAATAATGATTTGATTTTAACAAAACTCAAGGTATCTGATATTGCTGGATTAAAGGTCAGTGCCTCGGGGAAAATTCTGGCAGTTCTGGGAAATTCCAATCAAGTATTTGAAAATCTAAAGTTTGATATATCGGGAAATAATCTAAAAAAGATACTTAATATTCCAGCATTCAACAACTTGAATTTTCTCGATAAAATACGCAAATTTAGATTGAGCGGCATGTTAAATGGCAAGAGTCGTGAACCAAAAGTTATGTCTAATTTATTAATATTAGGGGGCTCCATAGGTTTGAATGGTATTGCTGATTTTAAATCTTTACTGCCAACCTTTAATGGAAAATTATCATTAAACCATAGAAATCTTTCAAAATTAATTGGAGGCGTGAAGGGAAAAAGTAATTGGCCTACAAAGAATATTGGAGATGTAAATATAAAAAGCCGTATTAAGGCTGATATACTCAAAGTGACATTATCAGAGATATCGGGACGGGCGGCAAATGTGAAACTTAACGGTAAGGTTACAATGAGTACTCTGGGTAAGCGACCCACTTTTAGCTTAAACCTTAAAACAGGATTTATAAATATTGATAAATTTCAAGTTTCAAAACAATTAATTCGCTACAGTCAAATTAAACCACCACCTCTACAGCGAATTGCCTTTAATTCCAGTAAGAGTGGATTTGCCGACGATTCTAGAAAAATAGTTATGGTGAAAAACACTATTAAAAATGCCAAGTCATTATTGGTCAATCAGTTTGATTTATCCTTCTTAAAAAAAGTAGATCTTGAATTGGAAATGCTGTCTCAAGGAATTCAGTTTCAAAAGTATAAGCTGGAAACTGTCAAAATTAAGTCAAGTATCAAAAACGGTATTCTCAATATCAGGGATCTTAATGCTAAAGTATATGATGGTTTGGTTTCTGCAGCAGGAACCATGTCTCATGCCGGAAAATTAAGAGGTAAAATAAAGATTGCCAAGCTTAATATAGGGAAGCTTATGAGGGCCAATGGTATTAAGGGCATTGATACTGGTTACCTAAATTTAAACAGTACTATGAAGGCAGAGGGCAGTAGTTTAATGTTAATGTCTGAGAAACTTGATGGTAAAGGGTCTTTAACAATTGAAAACTTGCAAATTACAGGGTCGTCTTCCAAAAAGTCTGCTATACAAGCTATTTCGAAACTTCTTTTGTCGCTCCAAAGGTTTAGTAAAAGCCTTAACCCCAAGTCCAGTAAAGTTTTATCTGCTAATATTAATACAAACTTCCTTATAAAGAGAGGTATTTTAAGTTATAATGATCTCACTTTAAATTCTATACTGGGTAATGGTTCGGCCAAGGGATCAATTAATCTGCCAAAGTGGATGATTAATACCTCAGGGCAAATCAAACTCGCACCTAATTTATTAACTAGTATTTTACTTAAGAATTCTCCAGAAAATACTTTGCTCCCATTTAGTATAGTTGGTAATTTGAATAATCCCAATATTAATCTAAAAACATCAGCTCTTACGAAAGGCGGAATTAAACTGCCCGGATCTTTGAATAGAAAGCTAGAGAAATTATTGAAGAAAAAAGGTGTTGGAACAATCCTAGAGCAAATTATACCATTAACTAAATCCAACAATAATCAATCAAAAAATTCAAATAAAAAGACAAATGCAGAAACAAAGGAAAAAATAAGAAAACCAGAGGCGGAAGATGTTATAAAAGGTATCCTTAAAGGTTTATTTAGATAAATTATTTTTCTCCATTTTTCTGAATGTAATTTAAAATAAATACTCGGATAGCACTCGATAAATTAGGCTCAGATTTATGAATACGCCTGTTATCGATTTGAGTAATGCATTCATTAATCGATACGCCTTTGTCTGTGCATATTTCCTTTAATTGTATCCAGAAAGCTTGTTCTAAAGATATACTTGTACGATGTCCCGATATGTATATTGAGCGTTTGGTTATTGAACTATTAGAGTGTGCTAGATTTTCTGTCATGTTAATAACTTTAAAACTACCAAGTATAATAGGCAAATTTGAACAAATAAACTTGAGTATTTGTATAAACGAACCGCGTTTTCAATATCTGCGATGACCACTTTTGCGCGCCCCTCTCCAAGCCAATTTTTTTTACCAGATAAATTTTTATTGATAGGGGACCCATGGAGAGCTAGCCCTAGAGCATTAGCAAAGGCAAGAATTGAAATTTTATATTGATATTCATCAGATCCGAGATCTTTCAACATAAATGACTGTAATAGATTCTTTTCGAAGGTGCGTGAAATTAATATTCCTACAATTAAAATCAGGCCCCTACCCAATACAGCAGGAATAAAAAGAAATATTTTATTTAGCTGGATTATTGAAAATCCAAAGCCTTGATAATTTTTATTTTTTTGACCAATCTTCTCATGAATAATAGAGATAGTTTTATATGAAGCTAAACCTGGCAGTCCAAATATTAAGTACCAGAATAGGGGTGCTATTATTAAAGATGGGAACGATATTGCTAGTTTCTGAATTGCAATACGCGCGAGTGAATAATGATCCTCTGTCTTATAATTCTGGGAAGTTAGAACGTTGAGCTTGCGAATTACCAATGCTGCCTGTTGTTTTTGTAGAGCGCTCGCAATTTCATTAATTTTGGCGCATAAATTCTTATCGCCAATTAAAATTATCAAAAGTAAAAATTCAAAAATCCAAAATAAACTAATCTCTTGGCTTAGATACGAAATATACTTTGTAAGAGCGTAACTTATTGAAATAATGATTAAAACGGATATAAATCCGCGAACGGCTCTATCTTTATGACTTCGAGTTTGTTTATTCAGTTTTCTATCAAACCAGCTTGTCAAATATTCTATAAACTTTACTGGTAATTCAAAAATGTAAATAAAAAAGTTTAATTTATTAAGAGCTATTTCTATAATTATAGCCAATAACAATAATATTAGACTATCAGAGCTTTCAATATAGTATGGAATGCTAAAATTAAACATTATATGACAATGGTATCATAGAAATCCAACGTCAATATGATTTAATTTAATAGTTTCTTAGCTTGCACCATTTTGTAACCCAGTTTATGAATTTATATTAAAAATTTTTAGAATGAATATTTTATGCAGTCTCGTCATGTTTATTTTTATTTGTTTATAGTTGTGCTGATTATAATTATTGGCCTGGGATTCCATGGATTTTTGTCTGATAAAGATCGTAATCAAGATAATCAAGTTATTACCATAAAAAAGACGACGACATCTGGAACACCATCAATCGGAGGCTCTTTCCGATTAATCAACCACAATGGGGATGTGGTCTCTGACAAGAGTTATACGGGCCAATATTTAATTGTTTTTTTCGGTTACACATTTTGCCCAGATGTTTGCCCCAATACATTAGTAAAATTTTCAACCGTAATGGATCAACTTGGAGAATATAACTCCAGAGTTACACCATTATTCATAACCGTTGATCCAGTTCGAGATACTGTTCAGGTTATGAGTGATTATATATCCAACTTTCATCCAAGGATTGAGGGCCTTACTGGAAATAAAAAACAAATCAAGCATATAAAAAATATATTTAAAGTATATGGTGCAAAATCGAGGGCAAATACTGAAAATTTGAATGACTATATTGTCGATCATTCATCCTTAAGCTATTTTATGGGGACAGGTGGAGAGTATGTTGATTTTTTTAATTATAACATGACAGCCTCGAGTATTGTTTCTAAAATTAAAAAGATTATTACTGCAAGAAAGTAAAATGACCGAAAAAAAACCGTTCTGGGAAACTAAGAAATTATTTGAGATGACTAATGGAGAATGGGAAAGTTTGTGTGATGGTTGTGCTAAATGCTGTTTAAATAAACTTGAGGATGCCGATACCGGTTATATCTCGTACACTAATGTTGCTTGTCACCAACTCGATATAGAATCCTGTAAATGTAGAAATTATTCAGATAGAGAAACGTACGTTCCTGACTGTATTAAATTAACAGTTAGTAAGTTAGAATCTCTCTCTTGGTTACCTCGAACTTGTGCTTACCGACTTCTATACGAACAAAAAACTTTATATCCTTGGCATCCACTTATTTCTGGGGATAAAGAATCAGTTGAAAAGAGTGGTATTTCGGTAAAGGGGCGTATTATTAGTGAAAATAATAATATTGATCTTGAAGAGCATATAGTAGATTGGCCAAATGAATAACAACAATATCGTCGAAACTGAGTTATGTGTAGAGGATATTATTATTCCAGTAAAAATTAGGCGGAATTCTCGGGCTTTGAGGGCAATATTGAGGGTTGATCCAAAAACAAGAGGGGCAATTGTAACACTTCCAAAATATGCCAGCAATAACGATGCATTTGAATTAGTTCATAGAAGCTCTGACTGGATTTTGAAGAGGTTAGCTAAAATTCCTGCGCAGATAAAGCTGGGTGATGGTGTGAAAATTTCATTATTGGGACAAGATTATATTATTTACCATGATTTAGCTTCTAAGGTCACTGCAAAAAAAATGGGCCACGAGATTATTATTGGTGGACGTAAAGAGCATTTGGAACGAAGAACTAGAGACTGGCTAAAAAAACAAGCTAAGGAAGAGATCCTTCCAAGAGCAATGGCTATGGCAAAGATTATTGACTGCAAGATTGGGCGTTTGAGTATAAGAGATACCAAATCACGCTGGGGATCATGTACTTCTGGCGGAAATATGACGTTTTGTTGGCGCCTAATTATGTCGCCAGATTGGGTTTTAGATTATGTTGTGGCTCATGAGGTGTCCCATCTTCTTCATATGAATCATAGCGCATCTTTCTGGAGAACCGTCGATAGATTTAATGTAAAAGTAAAAGAAGCTAAAAAATGGTTATCCAATAATGGAGCAGAACTTCACCGATATGAGTAGAATAGCTCTCTAAATAATGTTTCTTTTGACTTAATTTATTAGATATTTGGATCTTTTATTTTTTGTAACCTTTTAGCAGCTGTATGTGCGAACTGAAGAATTTGTGCACGCCGACGGTTAATTGTTATTTTTGTGATCTGCGATGGTTTTACAATTGCTGCATTATAAGCATCAGCGATTATAATTCCGCACTCGTTGGGTAGAATGTTTAATGGGAAACCGTTGGCAACGGCAAAATACATTTCGTCAGCAAATGGTATATATTCATGCCATTTCTTATCTGATTTAAAGTCATTAACTGATGATTTTACTTCAATAATAATAAAACGACTTCCATTGTCGAGGCCAATCAGGTCAACTCTTCTTTTGGATTGTAATTTGAATTCTGTAATCAAACTATATCCGAGGTTTTTCAAATGCCTTACGGTTCCGCGAGTGATGTCAGCTGTATCAAATGGTCCTAAAGATGGAATATCCGCATCAAAATTTTCGAATTCTAGCTCAATGTTCTTGTTATGTTTCATTCCTTATAACTAAAGAATAATAGAGTTAAGTGCAAGTCGCTATAAGTAGTTGAATTTGTGTAGACAAAAAAGTTAAAAGAATGACAAAGTAATTTAATTAACCTAAGCAAATAGTATTCTGTTTGCCGGAGAAAATTATGGCTCATGCGGAAATTAACCGAGCCCTCAAATTACATCAAGAGGGTAATATTGACGAGGCAGAAGAGCTTTATCTAGAAATTTTATCGAGAGACCCAAAGAACCAAGATGCACTGCATTTTCTGGGGCTGGTCTCTAAACAACGAGGTTCCATTCATTTAGCTATAGAATATATAACTCGTGCGATTTCTATTGAACCAGGTCGTGCAACTTTCCATTATAATATTGGGTTAATTTTTGCAGAGACAGGTGACTTAAAAAGAGGCCGAAACGCCCTTGAAATTGCTGATGAATTGAAACCCGGATCGACAGAAATATTATTAAGTCTGGGCATGTTGCAGGGCCGAATGGGTGATAACGAGATAGCTGAAAGCACTTTTAACAAATTGCTGGATATTGATCCCGATAATGGACCCGCCTTGATTGGATTAACTGCCGTATTTAATAGCCTTGATAGGTACGAAGATGCCGAAAGAGTTGGGTATAAATCCACACAGTTGGTTCCAAATAGTTGCGAAGCTTGGACTAATCTGGGTAACGCTCTCCATAAACAATCAAAAAAAGCAGGAAGTCTTGAGGAAGCTGAAAAATACTTTCGACAAGCTTTAAAGATTAACCCTGAGTATACTACGGCTCTTTTTAATTTAGGTAATGTCCTAAATGATCAGTGGTTTAACGGCGAGGCTCTTAAATGTTTTGAGAGAGTTATTAAAATTGATCCTAATTATTCATTTGCTTGGCAGAGTTTTTTGATGAATTTATTATATGACCCCAATCAGACAGAAGAAACATTATTTGATTATCATAAAAAATGGGCCTCAAATTATTATTTGAGACCTCTCTTAAATGAAGCATCGAACGAGACTAAAAAAACAAGAAGAATTAGAATTGGGTATGTGTCTCCAGATTTCCGACGCCATTCTTGTGCATATTTTCTGAAATCAATTTTTGAATATTATAATAATTTAGAATTTGAAATTTATGTATATTCTAATGTTAAAAAGCCAGATTATATAACCTCTTGGTTTCGTGATCATTGTGACAGCTGGTTTGATATAACCCAAAGGACAGATCAAGAAGTTGTTGATAATATAAAAAATAATAAAATAGATATATTGGTTGATTTGGCTGGGTTAAGTAATGGTAATAGGATATCCGTCTTTGCCCAAAAACCAGCCCCAATTCAAGTTTCTTGGCTTGGTTATCCGGGAACTATTGGCTTATCAGAAATTAATTATAGAATCACTGATAATATTGCAGACCCGGAAGGTTTGTCAGATAAACATCATGTTGAAAAACTAATTCGATTGGATGGAGGCTTTCATTGTTATTCTGCATATGAGAAATTACCTGAAGTAAAATCTTTGCCCCAGAAAAGAAATAAATTTGTTACATTTGGATCCTTTAATAATATTTCAAAGATTTCGCATGACGTAATTAAAACTTGGTCTGATATATTAAATTTAGTAAAAGAATCTCATCTTATCATAAAAGGGCGTATGGTAGATTATCCATGTGTTCGTGAACGAATTAGAAATGAATTTTCTCAGCATAACATTTCTAGTGATAGGATGGAATTTATGGAATGGGTCCCAAAAGATCAAAGTCCACTTGAAAAATATAATTCAATAGATATCGCTCTAGATACGTTCCCTTATAACGGCACTACTACAAGTTTTGAGGCCCTCGTAATGGGGGTCCCTGTTATAACATTGCGCGGGTCTCGGCACGCTTCACGAGTTGGTGCTTCGATTATGACCAGAATAGGATGCACAGAGTTGATTGGTGAATCAAAATCTCAATATATTCAAATTGCTGGGAGCTTAGCAAATGACATTTCTCGATTACAGAGATATCGCGAAAACCTTAGAACAAATCTTGAGAAATCAACATATGGAAATCCAAGAGAGTTTACCAAAAAATTTGAAAAGACTTTTAAAAATTTATATGAAAACACATATTTATAATATTCTGAAATAAAAAGTTTATTAATAATAGAAACATATTTTAAACAGAGGTAAGTATGCCAAATAAGTCCCAAGGTAAACTTCGTCACATAGCTATATCTGTCCCCGATAGGCGCAAGTCCCAGAAATTCTATGAGAACAGTTTTGGAATGGAATTAATTCGCGAAAATGAAACGCCAATGGCTAGTGTCGCTTATATGTCTGATGGTGTAATGAGTTTGGCTCTTATTGAATATAAATCTGATGAAGCGGCAGGTAAAGCTACAAGCTTGAGAGAAGAAGGAAAAGATTTTGTTGGATTACACCATTTAGGCTTTTGGGTTGATGATGTCGACCAAACAAAAAAATCGATAGAAGAATCAGGTGGAAAATATATGATGGGTGACGTCTCTGATAAACTTGATAAGGAGGCTAGTTACTACGAAATTAAATATAGGGATCCAGATAATATTATTGTTGATATTACTCATACGGGCTGGATAGGAGCTATTAAGGAACCTGAAAAAAACTCTTAAAGTGATCTGAAAATTATATTTCTTCTGTCCATTCTGCAATTACATCAGAGAGTTCATCGATTTTATTTGGGGTATGATGAGGGTAATGCTCGGCGCCTTTGAGACTGTAGTCAGTGCATCTATCACCGCACGCTTTTGACCACATCTCTATTTGGCTTGGGAAAACACACTTATCTGCCGTAAAATTAACATTTAATACGGGTACCGTTGTGTTTGAAAGGCATTTAGGACCGTTTGCTCGAGACAAGCGCATACTCCATTGGCTTAAAAATGAGCGAAGAGTGGTGAACCGACCAATATTATTTGCAGCATAATTTATTTGTTTTGGATCTCCCCAGATTGTGCCAGGTTCTCTGTCATTAGGATCTAAAGACAAATCTAAAAAACGCGGATCTGCCATGGTTCTGTGGACTATAAAAGCTTGATCAGATGCAACTGACTGATCCATTTCATCTAATCGTGATATTACCCAATCGGTAAGATAATCATTTCTATCACGCTGAACTTTGCGATAATTTAAAAGCCATTCTGTCTCATATTTAGGACCATTATTAGTATTATACATATCAATTGTGGGATCATGCGAAAATAAATCCTGTTCATTCGTTATAGAAGGATCAATCCAATCAGTTAGGGTGAATGCTCGCCCTGGGTGGGCACAAAGTAAAACTATTCCATCGGCCTTTGGGAGATCTCCATTTTCTAGATCAATTGTAAGATTGTCAGGGGTCGTTTTAATGGTAAGGTTTTCTGCTTGCTCCTGATACATTGCGACCAAGGCGCCGCCCCCAGAGTTACCAATCAGAATAATTTTTTTATAATTTTGCTCTCTTAAATACTTTACCCCTGCCCCTAAATCTTGAATGGCGCGTTCCATTAGAAGCATTGTATCGTTACCCATATAACGGGTATTTAAGCCAAGTAAAGAGAGGTTTCTTTTGTTAAATGGTTCAAATAGATAATGAGCCATAAAATTACTGGTGGGATGAATTACGATAAAGGCTATATCTTTTTTACAATCATTATTTTCTAGTCGGCCAAATATCTTTGGATTATGCATTTGAATACCACTTTGGCTCTCCATCATTTCGCCGGGCCGAACATTTAATATTAATAAGCTATTATTTTGGATAAATGACATAATTTAAATAACTTTATACTTTATTCTCATGAATCCAGGCGGCATCGGTTGGAACTACTTTTTCTTTATTCCATTTTTCTAGCATAAGAGGCGCCGTCGACTTTAATTTTTGCATCATCGCGGCATCACCTAAATGATAAGTTAACTCCGTGCGGTGACCGTTGGGATCAAAAAAATAAATTGACTCGCAGAAACCGTGGTTAGTTGGTCCAACGACTTTTATTCCATCTTCCTCTAAAAGATTTTTACGTTGTAATAACTCATCACGACTCTCCACATTTAAAGCTAAATGCTGAACCCATTCTGGCGTATTTGGATCTTTCTGCATTGGGGGTGATGATGGGACCTCAAAAAATGCAACACATGATCCGTCTTTCATTGCAAAAAATATGTGCATATAGGGACATTTTTCTCCAGTTGATGGAACATCTTCCTCGGCAACGGCCGCATAATACTCTAAACCTAAGTATTTAGTGTAAAAATCTGCTGTTTCTTGTGCGTCATTACATCTATATGCTGCGTGATGCAGTTTTGTAACTGCCATGGTTTTATCTCCTTCGTAAGAGGTTGTACTATTTATGCTATCGAGGTCGCGAGCGGGGTGGGGTCCTGATACTCCAATACCATTCGCATAAGTTGATCTGTTAAATCAGCCCTTAATTGGGGCTCACTATCCCACAAATTATTTAGTTCATCGGGATCATTGGTTAAATCATATAGTTCATCACGCGCATCCGGATAACCAATTGTCAATCTATGGGTTTCTGTTATTAAGGTCCTGATTTTTTGGAATCGACTAAAACCCAGATATATACGCTGTCTATCGTCTTCAATCAAAATTGAATCCCGCTTTTCAGTATTATTTCTGTCCATTGTTTTAAGGAGTGATGTTCCTTGTATTCCCCAATATGGCTTTATCCCCGCCCGTTCAATGACAGTACTTGATATATCTATCGTCTGGCCTAGCGTCGAAGTAGAATTTATTAAATCTGTTGTTGGATCTTTCCATATGAATGGAACGCGGATCATACCGTGCAGATGGAGTGGACCTTTGAGCATCAGGCCATGGTCGCCCATATAATCGCCGTGATCAGATGTGAATATAATAATTGTATTATCGTCCAGACCCAACTGCTTTAATTGACTTAAAACGCGACCAATTTGGTCGTCAATCATTGTAATCATCCCAAAGGTAAGAGCCGTGGCCTCCTGTATTTCTCGCGCTGACGCAATGTATGGATTCTGTGTATCACGAACGGCAGTACCCTTCTCAAGTTGATCCCTCAGAAAAACCTCCATACTGGAGTCTCCATCGTTAACTGTTTTTGGAATTGGCATATCATCTGGATCATACATATCCCAATACTTACCAGGTGGTGTAAAGGGATGATGAGGATCAGGAAAAGAGCATTGTAGAAAAAAGGGCTCGGTCTGTTCGCCTGAGGCATAATCGTTCAAATAATCTAAAGTCATATCGCCAATATATGAAGATGGGTATAATTCTTCTGGTAATTGAGTTTTCCAGGCTTGAGGTGTGGTAATTTTATTGTCCGACTGACAGTTTTTGCGTCCTCTTAAATTATTGCCGTTTGGTTCTTTTTTAAGAAGCCACCTTTCATAAGCACCACCTACTTCGTCGGAATGTTCTGTGCATAGGTCAACATGTTGAAAGCCGTAAAATGGCGTGATTACATCGTGTTCTTCGTTATTTCGCCAGAAATTTGGATTTTCATTTTCATAGCCGGCTCCATGCATGTTCCAGTCGAAAGCTTGAATGGGTATTCCATGTGAATCAACAGCAAAGTCATCAGATGATGGTCCCCACATAGGTTTCTTGCCAGTCATATTCTGGAGATGTGATTTTCCTACAAGAGCTGTTTTATATCCATTCTCGGCAAGGTGTTCTACGTAGGTTCGAGCACTGAGTGAAAGGGGTGTACCATTGCATCTCACACCATGGGCAGAGGGCATTCTCCCGGTCATTAAAGATGACCTGTTTGGCATGCATAGAGGATTTGCTACATAAAAACGATTAAATAAGGATCCACTATCAGCAATACTATCTATATTGGGTGTTTTAACAATATTATTGCCATAACATCCTAGATTATCTGCTCGATGCTGGTCTGTCATAAAAAATAAAAAATTTGGTTTTTTCATAATATTATTCTTAATTCCTGATGTTTACACTAAAAATCTTAAATTGAGAGTATATCTACTATTCTAGTTGTTTGAGTTTTTATTAATACAAATAGGCTTGCGATATTATTCTTCCCACTTTAACAATATATTTATGGCAAAATCCCCCCCATCATTCAAGACACACGGTAGAATTACCAGATCAGATATTGAGAATGGCCTATTTGAAGAAATGATATCTGAAAGTGAGAAAAAAGGACACTTTAAAAGACTCCCTGAAGTTGACCGTGATAGATCGAGGTTAGATTTATTATCTACTCTACCCAAAGATAGAGATATTTGGTTATTTGCTTATGGGTCCTTGATTTGGAGTCCTATGATTGAATTTATAGAGAAAAGAAAGGTTAGGCTGTTTGGTTATCATCGGAAGTTTTGCATGTGGACAAAACTTGGACGAGGTAGCCCAGACCACCCGGGTCTTATTTTAGCCTTAGAGCCTGGGGGTTCGACAAAGGGCATTGCCTTTAGAATTTCGCGCAAGAATGTTGAAAAGGAGCTTAAATTAGTTTGGGATAGGGAAATGATAGGTGGATCCTACGTTCCCAGGGTTGTTAAGTTGCAAGTGATTGATGATAATAAAACAGAATATGTTGATGCTATTGCTTTTATTATGAATCGAGATCATGAAAACTATACTGGAAAGTTGACCATAGAAGAGGAGGTAAACGCAATACACGGTGCCAAGGGCCCCCTTGGAAAATGCGAAGACTATTTGTTTAATACGGTAAAACATTTAGATGAATTGGGACTTTCGGATAATAAGCTGTTAAATTTAGCTAATCGTATTAGAGAGAAAAAGAACCTCTTCATTTAAAATTAGTGGATTTATATTTTAGGTCTCTGACTTCTTTTGATAGCTGGGGATATATTCATTTGGCATTTTACCTCCTAATTTTCGGCGTTCTAGCGCTACTTTTACCGTCTCCGCTCGTTTGGCTATTTCTAATCCTAATTTTCGGTTCGTTGGAAATGGCTCTAGAATATTAGGTGGAGGTAAGGTTGAAGCAGGAAAATATGCTATACTATCTTTTTTGAGTTTCTTTTTCTTAGGCTGTATTCTTGGCCGATTTGTGGCTTTAGCCGCTAACACATAATTGTCAGGATCATATTTAAACGAGCGTTTCCCTATTACTTCGAGGTCCAACCACCATTTTTTTTTGTCAACGGGATTGCCATTTCCAAGTTTGTCATCCAGCCAGATGGCAATTGGAATGAGAAGAGGTTTTAGCCACATGGCGTTAATTCCTAGCCAACTACCTATTTGATGGAGTAATGGGCCATCCAATGTTGTATCTTTTGAGAGTGGGCAGACTTTTACGCAGCGACCACAAGCGGAACCTTTCAAATTAGTAGCTCTGTATACTGTGCATCGCTCACTATCAGGTTTCCAGGTTTCGTAACCATTAAAAATTACCTTGTCACCAAATGGTATTGCTTGAGAAGGGCACTCTCTAGCACATTTTGAACATTTTGAGCAGAATAATTGAACTCCAAAATCAATTGGTAAATCCGTATGTAATGGCATATTAGTCGTTAAGACTGCTGTTTTAAAGCGCATTCCAAGAAACGGATTAATAGCACTCTCTCCAATTCTACTTTGTTCTCCTAGACCAGCATGAAGAACTAAGGGTACATGTAGTACTTGGCTATCTAAATTGGAGTGAGCGCGGGCACTATACCCCATATTTCTTATCATCTCAGCAATCACTCCAACGACTTCCGCACCCTTAAGATACGCTCGCATTGATTGTGATCCAGATATCCAGTCGTTACCACTGGCACCTAGGAAAGTTTCGTATCCTTGATCAATAAGAACGACCAATGCATATTTATGATAAGGTTCAATCGGTTCACCGCGTTTATCATGAGAGTACCAAGCGTAATCGGGCACCTCGCATACTCCAGTGATCGCAGATCCCATATAGTGGCTGAGAGCTTTTAGAGCCATAGTATTTTTTTCGGGGTTTAAGGTTTTATGAGCAATTGATTGAGCAACAGTTCCATCCTGCAAAGGCTTTATAGCCCAGCTAGGTCTAACAATTCCTTGAGATACCGGGTGTTTCTGCGACCAGCGATCAGATTCTTTCTTAGCTTTATTACTAAGGTCCCCAAAGGCAGTACGAACATACATGTTTGTTCTGCTTGGTACACGGGGCACTTCGTCTTTAAAAATCTCGGTTGTTATTTTTTTTGTTCGTTTTAGGTTTTCTACTGGATAGGGGCCTAAATGGGACGGTCTTCGCCGTCGACGCCATCGCTCAAGCCCGGAGACAGCTCCACTAAGCCCAAAATAATATGACAAGGTTTTGGCATTTTTAATTGAACCATCAAGTGGCAAATCTACTTTTAACTCATAATCTGTTGTGATTATCGCTATAGCGAATTGATCCTCAACAAAAGGGTTAATTATTTTATTATTTTTTCTGATCCCAAGTCCTGATAGAATTGTAGCCTTATCTATGTCTATATCCGTTGAACCCCTCCAATGCGCCTTGCTTAAAAATCCCATGCTTGAGATTTGACCGCTTATATCAAGTGCAATCTCGGCGGCTAATAGTGTTGCTATCAAGTGCTCATTTCCAGCCACCCATGTATTTGCATTGTTGTTACTATCTATAGGATCAGAGTATTCTACTAAAATGGCAATTCCATGAGAATGCTCTTCATTTACTTTTTCAAACCATAGGTTTTTAAAGGTATTGAAAACACCAACCTGTGACGCATCTAAAAAATACCCAGATCCTTTTATATCTCGGGTGCGCAATTTTAAATCATTTGGAACGGGTGCCAGTTTTGAATAGGACGCTGGCTCTCGAAGTTTCTCGAATGCTGCCAGATGAGTTTTTAGTGCGTTACTAAGAAAATGATAAGAACCTTCAGACATAGGCTGATCCCGAACGGGTTCAGATAAGGCTTCCCTCTCAATTATATTTTCATCTCTTTTTAAATTCTCAAGGGGATAAGGACCAAATTCGACTTGGCGTTTGCTACGTTTATAACCAAACATTTAATGTTCTCACCATCATCAAGTTCTGCTTTTTTAAATAATAATTTGGCTGGTAATTATTTAAGTTACAAGCACAGTTTCATAAGCACGCAATTTTGAATCACTGTTTAGACATTATACAGATATTCTTTGATATTCTTATTATTAACTAAAAATTTATAAACTTGGTTGCACCTCGTAACTTCCAGTACTAAAGTTTAACCTTGAATTGTAAGTTAAGGCACAAGGGAGCGTGGAATGGTTACTGCCGAAACCAATAAAACAAATAATCAGAAGGTACTTGATTGGGTAAATGAAATGGCATCATTAACCCAACCTAACGAGATATACTGGTGTGACGGATCTAAAGAAGAGTATGATGATTTATGTACAAAAATGATGGCCGCAGGAACACTAAGTCCGCTTAATCCTGAAAAACGACCGGGGTCTTTTTTGGCTAATTCAGATCCTGACGACGTTGCGCGCGTTGAAGATAGAACGTTTATTTGCTCAAAATTAGAGAAAGACGCGGGACCAACTAACAACTGGATGGACCCTGATGAAATGAAAACCATATTAAATGGTTTATTTGAAAATTCTATGGCAGGCCGTACTCTTTATGTAATTCCTTTCAGTATGGGCCCACTGGGGTCGCACATTGCCCATATTGGCGTGCAACTTACAGATAGCCCATATGTTGCTGCGAGTATGAGAGTAATGACGAGAATGGGCAAGGCAGCACTAGATATACTCGGTGATGATGGTGAATTTGTTCCTTGCATGCATTCTGTAGGCGCTCCACTAAACTCTAATCAAGATGATGTACCTTGGCCTAATAATAAAACAAAATATATTGTGCAATATCCAGAAGAACGATCCATATGGTCCTATGGAAGTGGTTATGGAGGCAATGCGCTTCTTGGGAAGAAATGTTTTTCTCTGAGAATTGCATCTGTAATGGCCAGAGATGAGGGATGGCTGGCAGAACATATGTTGATTCTTGGGTTAGAGTCCCCAAAAGGTGAGACGACCTACGTTGCAGCGGCTTTTCCCAGCGCATGTGGTAAAACCAATCTTGCCATGCTTATTCCACCTGAAGGTTTTGAAGGTTGGAAAGTCAGAACGGTTGGTGATGATATAGCGTGGATTAAGCCAGGAGAGGATGGTCGTCTTTATGCCATTAATCCTGAGGCTGGTTATTTTGGAGTTGTCCCCGGCACTTCAATGAAAACTAACCCTAGTGCCATGGAAATGATGAAAAGTGATACAATTTTTACAAACGTTGCCTTAACAGACGATGGTGATGTTTGGTGGGAGGGACATGACGATCCAGCTCCAGACCATTTAATTGACTGGAAAGGCAATGATTGGAGCCCTGACAGTGGTGAATTAGCAGCGCACCCAAATGCTAGGTTTACATGTGCGACCAGTCAATGTCCAACGGTTGATCCAGCATGGGATGATCCATCTGGTGTTCCCATAAGTGCATTTATTTTTGGCGGCCGCTTGAGCCACACTTTTCCTTTAGTGTATCAGTCTTTGAATTGGGAGCATGGTGTGTATATGGCCGCTACAATGGGATCTGAGGCGACCGCTGCTGCAGTTAATCAGGCCGCGATCCGCCGTGACCCAATGGCTATGCTGCCATTTTGTGGTTATAACATGGGAGATTATTGGGCTCATTGGTTGAAACTCGGACAGTCACTTAAAAACCCTCCAAAGATTTTTCGTGTTAACTGGTTTCGAAAAGATAGTAAAGGAGGCTTTGTTTGGCCAGGTTTTGGTGAAAATATGAGAATTCTAAATTGGGTTGTTGATAGGGTTAATGGCAAGGAAGAGGCTGCAGAAAGTCCATTTGGCCATATGCCTAAGTACCAAGACATAAATTGGACTGGTCTCGAGGAATTCGGGAAAGAGAACTTCGCAGAGGTTATGAACATTAATAGACAAGCGGGAAAGAGAGAGGTTCAGGAGATTAAGAGTTATTTTGAGACTTTTGAGGACAGATTACCCACTGAAATGGAAGAACAGCGGGTGGCTTTTGATGCACGTCTAGATAATTCGCCAGAACTATGGCGTGTTGATGGATAAAGAGACCCAGTTCCTTAAATAATTTAATTAATGCTATGTCTCGAAATTAATGGTTATTTAAAGTATTTATTTTCTTAGTAAGGGCCTTTGGCCTAAAATTTTTGATTTTGTGGCCAAACGATATAGAAGCAAAATTAAAATTATGATCAAATAAACCGTTGGGCGAGTAAAGTCAGCACGGGTCATCATGAAAAAGTGAAAAACTCCAAGAAGTGATATAATGTATATCAGAGAATGAATTTTCTTCCATAATCTTCCTCCAATATATTTTATGACTTTTTTTGATGAAGTTGCTGCCATTGGTATCAATAAACCAAAGCCAATTATTCCAATTGTTATATAATTCCGCTTACTTATGTCGTCTAATAATCCCGCCATATTAAACTGTAAATTAAGACCAGTATAAGCAATAAGGTGAAGGCAGACGTAAAAGAAACCAAATAGGCCAAATATTTTACGGTAAATTATTAATTCTTTTTTCTTAATCAGTTCAGCTATCGGCCTTATGGAAAGTGATAAAATTATAAAAATCAGGGCCCAGTCACCTAATTCCCGATCGAATTTCTGGACAGGGTCAACCGACATTAGTTGAGTTTGATATATAGTATCTAATAAGATAGCAAAAATAAGCCAGGCCAGCGGCATCAAACAGACGACGAAAACCAAATGTTTGTATATGTTACGAGTTTTTTTTGCCATTACCTTGATCAAAAAAACTGTTTTAAGTCCATACCCTTATATAGGTGTGCTACTTCTTCAGCATAACCGTTTAAATATTCTGTTTTAATTTTCGGTGTAAATAGAGCTCCAAGACCACTTTCACCGGTTATTCGTCGTTCTTCTTTCTGGCTCCATCTGGGGTGGTCACGGTTTGGATTTACATTAGAATAAAAACCGTATTCTCGGGGTGCGAGTTGATTCCAAGTTGTTTTAGGTTCATTTTCAACAAAACTAATTTTTACTATAGATTTTATACTTTTGAAGCCATACTTCCACGGAACGACCAATCTGATGGGGGCACCATTTTGATTAGGCATAGGTTTCCCGTATAAACCGATGGCTAAGATACTAAGAGGATTCATTGCCTCGTCCATCCTCAATCCCTCGATATAGGGCCAATCTATAAATTTGGAATTTTGGCCAGGCATCTGCTTTTTATCAACGAGTGTTTCGAATGCTATATATTTAGCTTTCGAGTTAGGCTCAAATCGTTTTATTATACTGGATAATGGAACACCAACCCAAGGAATTACCATTGACCAGGCTTCTACACAACGTAATCTATATATACGCTCTTCGAGCTCAGATGGTTTTATTAAATCACTTATACTAAATTTACCAGTCTTTTTTGCCATACCCATTATTTCAACAGTCCATGGTTCGGTCTTTAGTAGATGCGAATATTGAGCGGGGTCAGTCTTTCCGGTCCCAAATTCATAAAAATTATTATAGTTTGTAATTCCTTTAAAAGAGGTAAGCTTTTCATTTGCCCCAAAGGACATTTTTTTTATATTAGAAAAAATGTTATTAGTTGGTTGGCCTGCAAAAACTCCTAAAGGAGACAATAAGCTGGCCCCCGAAATTAGTGATGATTGAATAAAGCGGCGTCGGGTCAGAAAATTATTTTCTGATGTTATCTCTGACGGTTTTGTATCGTACTTTTTAGAAAATTTGATTAGCATGGAATTTTACCTTAATGGGCTTCGCCCCAGTTTTTACCAAACCCTGTATCTACGACCAAGGGAACATCTAAAGTGGCTATAGATTCCATTACCTGTTTGGTTAGGATTACTGTTTTCTCCAACTCATTTTTAGGTACATCTAGAATAAGCTCATCATGAACTTGGAGCAACATTTTAGCCGCCATTTTATTTTTGCTTAATGAGTCATCGACACCTAACATAGCCTTTTTGATGATATCAGCTGCACCTCCTTGTATTGGAGCATTGATTGCTGCACGTTCGGCAAAGCTCCGCACGGCCCCATTGGGATCTTTTATTCCTGGGATATAACAACGTCTGCCAAAAAGTGTTGTTACATAACCATTTTCGCTAGCTACCATTTTAGTGTTTTCCATATAATCCCTAATCCCAGGATATTGTTTAAAATAAGCAGATATATATTCAGCAGCCTCATTTCGTGAGATATCGAGCTGGCGCGCTAGCCCAAAAGCCGAGATACCATATATAATCCCAAAATTAATGGCCTTAGCATTTCGCCTTACCATGGGGTCCATGTCTTTAAGACTAACATTGAAAACCTGCGATGCTGTAAGCGCGTGAATATCAACCCCTTTATGAAATGCTTCTTTGAGAGAGTCTATTTTCGCAACATGTGCTAAAAGGCGCAACTCAATTTGTGAATAATCTGCCGATAAGAGCACATTGCCCTCTGAGGCTATGAATGCTGTTCTGATCTTTCTGCCCTCTTCGGTGCGTATTGGGATGTTTTGGAGATTTGGATCATTCGAGCTTAACCTTCCGGTTGAGGTGATGGCTTGACCATAGTTTGTGTGAACGCGCTTTGTTCTAGGGTTAATTTGTTCAATTAAAGAGTCAGTATAAGTACTTTTTAATTTTGCAAGTTGTCGATATTCAAGTATTTTAACTGGTAATTTATGGCCATCTGCTGCGAGACCCTCTAATATATCAGCTCCAGTTTTATAAGCTCCTGACTTAGTCTTTTTGCCACCCACTATGTTCATTTCTTCAAACAAAATTTCGCCCAACTGTTTTGGCGAGTTAACATTAAAGTCATGTCCAACTATTGAATAAATTTCTATTTCTAATTCGCCTAATCTTTTATTAAAATCAGCACTAAGCCCCCTAAGTACATCAACATCAACTCGGATGCCCTCCAGTTCCATTTTGTTTAATATGTAACTCAGTGGGCGTTCCAGTTTCTCATATATTGTCACCATATGTTCAAGCGCTAAACGCGGCTTTAAAGCTTTATGAAGGCGCAATGTTATATCCGCATCTTCGGCTGCGTAGTTAAGGGCTTCTTTTAGAGGTACTTTATCGAATGTAATTTGTGATTTCCCACTGCCGGCAACTTCTTTGAATTTAATAGTTTGATGATCCAGATGAAGCTGGGCAAGATCATCTAGGTTATGTTTATGGAGGCCCCCTTCAAGAGTATAAGAAATTAACATTGTATCTTCTATTGGAAATATATCCACACCATAGTGACTAAGTATTTTTGTATCATACTTAATATTGTGACCAATCTTTAATACCGACTTATCTTCGAGAATGGGCTTAATAAGAGTGATCGCTTCGTCCCTTGAAATTTGTTTGATATCATCTTTATTTTTAGTTTTAGATGTTTCTTCAGTATCAAAGCCTAGACTTACTTGCTCTTGTTGATTGATATGCGCAACTGGAACATAACATGCGTTTCCCGGGTAAACTGATAGAGAGAAACCAACTAATTCGGCTAACATGGGATTCAATGAGGTTGTCTCAGTATCGAAAGCTAAAACTCCTAAATCCTGTGCTTTCTTGAGCCAAGAACTTAATTGAGTAACATCTTGTATTAGCTCATATTTTATTTCTGGATGGTCATTATGGGGTTCTGAATTCGATCCAGAAGCTGTAATTTCTTTATTAATGTCATTTTTATGATTTAAATTATATCTTCCCTCAAACCTAGTAATAAGGGAATTAAATGCCTGTTCTTTTAAAAATTCGATAAATTTTTCTTTATCTATTTTTTTAATAGCGAAATTTTTTATATCTACATCTATCGGAACATCATCCTTTAGAGTTACTAGCTCTCTTGAAATACGTGCCAAATCAGCATGCTCAATCAGTGCTTCTCTTCGTTTTGTTTGTTTAATATTTTCAGCGTTCGCTAATACTGAATCAAGATCACCATATTCATTTATCAAGAGAGCAGCTGTTTTTATACCTATTCCAGCCACGCCCGGAATGTTATCTGCAGAGTCCCCTGCTAGTGCTTGAACGTCAATGACTTTATTTGGCGCCACACCAAATTTTTCAATAACTTGGTCCGGGCCTATTTCAATATTCTTCATTGCATCATACAAACTGATGTTTCCCCCAACACATTGCATAAGGTCTTTATCGGTAGAGACAATTGTTACTTTTGCCCCCATTTCTGAAGCTTGTTTTGCATAAGTTGCAATTAAGTCATCAGCTTCATATCCCTCCATATCGATCGCTGGTATATTCATTGCTGTTGTGGCACGTCGAACCAAATCAAACTGGGGTATTAAGTCTTCTGGTGGCGGTGGTCGGTGAGCTTTATACTCGCTGTATATTTCGTTTCTAAACGTTTTTCTAGCTTGATCAAAAATTACAGCAATATGATCGGCATCTGTGTCATCAACAAGTTTCATGAGCATTTGGGTAAACCCATATACAGCATTTGTTGGAGTGCCGTCTGGTCGGGACATTTTAATTTTGACGCCGAAGTATGCTCGAAATAAGAACCCTGAGCCATCAATGAGAAATACATGTTTCATGATATTAGTTTCTTAGTTAATGTGTTGGTGTTGAGGATTTCGGAGCATTAAAAATAAATTTTTGACTGCAATAGGGACACGTTATTTCATTCTCAACATTAATATATAAATATACATTTGGATGTCCTGAGCTGCCCCCCCCATCACAACTGATAGATTTTGTATGTACAATTTTTGGTTTTTGAACGAACGTATTATTCATTTTTATCTATTCTCAGTTTGCAAGTTTTTATCAATTATTTAGTAAAATTTGAATGTTGACCATGTCTAGGTTGAATGATAACCCACAAATATTAGAAATATAATCAAACTGATAAAAACAATCCACTGAGTTTCAGTCAACTCTTACTGCCCATCCATCCAGCAATTATTCCTATCAATCCTGTGAGAGCCATCTTCATCAGTGTAATAACTGATTCGTCCACAGGTCTATTTTCTTGTAATGCAACATAATAGTCACCTATTATAATAACACCTAACAACGTCAACACTCCACTGACTAGCAAAATGACAACTAAATCTTTTAAATTTTTAATCATGTTTATGCTCCGACATTTTATTAATTAATTCAAATGCAACTTTAATTTTTTCTTCAAGTACACCTATCGCATAATGCATTTTT